>NZ_LMME01000023.1:0-519066 GCF_001422125.1 Methylobacterium sp. Leaf85 | reverse complement strand
AGAAACCTCGATCCTCGACGGGCTTGACGAGACGTCTGCTCTTCGYGCGCTTCCCGAGAGCCAGCTTCAGGCGGTGGCGGACGCTGTGCGTCAGGAGATGATCGACGCGGTGTCGGTGACGGGCGGTCACCTCGGGTCGGGTCTGGGCGTGGTCGAGCTGACGGTGGCCCTGCATCACGTGTTCGAGACGCCCGACGACCGGATCGTGTGGGATGTCGGGCACCAGGCCTATCCGCACAAGATCCTCACGGGGCGGCGCGACCGGATCCGGACCCTGCGCCAGCCGGGCGGGCTGTCTGGCTTCACCAAGCGGTCGGAGAGCGTCTACGACCCGTTCGGGGCGGCGCATTCCTCCACCTCGATCTCGGCGGCGCTCGGCATGGCGGTGGCGCGCGACCTCGACGAGGCGTCGGCCAAGGCCAAGGGCGCGCTCGCGCCCAGGCGCCGCAACATGATCGCGGTGATCGGCGACGGCTCGATGTCGGCGGGCATGGCCTACGAGGCGATGAACAATGCCGGGGCGCTGCATTCGCGCCTGATCGTGATCCTGAACGACAACGACATGTCGATCGCCCCGCCGGTGGGAGCGATGTCGGCCTATTTCGCCAGGCTCGCCTCGGGCGGGACCTATCGCGGCCTGCGTGAGACCGCCAAGCAGCTCGGCAAGCTCCTGCCGAAGGCGATCTACCAGCGTGCGGCGGCGGCGGAAGAGTACGCCCGCTCCCTGGTGGTGGGCGGCGGCACGATGTTCGAGGAGATGGGCTTCCACTATGTCGGCCCGGTCGATGGCCATAACCTCGACCACCTGCTGCCGATCCTGAAGAACGTGCGCGATTCGGACCAGGGCCCGATCCTGCTCCACGTGGTGACGCAGAAGGGCAAGGGCTATGCCCCGGCCGAGGCGTCGGCCGACCGCTACCACGGGGTGGTGAAGTTCGACGTGCTGTCGGGCGTCCAGGCCAAGGCCAAGCCGAACGCGCCGGCCTATACCCGCATCTTCGGCGAGAGCCTGATCAAGGCGGCGGATGCCGACGACAAGGTGGTGGCGATCACGGCGGCGATGCCGGGCGGCACCGGGATCGACCTGTTCGGCAAGGCGCATCCGGACCGGACCTTCGATGTGGGCATCGCCGAGCAGCATGCGGTGACGTTCGCGGGCGGTCTGGCGACGGAGGGCTACAAGCCGTTCGTGGCGATCTACTCGACCTTCCTGCAGCGGGCCTACGATCAGGTCGTGCACGACGTGGCGCTGCAGAACTTGGCCGTTCGGTTCTGCCTCGACCGGGCGGGTCTGGTGGGTGCGGACGGGGCGACCCATGCGGGCGCGTTCGATCTGGCTTATCTCTGCTGCCTGCCGAACATGGTCGTGATGGCGGCCTCCGACGAGGCCGAGCTGGTCCACATGGTGGCGACCCAGCATGCCCATGACAGCGGCCCGATCGCCCTGCGCTACCCGCGCGGCGAGGGGGTGGGCGTCGACCTGCCCGAGCGCGGCGTGCCGCTTCCCATCGGCAAGGGCCGGATCGTCAAGCGCCCCGAGGGGGCGCGGGTGGCGCTGTTGAGCCTCGGCACGCGCCTGTCGGAGGCGCTGAAGGCGGCCGACCTTCTGGAGACGGCGGGGATCGCCGTGAGCGTGGCGGATGCGCGCTTCGCCAAGCCGCTCGACGAGGCGATGATCCTGGATCTGGCGGCGAGCCACGAGGTCCTGGTCACCCTGGAAGAGGGTTCGGTGGGCGGCTTCGGGGCCATGGTGCTGCATCTCCTGTCGGAGAAGGGGGCGCTGGACACGGGCCGGGTGCGGGTTCGGACGCTGACGCTGCCGGACACCTACCAGGACCACAACAGCCCGGAGGCGATGTACGCCGAGGCCGGCCTCGACGCCGACGGCATCGTCAGGACCGTCCAGGCCGCTCTGCCNCCGGACACCTACCAGGACCACAACAGCCCGGAGGCGATGTACGCCGAGGCCGGCCTCGACGCCGACGGCATCGTCAGGACCGTCCAGGCCGCTCTGCCCGAACAGAAGGCCGGACGCCTGCGTCTCGCCTGACCTGAGGCCCCCGGCGTGTGGCCGCGCACGGAAGTCTCCGTGTGTGGCCGCGCTGCGCTTGTTCGCCCCGCCTAACGATGAGAAAAGGCCGGGCATGATGCCGGTTCGCCCCGGCGCGTCTCCTTGTCCAATCCCCTGACCCTACGAGAGAAATGACAGAGGCCACCCCTTCCGGCAGGTTCGACGAGAGCCGTTACGATGCCGGCCCGGTTCTCATTACCGGAGCGAGTGGGTTCCTCGGTGCCGCCCTCGTGGACGTGTTCCGCAAGGCCGGCTTCTCCGTGCGGATCATGGTGCGGGCCTCGTCGCCGCGCACCAACCTCGTGTGGAACGACGTCGAGATCGTCGAGGGCGACATGCGTGACCGCGCGTCGGTCGCCGCCGCGCTCGCCGGCCAGCGTTACCTCGTCCATGCCGCCGCCGATTACCGGCTCTGGGCGCCGGACCCGGAAGAGATCGTCCGCACCAACCGCGACGGCGCCGTGATCCTCATGGAGGAAGCCCTCCGGGCCGGTATCGAGCGGATCGTCTACACGTCGAGCGTCGCGACCATCAAGCCGCATGACGACGGCACGCCTGCCGACGAGACGCGGCCCCTCACCCCCGGCACGGCCATCGGCGCCTACAAGCGCAGCAAGGTCGTCTCCGAGCGCGTGGTCGAGGAGATGGCGGCCCGCAACGGCCTGCCCGTGGTCATCGTCAACCCGTCGACGCCCATCGGCCCCCGCGACGTCAAGCCGACCCCGACGGGCCGGATCATCGTGGAAGCGGCCCTCGGCCGGATGCCGGCCTTCGTCGATACCGGCCTCAACCTCGCCCATGTGGACGACGTCGCCTACGGCCATCTCCTGGCCCTGCGCCATGGCCGCACCGGCGAGCGCTATATCCTGGGCGGCGAGAACGTCCTGCTGTCGCAGATGCTCGCCGACATCGCCGGCATGGTTGGCCGCAAGGCGCCGACCATCAACCTGCCGCGCGCCGTGGTCTACCCGATCGCGTTCATCTCCGAACAGATGGCCCGGATCACCGGGAAGACGCCCTTCGCGACCATCGACGGCATCAAGATGTCGCGCTACCGCATGTTCTTCACCGATGCCAAGGCACGGGCCGAACTCGGCTATTCCGCGCGGCCCTACCGCGAGGGGCTGTCGGACGCCCTCGGCTGGTTCCGCCAATCGGGGTATCTGAAGTGACCGCAACCCTCGACAGCGCGACGGACGCGCGTTCGGGCAAGGGGCACAAGGACGAGAACTTTCCCGTCGCCTCCCACCTGATCCATCCGAAGAATCGCGGCGCGATCCTGGCCTTCTACGATTTCGTGCGTGCGGGCGACGACGTCGCCGACCATGCCGAACTGTCGTCCGAGCGCAAGGTCGAGCTCCTCGACGACCTCGCCGACGCCTTGACCGGCAAGGGGCCCTCCGACCGCGAGGCGGAGCCGCTGAAGCGGGAACTCGCCGCGCGCGGCCTTCCGGCGACGCATGCCCTCGAACTCCTCGACGCCTTCCGCCTCGACGCGCGGAAGAACCGGTATGAGGATTGGGACGACCTCATCGCCTATTGCCGTTTGTCCGCGATGCCCGTGGGCCGCTTCGTCCTCGACATCCACGGCGAGGACCCGGCTGTGGTCTGGGGGCCGTCGGACGCGATCTGCGCCGCGCTCCAGATCATCAACCACCTGCAGGATTGCGCGAAGGACTATCGCCGCAACGACCGGGTCTACCTGCCGCGGGACGTGCTGGAGCGCCACGGCGTCTCCGTGGACGCGCTCGCCGCCGACAAGGCCTCCCCTGCCCTGCGCGCGGCCATCCGTGAACTCGCCGAGCGGACCATGGTCCTCCTCGACGAGGGCGCGGTGCTGCCCGACCTGATCGACGACCTGCGCCTGAGCCTCGAGATTGCGGCGATCCACCGCCTCGCCGTGGTGCTCACGAAGGGGCTGCTCACGCGCGACCCGCTCTCGGAGAAGGTCCATCATGGCAAGGCGGGCTTCGCCCTGACGGCTCTGGGCGGAATCGCCTCGACCCTGGCGCGGCGTCCGTTCCGCTCGCGCATCCTGCGCCGACAGTCCACGCGCGTCGCGAGTCAGGGAGCGCAGTCATGAGCGCCACCGCATCACCCGCCCAGGAACCCGCGATGGCGCAGGACGCCGCCCTGCCGGCCGCCGGATCCTCGTTCTACACCGCCATGCGGCTGCTGCCGAAGGATCGCCGCGAGGCGATGTACGCGGTCTACGCCTTCTGCCGTTCAGTGGACGACGTCGCCGACGATGGTGGCCCGGCGCCCGTCCGCGCGGCCGAGCTCGACCGCTGGCGCGCCGATATCGATGCCCTCTATGCCGGCAATCCGGCTCCGCGCGTGCGCGACCTCGTGGTGCCCATTCGACGCTACGGATTGTTGCGCGAGGACTTCCAGGCGGTCATCGACGGCATGGCGATGGATGCGTTCGAGGACATCGTCGCCCCCGACGAGGCCACCCTCGATCTCTATTGCGACCGGGTCGCCAGCGCGGTCGGGCGACTGTCCGTGCGCATCTTCGGCCTGCCCGAGGCCGATGGCATCCGCCTCGCCCATCACGAGGGCCGCGCCCTGCAGCTCACCAACATTCTGCGCGACATCGACGAGGATGCCGAGCGCGGCCGCCTCTACCTGCCCCGCGAAAAGCTCTCCGCCATCGGCCTGACCGATCCGACGCCCCAGGCCGCCATCGCTCATCCCCGCATCGGTGAAGTCTGCATCGCCGTGGCTAGGGAGGCGGAGGCCCATTACCGCGACACCTGGACGATCATCGACCGCAATCCCCGCAAGGAGACGAAGGCCCCTCGCCTGATGGCGGCGGCCTACCGGCTCTATCTCGACGCGGTGCTGAAGCGCGGCTGGGCCATGCCCCGCGCGCGCGTGAAACCCTCGAAGCTCGCCCTGCTGGGCGTCGCGCTTCGTCACGGGATCCTGTGATGACGGGACAACAGACCGGAACGGTTCACGTCGTCGGCGCGGGGCTGGCGGGCCTTTCGGCCGCCGTGTCGCTCGCCGAGCAGGGGCGCCGCGTCATCGTGCACGAGGCCGCCAAGCAGGCGGGCGGGCGCTGTCGTTCCTATTTCGATTCGACGCTCGGCCTGACCATCGACAACGGCAACCACCTGCTGCTGTCGGGCAACCGCTCGTCCCTCGACTTCCTGAAGCTGGTGGGCGCCCCCGCCGATGCCCTGACCGGGCCGGACGAGGCCGAGTTTCCCTTCGCCGACCTGAAGACCGGCGAGCGCTGGACCCTGCGGCCGAATGCCGGCCGTGTGCCGTGGTGGGTGCTGCAGGCCTCGCGCCGCGTGCCCGGCAGCCGCGCCATGGATTACCTCGCGGCCCTGAGCATCCTCAGGGCCGCCTCGGGCAAGGCCCCCGGCCGGGCGGGCACGATCGGCGAGCGCATGGAATGTTCCGGACCGCTCTACGAGCGCCTCTGGCATCCGGTTCTGCTCGCGGCCCTCAACACCGATCCGCAGGAGAGCGATGTCGGCCTCGCCGCCACGATCCTGCGCGAAACCCTGGGCGCGGGCGGCGCCGCCTGCCGGCCGCTCATCGCCGTGGGCGGTCTCTCTGTCGCTTTCATCGACCCCGCTTTGGCCTATCTGGCCAAGCACGGCGCCGAGATGCGTTTCGGCCGTCGCCTGCGCGGACTCGGTGCCGATGCGGGCCGTGTCGATACGCTGCTGTTCAGCGACGAATCGATCACACTCGGTCCCGACGATTCGGTGGTTCTGGCCCTGCCGCCCTGGGTGGCGTCCGATCTCCTGCCGGGCCTGGCCGTTCCGCAATCCTACCGCTCGATCGTCAATGCTCACTTCGCGATCCTTCCTCCACAGGGCTCGCCATTATTGCTCGGCGTGGTGAATGGTCTGACGGAATGGCTGTTCGCCTATCCGGACCGACTGTCGGTGACCATCAGCGGTGCCGACCGCCTGCTGGACGTGCCGCGCGAAGACTTGGCGAAGCAGATCTGGGCCGAGCTCTCGACTTTGACCGGACTTGCACCGGAACTGCCAAGCTGGCAGATCGTCAAGGAGAAACGGGCGACCTTTGCGGCAACGCCCAAAGAGGCCGCACGGCGCGCGAGCGCCGTGACGGCCCACGACAACCTCGTCCTGGCAGGCGACTGGACCGCGACCGGCCTGCCATCGACGATCGAGGGAGCGATCCGTTCGGGAACGACGGCCGCACAGGCGCTTCTCAAGGGAGCGCGTGGACGCGGTGAAGCTATGACGCGCGGCGCGGCGTGAGAGAGGGGCCGCGTCAGGCGGCGCTTGAGGCGAGGACGATGCGAGAGGCATTCAAGAAGGTCGAGACGCTCCAGCGTCCCAAGACCCAGGAGATTTCCCTGGACGACGTCGAGCATGGAGTCATGCGGGCGACGCAGGCCCTGACGAATCTCGTCCATGCGGACGGGCATCTGTGCTTCGAGCTCGAAGCGGATGCGACGATCCCGTCCGAATACATCATGTTCCACCAGTTCCGGGCGACGACCATTCCGCCCGACCTGATGGCCAAGATCGGAAACTATCTGCGCCGCACGCAGGGCAAGCATGGTGGCTGGTCGCTGGTCCACGATGGGCCGTTCGACATGAGCGCCAGCGTGAAGGCCTATTACGCGCTGAAGTTCGTCGGCGACTCGATCGAGGCCCCGCATATGCGGCGTGCCCGCGAGGCCATCCTGTCGCGCGGCGGTGCGGCCAATTCCAACGTGTTCACGCGCTTCCTGCTGGCTCTGTTCGGCGAGGTGCCGTGGCGCGCCGTGCCGGTGATGCCCGTCGAGATCATGCATCTGCCGAAGTGGTTTCCCTTCCACCTCGACAAGATCTCGTACTGGGCGCGCTGCGTGATCGTGCCCCTGCTCGTGCTGCAGGCCAAGAAGCCGCTGGCCAAGAACCCCCTCGGTCTCGGCGTCTCCGAATTGTTCGTGACGCCGCCCGACCACGTCCGGTCCTGGCCCGGCAGCCCGCACGCGACCTGGCCGTGGACGCCGATCTTCGGCGCCATCGACCGCCTGCTGCAGGTCACGCAGGATTATTTCCCGAAGAAGCGGCGTCAGCGCGGCATCGACAAGGCCGTGGCCTGGACCAGCGAGCGCCTCAACGGCGAGGACGGTCTCGGCGCCATCTTCCCGGCCATGGTCAACACCGTGCTCATGTACGAGGTGCTCGGCTATCCGGCCGATCACCCGCAGGTTCGGATCGCCTGCGAGGCGGTCGAGAAGCTCGTGGTGGTCAAGGAGCACGAAGCCTACGTCCAGCCCTGCCTCTCGCCGGTCTGGGACACGGCCCTTGCCGGCCATGCCCTGCTGGAAGCCGGCGGACCCGATGCCGAGCATCAGGCACGGCGCGGGCTCGACTGGCTGCGTCCGCTCCAGGTGCTCGACATCAAGGGCGATTGGGCGGCCGGCCGCCCCAATGTCCGCCCCGGCGGCTGGGCGTTCCAATACGCCAACCCGCACTTCCCCGACCTCGACGACACCGCAGTGGTGGTGATGGCGATGGACCGGGCGACGCGCCAGCACGGTCTCGTCGCCGACGTGCCGGATTACGCCGTCTCCATCGCCCGCGCCCGCGAATGGGTCGAGGGTCTGCAATCGAGCGATGGCGGCTGGGCGGCGTTCGACGCCGACAACAACCACCATTACCTCAACAACATCCCGTTCTCGGATCACGGCGCCCTGCTCGATCCGCCCACCGCCGACGTCACGGCGCGCGTCGTCTCGATGCTCTCGCAGCTGGGCGAGACCCGTGAGACCTCGAAGGCGCTCGATCGCGGGGTGAAATACCTCCTCGACGATCAGGAGGAGGACGGCTCCTGGTACGGTCGCTGGGGCATGAACTTCATCTACGGCACCTGGTCGGTGCTGTGCGCCCTCAACGCCGCCGGTGTCGACCCGGCCTCGCCGGAGATCCGCCGGTCGGTGGCGTGGCTCATCCGTATCCAGAACCCGGATGGCGGCTGGGGCGAGGACGCCTCGTCCTACAAGATCGATCCGGCCTTCGAGCCCGGCTACTCCACCGCCTCCCAGACCGCCTGGGCGTTGCTGGCGCTGATGGCGGCCGGCGAGGCCGACGATCCGGCCGTGACGCGGGGCATCAACTACCTCACGCGCACGCAGGGAGCCGACGGCTTCTGGTCTGAGGAGCGCTACACGGCGACCGGATTCCCGCGGGTCTTCTACCTGCGCTACCACGGCTACCCGAAGTTCTTCCCGCTCTGGGCCATGGCGCGCTACCGCAATCTCAAGCGCAGCAACACGCGGTCCGTCGCCTACGGGATGTAGGTTCTCCTCGACCCTCTCCCCTCTGTGGGAGAGGGTGCCTGCAGAGCAGCGGGAGAGGGGGCGACCTCTCCAGAAATCTCCCGACCCTCGCTGACGCCAGGGCCATCCTCCCCCGCAGAGGGGGAGGGAGCGCTGGCTGGACATCCCATGCTTCCCATTCTCGCCGTCACCGGCCTCTCCAAGGAGGCCCGGCTCGCCGCCGGTCCCGGAATCGAAGCCGTGGGGGCCGGCGGGTCGCCCGCGCGCCTGCGTGCGCTGCTCGACGCGCGCGTGACGGCAGGCTGCCGGGCCGTGGTGAGTTTCGGCATCGCGGGAGGACTCGATCCATCCCTGCTCCCCGGCGACGTGGTGATCGCCACCGGCATCGTCGGTGACACGGGACGCCGCGAGACCGATGTCGTCTTGCGCGACGCGATTCACTCCGCCCTGTCGAGAGCCGATCTGACGACATTGTCCGCCGACCTCGCCGGTGTGGACGCGGCGGTCGTGAGCGTGACCGCGAAGGCCGAACTCCATGCCCGCACCGGAGCGGCGGCGGTCGATATGGAATCCCACGTCGCTGCGGACTTCGCGGCCCGCCACGGCATTCCGTTCGCGGCGATTCGCGTGGTCTGCGACCCGGCCGAGCGCGCCCTGCCCGCCTTTGTCACGACGGCGCTAAAGCCGAACGGCGACCCCGACATCCTCGCGGTGCTCACTGCCCTCGGCCGGAACCCGACCCATCTGCCCGCGCTGATCCGGCTGGCGAGGGATTCGGGAAAAGCCTTCGCGGCGCTCTCCCGGTGCCGGGCCACTCTCGGCCCCGGCCTCGGCCTTCCGGACGCCTGACGCGCCCGGACATCATCTCGGCGCACACGAAAAAGCCCCGCGCTGCATCGGCAGCGCGGGGCTTTCGTTTCAGGCACGCATCGCGTGCGGCGGGTTCAGGCCGCCGTGCGGTTGCGCGCCTCGCGCTTGGTGTCGACGCCCGAAGCTTTGATCTCGGACAGCTTCTGCGCGACGTTGCGCGAGAACACGAACTCGGCCGGGCGCTGGTTCTCGAGGCTGACCTCGGGAGCCATCTCGCCTTCGGTCTTGATGCCGCGGATGGCGTGGATCAGCGGCTTCCAGGGCTTCTTCACGGAATCGACCACTGAGGACGCCTCGTAGCCGGAATGGACCATGCAGTCGGCGCACTTCTCGTAGTTGCCGGTGCCGTAGGAATCCCAGTCGGTCTCCTCCATCAGCTCCTTGAAGGTGGCCGCGTAGCCCTCGCCGAGAAGGTAGCAGGGCTTCTGCCAGCCGAACACGGTGCGGGTCGGGTTGCCCCACGGAGTGCAATGGTAGGTCTGGTTGCCGGCCAGGAAGTCGAGGAACAGGCCCGACTGCTGGAAGGTCCAGTTCTGGCGGCCCTTCTCCTTGCCGTGCCGGAACACGCCGCGGAACAGGTCCTTCGTCGCCTTGCGGTTGAGGAAGTGCTGCTGGTCGGGAGCGCGCTCGTAGGCGTAGCCGGGGGAGACGGTGATACCGTCGATCCCGAGCTTCGTCACGGTGTCGAAGAAGTCGGCGATCTTGTCCGCCGAGGAATTGTTGAAGAAGGTGCAGTTGATGGTGACGCGGAAGCCCATCTCCTTGGCCTTCGCGATGGCGGAGACGGCCTTGTCGTAGACGCCGCGCTGGCACACCGACTGGTCGTGCATCTCCTTGTCGCCATCGAGATGGATCGACCAGGTGAAGTACGGGCTGGGTTTGTAGTCCTTGATCTTCTTCTCGAGCAGCAGCGCGTTCGTGCACACGATCGCGAATTTCTTCTGCGCGATGATGCCTTCGACGATCTGCGGCAGATCCTTGTGCAGAAGCGGCTCGCCGCCGGCGATCACGACCATGGGTGCGCCGCACTCACGCACGGATTCCAGGGCGTCGGCCACCGGCAGACGCTTGTTCAGGATCTCGTCCGGATAGTCGATCTTCCCGCAGCCGGCGCAGGCGAGATTGCAGCGGAACAGCGGCTCCATCATCATCACGAGCGGGTAGCGCTTGCGACCGGTGAGGTGCTGCTTGAGAATGTAGCCGCCAATCTTCGCGACGTAACGGAGGGGAATACCCAAGACGCGGCTCCTTGTTTTTGGCCCCGATATGAACCGGTGCATTACCGCGAAAAGCGGCGAAATTCCAGCGCACTAGGCTGGAACAGATCTTGATCCACCCGCGCGGCCAGCGCACGATGCGTGTTTGAGCGGTGATGGGGCAATACGGCCACAGGGGAGGCGCATGTCGTCGCGCTTCCGATACTGGCGATATCCTGTCCTTAAGCCGAACCGTGGTGCTTTTTCCTATTCGGCCAGCGAATGTCAGAACTGCGCGCCCCCACAGCGACGGGTGTCCCGCCCACGGCCTTGGACGACGTTCCGTCGAGGCGTCGACATGGTGCGGTGCGCGGGCGCACATGACTTCGACCGCAGGACAAGAGCATGGGGCCGCGTTGCATTTCCGCCTGCCGATGAGTACGGACACCCTCGTTCGAGGCTGGCCGTCGCAGAGGCATGACACGTCTCGATATACCGCCGGGACTCGTGGATTGCCTCGACAGGTGGTAACCGACCCTTGGACCAAGACCGGTTCCGCGCCGAGATCGTCGCCTGTCGCTCGCATCCGCGAGACCGGCCGGTCTCGTTCAGGTGGGGCCCGCGTCGCTAGTCAGGCAGGATACTTGTGATCGAACGTCTCGTTGCGTTTTCCGTCCAACGCCGCTGGTTGGTCATCGGCCTGGTGGCGCTCCTCACTGTCGGAAGCGCGGCGCTCGCCGCCCATCTCTTCCGGATCAACACCGATGTCGAGCGTCTCATCGACACGGATGTGCCCTGGCGCCAGGACGAGATCAACTACGAGAAGGCGTTTCCGCAACGGACGGGCACCCTCGTCGCCGTCATCGACGGCAAGACGCCCGAGGTCGCCGAACAGGCCGCGGCCACGTTGGCCCAGGCCCTCCTGGACCATCCGAATCAGATCGAGACGGTCTACCGCCCGGATGGCGGCCCGTTCTACGACAAGAACGGCTTCCTGCTGATGCCGCAGGAAGAGCTCACCAAGACCATGGATCAGCTCGTCCAGCAGCAGGGACTGCTCGGTCCGCTCGCCGCCGACCCGTCCCTCCGCGGCCTCATGCGGGTGCTCGGCCTCGGCGCCCGGGGCATCAAAAGCGGCGACGCCAAGCTCGAGGATCTCGACGGTCCGATGACACGGATCGACGAGGTGCTGCGCAAGGTGCTGGCGGGAGAGCCGGCCCGCCTGTCCTGGCAGCTGCTTCTCTCCAACGGCAAGGCCCAGGGTACGGAACTCCGCAAGTTCATCATGATCCAGCCCAAGCTGGATTACGCGGCGCTCCAGCCGGGCGCCGAAGCCTCCGCCCTTGTCCGGCGCATCGCCACCGACCTGAAGATCAACACCCTCGGCGGCCTCGACGCGGCGGACAACCCGCGCATGCGCCTCACCGGCCCGGTTGCCGTGGCGGATGACGAATTCGCCACCCTCGCCGAGGACGCGTTCCTCAACTACAGCGTCACGGCCGGCGCCATCATCCTGTTCGTCTGGCTGGCCCTGCGTTCGGCCTCCCTCGTCGGCGCCGTCCTGATCACCACCTTCGCCGGCCTCATCGTCACCGCGGCCCTCGGCCTGCTGATGGTGGGCGAGCTGAACCCGATCTCCGTGGCCTTCGCCGCCCTGTTCGTGGGGCTCGGGATCGATTTCGGGATCCAGTTCGCGGTGCGATACCGGGCCGACCGGTTCGAGCAACCGGATCTGGCGAACGCCATCCGTGCCGCCGCGCGGGGCGTCGGCTGGTCCTTGAGCCTCGCCGCCATCTCCCTTGTGGCGGGGTTCTTCGCGTTCCTGCCCACGGCGTTCCGCGGCGTGTCCGAGCTCGGCCTCATCGCCGGCGTCGGTATGATCGTCGCCTATCTCTTCTCTCTCACCCTGCTCCCTGCCCTCATCGCGGTGTTCAAGCCGAAGGGCGAGGCGCGGGCCGTGGAGACGACATGGCTCGCCGGCGTCGACCACTGGATCATCCAGAACCGCAAGATCGTGCTCATCATCGTCGGCGTGATCACGGTGGCGGGCATTCCGCTGCTGTTCAAGCTGCCCTTCGATTCCAACCCGATGCACCTGCGCAGCACCAAGGTGGAATCGATCTCGACCTATCTCGACCTGATCAAGGACCCGGAGACGAGCCCCAACCTCATCGACGTGATCGCGCCGAACGTACAGGCGGTGCCCGAGCTCGCGGCCAAGCTGAAGGCCCTGCCCTCGGTCGCCCGGGTGATCGACATCGACACGTTCGTCCCCCCGGATCAGGATCAGAAGCTCGCGACCATCGCCGAGACGGCCGAGCTCCTCGGCCCCATCCTCAACCCGGCGAGGAAGCCGCCGCCGCCCACCGACGCCGACACGGTGAAGGCGCTGAAGGAGGCGGCCACCGCCTTCAAGGGCATCGCCACCGGTGACGCCGCCGGAGCCAAGGCCGCGGGTGCGCTCTCCGGCACCCTCGATTCCCTCGCCACGGCTACGCCGCAGCTGCGTCAGGCCGCCAACGTGGCGGTCACCACCGATCTCGCCACCCTGCTCAACCGCCTGCGCGGCATGCTGGCCCCCGAGAAGGTCACCCTCGCCAACATTCCGCCGAAGCTGAAGGCCGAGTGGATCGCCGCCGACGGCCGCGCCCGGATCGAGGTGCATCCGAGCGGTGACGCCAACGACAATGTCGTGTTGCGCCGTTTCGCCAAGGAGGTGCAGACCGTTGCCCCGCACGCGACCGGCGCGCCAGTGGCGACGACCTCGTCGAGCTACACCATTTTGGGCGCCTTCGTGCAGGCGGCGCTGACGGCGCTGGTGGCGATCTTCATCATCCTGTCGGTGGCCCTGCGGAAGCCCTGGGACGTGGCGATGACCCTCGGCCCGCTGGTGCTCGCCACGCTATGGACGCTGATGGCGCTGCATGTGGTCGGCATGCCGCTCAACTTCGCCAACATCATCGCCCTGCCGCTGATGCTCGCCGTGGGCGTGGCCTTCCATATCTACTACGTCATCGCCTGGCGGGCGGGCGTCACCGATATGCTGGCCTCCAGCCTGACGCGGGCGATCTTCTTCTCCGCCCTGACCACCGGCACGGCCTTCGGCTCCCTGGTCCTGTCGAGTCATCCCGGCACGGCCAGCATGGGCAAGCTCCTCGCCCTGTCGCTGTTCTTCACCCTCATCGCCGCGTTCTTCGTGGTCCCGGCCTTCCTCGGCCCGCCGCCGAAAAAGCCGGACCCGAAACGCCCCGAGGGCGAGGACGCCGTGGCAGGGTTCAGGGCGGCAAAGCCCGAGCCCGTGGCCGTGAAGTAGGGCCAGGGACCGGTCCGTAAAAAAGCGGCCGTCGCGTGAAGCGACGGCCGCTTTTTCTTTGATGGGGATCGGGTCGCGGTCGACCGCCTACGCGAAATTGGAAAACCCGCCCCTCACCGCCCCGGATTCCGCCAGGGCCGCGATCGTCTCCGGCGCGATCAGGGCGTCGCGCTCGGCGGCATAAGCATAGCCGGGTGCCTCGCCCGGAAAGCCGCCACCGGTGGCGGGATGGGTATAGAGCTCGGTCAGGCCGTCGGGTAGGTGGCGGAGGAGCCCCGCCACGCGCCGCGGTGTCATCGCGCCGGACCATGCCAGCCCCAACGTGCGATCGGGGATCAGCAGGCCCGCCTGACGGGCGCGGACGGCGAGGAGGCCGGCCCAGGGGGCGATGTCGAGGGCGGGTTTCGGATTGGCCCCCGGCTCGGCGGCGCGCAGCACGGCGCGAGGCTCGCGCGGCACCCGGATCGCCCGCATGCCGTAGCCGCGGCCGATCGCCAGGACGCGCCCGGCGATGAAGGGGTGCACGTGGAAATGCTTGTGGGCGTTGACGTGGTCGAGGGGGAGGCCCGTCGCCTTGTACGCCTCGAACTGCGCCGTGATCTCCGCCGAGAGCTGACGGCGCGCCGATGGCTTCACCGCGAGGTCGAGGCCGAGGCGGCCCATGTCGCTGCGGATCAGGCCGTCCGGTCCGACGAGGTCGGGCAGGTCGGCGGCAGGCAGGGTCGGCCACGCCTCCACCATGACGAGGTGGAGGCCGACGCGCAGGGACGGCAGGCGCCGTGCGCGAGCGACCGCATCCGCGGCGGCGGGCGCGCCCACCATCAGGCTGGCGGCCGTGAGGATGCCCTCGCGATGGGCCTGCTCCACCGCCTCGTTGACCGCCAGGCTCAGGCCGAAATCGTCGGCGGTGACGATCAGGCGTTTCTTATGGGCCACGCTCAGTCCTCGTCAGAGTAAGCTGCTCCGCCACCGGGCGCCGATGCGGCGAAGGCCTCGCGGCCGAGCACCAGGGTCGCTCCGCCCTTGCCGCCCGACGTCGAGAGCGCCTGGAGCAGGCGCAGGTTCATGAGTTCCGGATTGCCCTTCAGCATCCGGGCCGAATTGGCCAGGGAGCGAAGGGCGGCCTGCTCGGCGCGCGCCCGCTCCAGGGAGGCCTGGCCCTCGAGCCGCGCCCGTTCGACCTCGGCATAAAGCCGGCGAACCTCGGGTGGCAGGGTCACGGCGCTGACGGTCACACCGGTGATCCGGCAACCGGCGACGGGCCTGTCGAGGAAGGCGAGAAGTGCGGCGTCGAGGGTGGGGCGCTCGGACAGCAGGGTTTCGAGCGTACGGGCCGCCGCGAGCCGGATCAGGGCATCGGTTCCTGCGCGCTGCAGGCTGTCCCGGTAGCGGTTTTCATGGGCGACGCGCGGTTCCATCACCTCGAAGACCAGCGTGGCCGACAGGCGGAAGGAAAGCCGGTCCCCGCTGGTGACCTCGACGCCGTGCAGGCCTTCGAACGTTGGGACGTTCGGCAAGGTCACCACGAGACGGTCGCCCCACCCGAGGGTCCGGTAGCGCCCGGGCGGCAGATCTCCGGCAAAGCGCCCGTCGCGATAGAGCAGCCCGTGCTCCCATTCGTGGACGATGCGGGACAGGGGGCCGCGGAACGCGCGGTGCGTCCGCGTGATCGCGAGGCCGCCCACGAAGGCGAACGCGCCGACGACGAAAAGGATGGACAGCTCGGACATCGCACCCTTCCCCTTGGCCGGTCACCCTCCGGCGCCGCGGGGACGGGGCGGAGGCGCGTGGCCTGCAGGGCCCGATCCCGGCTGCCCGAGGGCCGGCGCCGGAGAGCTTTCGAGGCTGCCGAAACAGCGGAACGACGAATCCTCTCATCGCTGACCGCGCCGGAAGGCGTCGCGCGACCGGTTCCGTCGGGGAAAGCGTCTAGAGCATGATGCGGAAAGGGGGAACCGGCTTTTTCGCCTCTCGCCCGCGGCTCTGCGAACGACCGGGTCCCTGCCGGAAACGAAAACGGCCGGGCAGCGAGCCCGGCCGTCATGCGTCGATGCGAGAGCCGAGGCTCAGGCGGCCTTGGCGGTGCCCTGGCGCTCCTTGAGGAAGCGGTAGAACTCCACGCCTTCGCGCAGGCGGCGCTTCATCATGTCGGGCGAACGGACCATTTCGGAGACGATGGAGGCGATCTTCGGAGCGCGGAAATAGAACTTCCGGTAGAACTCCTCCACCGCCGCGAAGATCTCGGAATGCGACAGGTGCGGGTAATGCAGCGGCGCGATCTGCACGCCGTTCTCGTCGACGAGCTCGGCGTTCGCGATGTCGAGCCAGCCGTTCTCCACGGCCTGCTTGTAGAGGAAGGTGCCCGGATAGGGGGCCGCCAGCGATGCCTGGATCGTGTGCGGGTTGATGCGCTTGGCGAAGGCGATCGTCTCCTGGATCGTCTCACGGGTCTCGCCGGGCAGGCCGACGATGAAGGTGCCGTGGATGGCGATGCCGAGGTCGTGGCAATCCTTGGTGAACCGCTCGGCCACCTCGACGCGCATGCCCTTCTTGATGTTGTTGAGGATCTGCTGGTTGCCGGATTCGTAACCGACCAGAAGCAGGCGCAGGCCGTTCTCCTTGAGCACCTTCAGGGTGTCGCGCGGAACGTTCGCCTTGGCGTTGCACGACCAGGTGACGCCGAGCTTGCCGAGTTCGCGGGCGATTTCCTCGGCGCGCGGCAGGTTGTCGGTGAAGGTGTCGTCGTCGAAGAAGAACTCCTTCGTCTGCGGGAACTCCTTCAGGCAGTACTTGATCTCTTCGATCACGTGCGCGACCGAGCGGGTGCGGTAGGTGTGGCCGCCCACCGTCTGGGGCCAGAGGCAGAAGGTGCAGCGGCTCTTGCAGCCGCGGCCGGAATAGAACGAGATGTAGGGGTGCTTGAGGTACCCGATGAAGTACTTCTCCATCTGGAGATCGCGCTTGTAGACGCTCGTCACGAACGGAAGCTGGTCCATGTCGGTCATGATCTCGCGGTCCACGTTGTGGATCACGACACCGTTGGCGTCCCGGTAGGACAGGCCCTTGATCTCGGACATCGGAGTGCCGTCGGCGACTTCCTTGACGGTGAAGTCGAACTCGTTGCGGGCGCAGAAATCGATGCACGGGGCCTGGGCCATGGCGCCGGCCGCGTCGACCGCGACCTTGGCGCCGATGAGCCCGGCGATGAGCTTCGGGTTGGCGGCCTTGAGCGCCTCGACGGTCTTCACGTCGGACTTGAACGACGGCACCGATGTGTGGAGCACCACGAGGTCGAAATCATTGGCCTGAGCCACGATCTCGGGAAGCTTGATGTTGTGCGGAGGCGCGTCGATCAGCTTCGAGTTCGGCACCAGGGCCGCCGGCTGGGCGAGCCAGGTCGGGTACCAGAACGACTTGATCTCGCGCTTGGCCTGGTAGCGGGAGCCCGCGCCGCCGTCGAAACCGTCGAAGGTGGGAGCCTGGAGGAAAAGCGTGCGCATGGGGTTCAAGGCCTCAGCGAGAAAGGAAAAAGGGCGGACGGGACGCTAAAAGCGAAGATCAGAGCGAGGATGCACCAGCATCGTGGCCGAGGCTTCGCTCGGGGATCAGTGTGCCATCTGCAACCACCCGATAATCGTGACCTTTCCATGTCACCGCCCCCGAGACGAAGCTCCAGGAGAAGTTCATGAAGGAGAGGATGTCGCGAATCGGCAACAGCCAGTAGGGGTGCGGAGCGAGGCCGAAGGCGCGCTCCAGGCGGACGCAGAGGATGATGCGGCAGGCGAGCGCCAGGGCCGCCACCACGAGGCCGCTCGTATCGGCGCCGGGGATCAGGGCACCGATGAGGGCCAGCGGGAAGGCGTGGGTGACGATGGAGCCGGCATAGCCGGCCGGATCGACGTTGCGGATGGTCCGGTTCCAGCGCAGCTCGTGCTTCCACAGGCCGGCGAGATCGGTGTCGACGCAGGTATGCCCGATGGTGAAGGTCGGGATCGCCACGAGGCCGCCCCTGGCGCGGAGGGCCTCGCCCACGGCGTAGTCGTCGGCGAGATCGTCGCGGAAGGCCTCGAAGCCGCCCATCTCGGCCAAGGCCGTGGTGGTGAAGGCGATGGTCGAGCCGAAGCAGGGCTTGGCGAGGCCGAGCGAGGTGCCCATCACGACGTTGGGCAGGAACTGTACGTCGATGGCCAGCGCCGAGAGATGCGCCCAGATTCCGCGATGGGCCGGTACGCCGTGATAGAGGCAGGTGACGCCGTTCACGCCCGGCTGCCCGAGCTCGGCGACGATCCGTTCGAGGTAGTCGGGCCTCGCCACCATGTCGCTGTCGGCCAGCACGATCACGTCATGGGCGATCTGGGCCGACATGTTGATGAGGTTGGAGACCTTGCGGTTCGAGCCGTGCTGGCGCGCATCGATGACGAGATCGAGCTTCAGGTCGGGATAGGTTTCCGCGAGGCGGCGCACCACGGCGATCGCCGGGTCCGTGGCGTTCTGCACGCCGAACACCACCTGCATCGGGCCGGTGTAATCCTGGCGGCAGAAGGTCTCGAGATTCTCGTAGAGATTGGGCTCCATGCCGCAGAGCGGCTTCAGGATCGTCACCGAGGGACGCGCGGCGTTCGCCGTCAGGACCGGGACGGGGCGGCGTGCGTAGCGGCCCGCCAGGAAGGCAGCCGTCAACCCGTAGACGCAGCCGGCCAGGGCCATGAGCTGGAACACGAGTGAGAGCCAGCTCAGGCTCGCCGAAGGCAGATCCGTCAAGGTGAGGTCCATGATGGGCGAAGCTCGGTCACGGTTTGGATGAGTGTGCCGCAGGGTCGGGACGACGGCACGGGTGGGATCGTTGGGCCAGGCCCGGCGAGGGGCGTCTGGCCTGCGTCTAAGGCTTTGGTTTGGCGGCGAGCATCGCCACCGTCCGATCGCGAAGGAATTTCAGCAGGCTGTCTGCGCCGCCGCCCTTCAGCGGATCGGCGAAGCTGCCGCGCATGGCGGCGATCTCGCTGACGTTGCCGTTGAGGTAGACGTCCTGGATGCGATTGCCCGAGCCGACGAGGTAATCGATCTGCGAGGCGTCGCCCCCCGCATTGGCGACCTCGGTCTGGACCACGCGGTTCTGCCCGCGCGCCTCGCTCTCGGGCTTGATGTCGAACTTGCCGCCGGCGGCCTGGGACAGGCGGGTGGCATAGGTCGCGGTGAAATATTGTTTGAAGGCTTCCGTCAGGGCGCCCTGCTGCTCGGGCGTGAAGCCCTTCCACTTCGCGCCCACGGCGACCCGCGCCATGGTGGCGAAGTCCATGCTCTGGTCGAGGACCGGGCCGATGACGAGCGCGCGGCTCTTCACGTCGGCCTCGGGCGCCTTGAGAGCGCCCTCGAAGCTGGCATAGAGACCGCGCACGGTCTGCACCGCCGCATCCTCGGCGGCGCGGGCAGCCGTTCCCGACAGGAGGGTGACGGCGAGGAGGGTCGAGGCGGCGAGCCCCGATGCGAAGCCGCTCACGCGCATTTCCGCAGCGTCCCCATATCGCTCTCCATCGATCGCAACACGGTGTGGTTTCCCACGAGGTTGGCGGGCACACGCGACACCGGCATGGCGTCCAGGCTCACCGCCCGGGCGATGTCACCCCCGGCTTTCACCGTTCCCTGCTCCACGGACACCGGGGCCGGAGAGGTCCGGTCTTCCGTGTCCGGCGCGTCCTTCTTGCCTTCCATGAAGTGCCAGGCCACCAGGCCGGGCACGCCGACCATGAGATCGGCCAGGCGCTTCACCAGGGAGAGCGCCAGGGCGGCCTCGGCGGGGATGCCGAAGATCGCGCAGAGGGCGATGAGGCCGCCTTCCTGGGCGCCCAGCGCCCCCGGCACCGCGAACGCCGCGCCACGGACCGCCTGGGCCAGGCTCTCGATCACGATGGCCTCGGCCACGGTCACCGGATAGCCCATGAAGTGCAGCGCCACGTAGACCTCGGCCGCACCGATGATCCAGCCGATCATGTGCACGCCCATGGCGCCGATGACCCGCTTGGGCGAGGAATAAAGTCTGCGCAGGCCGTCATAGAGTACGTCGACCGCGCCGAGTGCCCGCCATTCGCGGGCGGCGGCGAAGCGGTTCAGCATGGCCTGGATGACGCGGTGACCGCTGCGGCGCTGGATCAGGAAGAAGGCGCCGAGGGCCGGGGCCGCGATGGCGAGACCTCCGGCGACCGTGCGCACCACCGGGCCGTCGCCGTGCAGCCAGGCGAGCAGGGCGACGCCGCCGACCGTGAAGAGGAACTGGGTGACCGCCTGCGTCATCAGGTCGACGAACATGCTGGCGCCGGCGAGCCCCCCGGAGACGCCGCGCTGCGCCAGGAGCCGGGCGCCGACGAAATCGCCGCCGACGGTGGCCACGGGAAGGAGCGTGTTGATGCCCTCGCGGACGAAGCGCAGGGAGACGCAGTTCCACAGGCCCGGGCGGTCGGCCCGCGGGAACACGGCGAACCAGCCGAGTCCGGCCCAGCCCACGGCGACGGCGCGTACAACCACGACGATGGCGGCGCCCCAGCCGGCGCTCACCAAAGCGGCGGCGACATCATCCAGTCCCGATGACAAGAACAGGCCTGCAACCGTGCAGAGGCCGACGATGAGGGCCAATGTCGTCAGACGCTTCATGATCCCCCTTCGACCGTCGGCGCGGACGATTTTTTAGAGAAATTCACCGACCCCCCGGACGAAAAACCTTCCGGAAAACGTTGGCATCATCGGAAGTTGCAGCTTTGGATTTCGTTGTCTATCACCCGATAGACACAGTGCGGGCCAAAGCGGCGATGGGGCCTGAGCCTCGAAGAAACAGCCGCATTTTAAGGCGCGACCAAGGGACGAATGATGGACCGCGAAGCTTTCACCACGGCCCGGGACGCCGTGCTCGCCGACGCGCAGATCGATGCTTACGACACCGCCCCGGCCGACTATCGCGGCACCCCCGCCCCGAAATCTCCGGTCATGGCATGGAACGAGTGGGACCCTCTTGAGGAGGTGATCGTCGGCAGCCTCGACGGCGCGACCATTCCGTCCCACCACCTCACGGTGATCTTCAACCTGCCGCGTGCCGCGCAGCCGTTCTACCGGTTCGCCGCGGGCTTTCGCTATCCGAAGTTCATGAAGAAGCTCGCCCAGGCCGAGCTCGACAACTTCATCACGATCCTCGCCGGCGAGGGCGTGAAAGTCCGCCGTCCCGACACGGTGGATTTCTCGCGCAAGTACAACGCACCCCGCTGGTCGTCCCGCGGCTTCTGCGTCGCCTGCCCGCGCGACCCGTACCTCGTGATCGGCGACGAGATCATCGAGAGCCCGATGTGCTGGCGCTCGCGCTATTTCGAGGGCGATGCCTACCGCTCGCTGTTCAAGGAATATTTTCGCAACGGCGCACGATGGACCTCGGCGCCCCGGCCGCAATTGACGGACGAGCTCTACAATTACGATTACCGCGTGCCGAACCTGAAGGCCGGCGAGCCGATGCAGTTCACGGTCAACGAGTTCGAGCCGGTCTTCGACGCGGCCGATTTCGTCCGCTGCGGCCGCGACCTCTTCGTCACCCGGTCCAACGTGACGAACCTCATGGGCATCGAGTGGCTGCGCCGCCACCTCGGCTCGGGCTTCCGCGTCCACGAGATCGAGAGCCGCTGCCCGCAGCCGATGCATATCGACTCGTCCTTCATGCCGCTGGCCCCGGGCAAGGTGCTGGTGAACCCGGATTATATCGACGTCGAGAAGCTGCCCGCCGTGCTCAAGAAGTGGGACGTGCTGATCGCGCCCCGCCCCGATCCGGTGGAGGGCTTCATGAGCAAGATCTCGATGTGCTCGCCGTGGACTTCGATCAACGTGCTCGCCATCGACGAGAAGAAGATCGTCGTCGACGCGAGCCAGCCGACCTTGATCAAGGCCCTGAAGGATTGGGGCTTCGATCCGATCCCGGCGCCGTTCCTATCCTACGGTCCGTTCGGCGGCTCGTTCCACTGCGCGACCCTCGATGTGCGCCGTCGCGGTGCTCTGAAGTCCTACTTCTAGCCTCGAGATCGCTTCGGCGCGCCTGTCGTGCCGAAGCGTCTTTCCGACAGTGCCAACATAGGTCTGTCGTCACGTCGGGTTTGTCGTGATGCGTTAGGGATTTGTGTCTATGACATCGCTCATGGACACGATGTTTCCCAACCCATCCTCGCGCCCTGCTCAACGGACGGGGCTTGCCGCCATGCCGGCCCTGGCTCTCGCGGGCTCGCTCATGGCGGCGGGTGCGGCGGGAGCGGCCGACCTCATGGAGATTGAGCGGCCGCCGACGTTCCTCGCCCTCGACCAGAACCTCTGGGTCGTGACGGTGACGGCGACGGTGCAGGCGACGCCGAGTTTTCCGGGGTCGAACGAGTATACCGCCATCGGCTACCCGTCGATCAGCATCGCCAAGGCCGGTACGCCACGCCGGTTCTCGTCGCCCGATGACGGGATCAGCGTCTCACTCTACGATTCGCCGCTCTTCAATGCCGGTCTGACGGCGGAGTACGTGCCCGGCCGCTATTACGGCGACAACCGGCGGGACCTGTTCGGTCTGCGCGATGCCCAGTTCGCCATCGAGCCGGGTGTCTTCGTCGAGTATTACCCCACGCAATGGCTTCGCGCCCGGGCCGAGTTGCGCCATGGGATCTTCGGGCATCACGGCTTCGTCGGCTCGCTCGGCGCGGACGTGATCCAGCCCTTCGACCGCTGGCAGGTCTCGGTGGGCCCGCGCTTCAACTTCGGCGATGCCAGCTTCGCCCGGCGCTATTTCGGTGTTCAGCCATTCGAGGCGGCGCTCAACGGAACGCTGACCCCGTTCCGACCCGACAGCTACGTCACGGTCGGCGCCTTGGGCGCTGCGACATACACGTTCGACGAGCGGTGGGCCGCGACGGGATATGTCGGCTATAATCGCATCGTCGGTTCATCCGCCGACAGCCCGCTGGTGCGCCGCCAGTTCGGGTCGCAGAATCAGTACACGTTCGGTGTGAAGGTGAATTACAGCTTCACCACGCAGCCCTGGTTCTAGAGAACAACGTCCGAGACGTGTCGCCCGGCCGTTGTTTCACCCGGCGACACGGGGCCGGACTCTTCCGCCCGGAACCGGCGGCGTGGCGAGTGCCCGTCGCCATGTGCATCCGGCGAGGGCGAGGGCGAGCCCGTATTGGAGCAACCCGTTCTCGGCGAGGTCTGCCGGCGCGATCTGTGCCTGGATCGCCCAGCGCGTCAGGACATTGAGCAGGATGAGGCCGGCGCAGAAGGCGGCGGCGGTGATCAGGGCGGCGACGAAATCGGGCATGGCACGACCTCCGGAGAACCGGATTTCGAACTAGCAAGGCGCGCGCCAGCCTTTCCCCACGAACGATGTCCGGTTCAGGCCGCCGGCGGCTTCGTCGCCTCCATGGCGGGGTGCGCGGCAAAGCTCGTGAACCAGGCCGCCAGATCCGGGTACTTCTGCTTCCAGCCGAGTTCGGTGAAGCGCAGGTCGAGATATCCGAGGGCGCAGGCGATGCTGATCGTCCCGATATCGACCCGGTCGGCAAAGCCTCCCGCCCGGTCGTCGAGGGCTGCCAGGGCGCTTCGTATCTTGGCCTCCTGGCCGTCCATCCAGGCGACGGAGCGTTCGGAAGCGTCGCGGGCCGTGAGTTCGTAGCGGATCAGCAGGGCCGCATCGAGGATGCCGTCGGCGATAGATTGCTCGTTGAGCGCCGTCCAGCGGGAGGGGCCGGCCGGCGGGAACAGCGCTCCGCCGGCGCGGGCATCGAGATATTCGCAGATCACCCGGCTGTCGGCCAAGGCGTGGCCCTCGTCATCGAGGAGGGTCGGCACCTGCGCCATGGGGTGATGGGCGAGGATGGTGCCGTCGCGCTTCACCGGATGCGCGGCGCTCGGCAGCAACTCGATACGGTCGACGAGGCCCAGGACATGAGCGCAGGCCATGACCTTCCGCGCGAAGGGCGAGAAGTGCGAATGGAACAGCTTCATCGGGACCTTCCGGGCTCGGTTCGTCGGCATGAGGGGGAACCGGCCCGCTTTCGGCAAAAGTTGTCGCAAAGGCAAGCCCCGGCGACCTGCCGATCGTGCGCGAAGGGGCCGCGATCAGGGCCGGCGGGCGGGCTTCGGCTTGGGCGGTGCGACGGACGCAGGCACCGGGGCCACCGGCGCGGCCACCCGCGCGGGGCGGGGCGTTTCCACGGCGAGACGTTTCACCGGCCAGCCGTCGCTCCAGCGCTCCATGTCGCTGAAACGCGGATTGGCCTTGAGGCTCGTCGGATCCCCGCCGAACGCCGCGGCCGCGGCCAGATCGAACGTCTTCCAGTAGGCGAGATAGTCGAGACTGTCCGCGCGGGAATTGTTGAGTTGAGCCAGCAGCGTCGTCTGTTCGCCGGTCAGCGACATGTCGGCCGACCATTTGAATGGGGCCGGCGGCTGCTTGGGATCCTTCGGGGGCTCCGGCGGCAGCTTGATGGCACCCCCGTCATAGGCGGTGTCCACGGCGCCCGGCGAGGTCAATGTCGCCGTGAGCGACGGGAACCCGTGATCGTCGGAGAGCGCGCGGATGAAGAGCTTGCGCTCGGGCGCGACGGCACTCGCTTCGCGCAGGAGGCGTCTGGCGGCAAGGTCGGCGGCGCGGGCATCCCGGTCGCCTATGACGGTGATGACCAGGGTCTCGGGATCGATCTTCGACAGGTCGCGCAAAACGATCCCCCGGGATTTGGCATCGCTCGCGATCCCGCCCGGCATGATCGCGAAGACGAGACGGGGCACCGGCAGGCCCGCCTCCCCGGCATCGGCAGCGAGGTTCGCGGCGATCGGTGCACCCGCGAGGTGGCCGATCAGGGCGACGCGCTTCAGGTCGGGCTTGGCATCGGGATCGGTCTCGAGATCCGCGAGGGCGGCCTTCACCAGTTTCTCGGCGTTGCCGGTGGCATCCGCCGGCCTCGTCCGGTTGATCTCCTGGAAGCGGGGAAACACGACGAGATACCCGGCCCTGGCGAGGTGATCGATCCATGCTCCGTAAGGCAACGGGTTGGGCGAACCCCAGGCGTGCAGGAAAACGACGACGGGTCGCCCTTCCGCCGGTGCCGCACCGGCCGCGTGGAAGACGAAGGTCGCCGCACTGGGGCGCCCGAGCGCCCGTTTCACGATGGAGACGGAGCGATCTCCAATCCCGCCCGGGCCTTGGGCGGGCTGATTGGGCGGTGTCGCGCCGAGGACCGGTTCGCACAACGACGCGACGACAAGCGAGGCGCCGAGAACGAGGCAGGCTTTCAAACGCATGACGGGCTCGTCAGATCGATCCGGAGGGGCGCGCCCGGAATATCAGGTTTTCAGCGATGAAGGCGAGACGATCCCGGTTTCCCGCCAAGTCCTGACGGATTGCGTCATTCGGGCCGCACCAATGGTAGGATCAGGATCGCGACAAGAGAGACATCGCCCTATCGCGTCTCCGCTCCCGGATTGCATCTGTCGTCGATGAGCTTCGCCAGACGAAGCAATTCCTCGGGCACGGAATGGTCGATGATCTCGCTGTACATCGTGCGCAGATTGTCGCCGACATTCTGCATCATCCTCGACTCCGAGTAGACGGTATACGATTGTCCTGATCGACTGATATTGGCCATGGTCATCGTGGCGGTGGTGCTCATTTGAAGCTCGTGCAGTATGGTTCCATCAATCATGAACCCATGGACCAACGGCTGGAGCCGAAGAAGTTTCCTTTTAAACTGGGATAATTGTGGCTGCCGGCCGAACGACCATCAGGGGGTGTTGCCGCCGATCCTGTCGATGCCCGGCACTTGCTCGGGCGTGCGGCCTGAAGCCTCTTCGACCCAGGCCAGGATATCCGACGCCCGCCACGGCTTCGGGATGAAGGTCGCGGAAACCCGCAGGTCGCTCGGCTGATCGCCGGCATCGCCGGAGGTCAGCAGAACCCGCACGCGGGGCCAGGTGACGCCGATGATCCGGGCGAGTTCGAAACCGCCGATGGGACCGGGGGTACGCACATCGGAGAAGACGACGCTCACCGCACCGTCCTTCTCGTTCAGGATTGCCAAGGCTCGCTCGGCGGTTTCCGCCTCGATGACGCTGAAGCCGGTCTCTTCCAGTAAAGCGGCCGCGAGAAATCGCTCGTCGGGTTCGTCCTCCACGACGAGGATCACCGGTTTCGCGCCCGATGGATTCACAGCACTCATGGGTCCGGAACGCTCTTCAGGGCTGACGGCCGCATCGGCCGCCATCCCAGCAACGCTATGTAGTCCTGCCCGTCAATGTGTCGATCCAGCGCTCGGATCATGAATTTCGACGGGTTCGCGTCGCAAAATCATGATCAAGGTGCCGGTTTCTCAATTCTTGCAGAGGGAACGCTCTCACGGGAGGTGGCTGATCCCCCCGTCGAGCCATTCTTCGCGCCGGTGCACTGCGGTACGATTTACCCGACCCCGTGGCTTTTGAGAAACGCCAGAGCGCGAGCCCAACCCTGCTCGGCGCTGTCCTTGCGATAGCTCGGCCGGTAATCGGCGTGAAACCCGTGCGGCGCCTCCGGGAACACGACGAGCTCGACGCTGCGCCCCGCGGCGTTCGCCCGGTCGCGGGCGTCCTCGACGCTGGCCACGGGAATGCCCGTATCGGCGCCGCCGTAGATCGCGAGGAGTGGTGCATGGAGATCGGTCGCCACGTCCCCCGCCGTTTTGGGCTGAAGCTCCGTGCGGTCGCCGCCGAGCGGGCCGTACCACGCCACCGCTGCCTTCAGGTCGCGTCTGTGCGCCGCGTAGAGCCATGCTCCGCGTCCTCCGCGACACCAACCCATCGTGCCGATCCGCCCGGCATCGGCTTTCGAATCGGCGATGGCCCAGGATGAAGCGGCGTCGAGATCCGCGATCCACTGGGCGTCCGGGGTCTTCAGGATGACATCGCGGACGATCGCCTTCACGTCCGTCATCTTCGAGAGATCGCCTTGCCGCGCGTAAAGTTCGGGCGCGACCGCGCAATAGCCGACCTTGGCCAGCCGACGGCAAACATCCTTGATGTATTCGTGAACCCCGAAAATCTCTTCGATGACGAGAATCAGGGGAAACGGACCCGCCCCTTCGGGCATCGCCCGATAACCCGGCATCGGCCCGTCGGCCGCCGGAATCTTCACCTCACCGGCAACGAGACCGGCCGAATCCGTCGTGACCACCTGCGCCTGCGCATTCGCCTCGGCCAGGGTGAACCCGGCGATGAGGCTCGTCATGACGAAGCCCCGCCGCGAGAAGGGCGGGACCACGAGCCCGTCGAAGCCGCCCAGTCCCTTGCTCCGCTGGTCCTTGTCCGTCCCGTGATCGTCCATGGGATGCTCTCCTGCCCGGCGCCGTACGACGCGTCTTCAGACAACTAGAGTATCACCGGCCGAGGTCACGTCAGGACAGGGCCGCGCGCACCATCTCGACCTCGTCCTTCCGGCCGGCACCATTGCGATGCGGGGACGGACGGTTATCCGACGCGGCGGGCCGCCGCCGGGCTATGGATTTCGGACGCACCAGTTCCGCCAGCTTGGTGAAGCCTTCGCTGCCGGGCTGACCGCCCTGCCCCATCCGGAGACCGAAGCCGGTGACGAAGGACTGCGCCAAAGCCTCGTCGCGCTCCACATCGAACAGATCGGCGGCCGCCTGGAACGCCTCACGGAACGGGCGCAGGGAACACCAGCTCTTCTCCGCAAGATGGAGCGGCCATTCCCAAAGGCCCGTCTCGGAGCGCCGCCCCAACCCGTCGCGCGCGATGAAATATCCGGTCCCGCGATGCTCCAGACCATCCGCGATCACGCGCCAGTCGGCGTTCTCGAACAGGACCACTTCTTCGCTCGAAGCCTCAAGATCGATCATCGCGTTCCCCTGCCATCGTCGAGGAGTGCGCTGACGCAGTCTCACTCACTCATGGAACAATGAGGGAACATTGGTGGGAAACCGAACGGGCGTCAAGACGCTTGTTCACGCTGCGTTCGCTTAAGACCGCCGGTCGAGGACGACCGATACTCAGTTTTCAGCGCGATCCGAACATCGTGTGCTCGACCCGGTCGCCCGCCTTGATGCCGAGCTTGGCCGTCGTGCCGGCGTTGAGCTCCAACACCGCCACCACGGGTTCGCCCGATGGGATGACCTTGGTCGACAGGGGCTCGGTATTCGTCGCAATCCGGGCGATGCTTCCGTCGGGCCGGATGAAGAGCATGTCGAGGGGCAGGTAGGTGTTCTTCATCCACATGGCGACGCGTTCGATTTTCTGGAAGTCGAACAGCATGCCGTGCTCGGGCGGCATCGAGCGGCGAAACATCAGGCCGCGCGAGCGCGATTCGTCGTCCCGCATCACCTCGACGGAAAAGCTGTGCCGGGTACCCCTGCTGGCGATTTCCAGAGGTTCCGTCGCCGCGACCTCCTGAGCGGTGGCGGCGCCGAGGCCCGCCAGGATGGCGACGAGGATCAGGAGCGCGCGCAAGGGCGCGAACGAGCGGGCGGCGTTGAACGATGTCACGTGGTCATTCCGTCAGTGGGAGGCGGGCAGCGCGCCGTCCAGAAGCCGAACCTCGGCCGCCATCTTGCCCTTCGAACCGTCGCCATACCGAACGAGAACGGTCTCACCGGGCTTCAGTTCGGCGATGCCGTAGCGACGCAACGTTTCCATATGGACGAAGATGTCGGGAGAGCCGTCGCCACGGCTGAGGAAGCCGAATCCGCGCAGACGGTTGAACCACTTCACCACCGCCGTCTCGAGCCCGCTCGTCGCCGTCACGCTCACATGTGTGCGGGGCATGGGGAGTTCGGACGGATGCGTCGCCGTCGACTGATCGAGGGAGATCACCCGGAAAGCCTGCCAGCCACGCGGCCGCTCGGTGGCTTCCACCACGATCCGTGCGCCCTCGCTCGCCGCCTGATGTCCATCGCGGCGAAGGCAGGTGATATGAACCAGCACGTCGGCGGAGCCGTCGTCCGGCAGGATGAAGCCGAACCCTTTCGAGACGTCGAACCACTTGATGCGGCCTGATACCTCGACGAGGTCGAGGGGGCGCAGCACCTCTCCGTCGGCGAGATCGGTGCTTCGCCCGTTGACCGATTCCCCCGAGGCGTGAAGCCCATGCGCGCCTGATCCGACATCGTCCGACATGTAAGCAACCCACACCGAATCACGCGTCGCGATCCGCACCACAGATTAACAAAGTCACAACCCGGCGGAAGCCCGTTTGACCGACAACGACTGCGGCGATTGATACATTCTTCAGCATATCGGCTCGGGCGCAACAGGCCGTCCGGGACGCGGCATTTGCGCCGAATCTTTCCCGAGGCCTCTATCGCAGATCCTCTCTGCCGAGTGGCGGGGCGGGTTCGGGCCGATCACGATCGGTCGCCATCATGTCGGGAGAAGCCCTGCATTTGTTCATCGCGCCGGAGCGAACGGATGATCCCGCGATCGGCGGTGCCCTTGCGTCGGACTCACCACCGGCGATAGCCAACGCGGATGATCCAGACCTTCCTTTCCGTGGCGAAGCCTTCGCCCTGCCCGCGCTCATGCGCCCGGCCCGAACGGCAGCCCCATCCGAGGCCGGGCGCATGAGCGCCTCGACGGCGAGCCCCGTCACGGGTGCCGAAGCGCCACAATCCACCACCCGGTTCCGCGAGGCCCGGCGGTTCGATCTCATCGACGTCGCGCGCGGCATCGCTCTCCTGGCGATGGCCGTCTACCACACCACCTGGGATCTCGGAGATCTGAGGCTCACGCCGGAGAACTACGCCCTGGCGCCGCTGGGCAAGGTCGCGGCCCATCTCATCGCCGGCACGTTCCTCGTGCTCGTCGGCATCGGCCTCGTCCTGATGAACCGGGACGGTCTCCGGCCCCGCGCGTTTCTCCTGCGGCTCGCGCGGATCGGCATCGCCGCCCTCCTCACTACGGCGGCGACATTCTACACCTTTCCCGACAGCTACATCTTCTTCGGAATCCTGCACTGCATCGCCGTATCGAGCGTGCTCGCCGTGCCGTTCCTGCGGGTCTCGCCGGTGGCGGCACTGGTGGTCGGCATCGTCGTGCTGGCAACGCCCGCCGTCATGGCGAACCCGGATTATCACCTCGCCGTCTTCGACGATCCGATCCTGAGTTTCCTCGGCCTCGGCATGCTGCCGCCCCGCACCAACGATTACGTGCCCCTGTTTCCCTGGTTCGGGCTGGTTCTCTTGGGGCTCGCACTGGCACGCCTGGGATTGCCGGCCTTCATGCGCAGTCGCCTGTCACAGTGGCGGCCGGGATCGCTCCCCTCGCGGGGGCTGGCCCTGGCCGGGCGCCACAGCCTCGCTGTGTATCTCGTGCACCAGCCGCTTCTGCTCGCCCTGCTGACGGGCGTCGTGACCGTGACCGGTCCGCATCCGAAGGCCGGTCTCGTTGCATTCCGTCAGGATTACCGCACGCAGTGTGAGGCGACCGGGGGCAATGCGCAGACATGCCGAGTGGCCGCCCGCTGCGTCGCCGATGCCCTCCAGCGCGAGAATCTGTGGGCGATCAAGGGGCGGAGTTTCAACGCGGAGGAGCGGGCGAAGGCCCAGGCTCTGTCCCAATCCTGTTACGAAACGGCCGATGGTCCAGCGGTATCGCCGTGAGGCCGTCTTGAACGAAAGGCACCCGCCTCACGAGGGAGGCGGGTGCCCAAGCCTTCGATGAACACGAGCCTAGAGGATCCACGGTGATCGGGGATCCTCGATCCTCAATCCTTGGCGCGTTCCACGTAGGAACCGTCTTCCGTCAGGATCACCACGCGGGTGCCCACCGCCACATGCGGCGGTACGGCGGTGCGCACGCCGTTGGACAGGATCGCCGGCTTGTAGGAGGAGGAGGCCGTCTGGCCCTTCATCGCCGGCTCGGTCTCGGTGATCTCGAGGGTGACGCGCTGGGGCAGTTCGACCGTGAGGGGCACGTCGTTATGCGAGGCCAGCATCACCTTCATGCCTTCCTGCAGGTACGGCGCGGCGCTGCCGACGACGTCCTTGGGCACCGCCACCTGATCGTAGTTCTCAGGGTTCATGAAGTGGTAGCCCTCACTGTCCTCGTACAGGAAGGTGTGCTCGCGATCCTCGACGAAGGCGCGTTCCACCGATTCGGTGGTGCGGTAGCGCTCGGACACCTTCACCCCGTCGGTGATGCGGCGCATATCGAGCTGCGTCACGGGAGTGCCCTTGCCGGGGTGGATGTTCTCCACCGTCAGGATGACGTAGAGCTTGCCGTCCTTGTCGACGACGTTGCCCTTGCGGAGCGTAGAGGCGATCACCTTCACGGGGTCAGATCCTGTTCGAGACAATATATGCGATGCCCCGGCGCGGATTCGGCCCGCGGGAGCGACATCTGTGCCTCGCCACTAACCTATCCGGCGGCCTCTTGCCAGCAGCACGGCGCCGGCATGCGCATTTGGCGTGCCGGCTACGGGACGCGCGGGCGTGACCGGTTCTCCCTCGCCCTGGTGGGCACCGCACCGCCATGCCGACCGCCGCCCGGCTCTCCTCGCGCGAAACCGCATCGTCGCGGCCCTGCGCCGGCATTTCGCGGCCCGCGACTTCGTCGAGGTCGAAGCCGCCGCCCTCCAGGTCTCGCCGGGCAACGAGGCCCATCTCTCGGCCTTCGCCACCTCGGCCATCGGCCATGACGGAGCCGCCTCCCCGTTCTATCTCCACACGTCGCCGGAATTCGCCTGCAAGAAGCTGATGGCGGCGGGTGAGACGCGGCTGTTCAGTCTGGCGCGGGTGTTCCGCAACCGCGAGCGCGGTCCCCTGCACCATCCGGAATTCACCATGCTCGAATGGTACCGGGCCGGCGAGGACTACGAGGTGTTGATGCGCGACTGCGCCGACATCCTGGCGCTGGCTGCCGACGAGGCGAAGGCACGCTCCTTCCGCTTTCGCGGCCGGGAATCCGATCCCTTCGCGGATTTCGAGCGCCTCACCCTCGCCGAGGCGTTCGAGCGCCATGCCGGCATCGACCTCCTGGCGACGATCGAGCCCGGCGGCGGCACGGACAGGGACGGCCTCGCCGCAGCGGTGGCCGCCTGTGGCCTGCGGGTGGCGGCCGACGATTCCTGGGCCGACCTGTTCAGCCGCGTCCTTGTCGCCCTGATCGAGCCGAAGCTCGGCGACGGGCGGCCGACCCTGCTCTACGAATATCCCGTGAGCGAGGCGGCCCTGGCTCGTCCCAGCGCCCGCGATCCCCGCGTGGCGGAGCGGTTCGAGCTCTACGCCTGCGGCGTCGAGCTTGCCAACGCCTTCGGCGAGCTCACCGACCCGCACGAGCAGCGGCGCCGGTTCGAGATCGAGATGGCGGAGAAGGCGCGGATCTACGGTGAGACCTACCCGATCGACGAGGATTTCCTCTCGGCCCTGGCCATCATGCCGGAAGCGAGCGGCATCGCGCTGGGCCTCGACAGGCTGGTCATGCTCGCGGTCGGCGCGCCGCGCATCGACGACGTGATCTGGACGCCGGTCGCGGAGACGCCGGCGGCGATGGATGGCAACGCGTGAACAGGCCGCTTCCCCATTCCCTTCCCCGCTCCCTCCGCAACCCCGCGCAACTCGTCGAAGCCGGGCTCGTCGCGGCCTCCGATCTTCCCGCGCTCGAAGCCGTGGCGGCGCGATACGCTGTCTCGGTGACGCCCGACATGGCCGAACTCATCGACCCCACCGATTCCGCCGACCCCATCGCCCGCCAGTTCCTGCCCCGCGCGGAGGAACTGGCGACACGTCCGGAGGAGGATTCGGACCCGATCGGCGATGCCGCGCATTCGCCGCTTCCAGGCCTCGTCCATCGCTATCCCGACCGGGTGCTGCTGAAGCCGCTGCATGTCTGCCCGGTCTATTGCCGCTTCTGCTTCCGCCGCGAGATGGTGGGGCCGGATGGGCTCGGCACCCTGAGCGAGGACGAACTCGCCGCCGCTTTCGCCTATATCGCCGACCGGCCCGACATCTGGGAGGTGATCCTCACCGGCGGCGACCCCTTCGCCCTCTCGGCCCGCCGGCTCGGGCAGATCGCCGAGGCCCTCGCCGTCATTCCGCACGTCAAGGTCCTGCGCATCCATACCCGCGTGCCGGTGGTCGAGCCCGCCCGCGTGGACGACGATCTCGTCGTTGCCCTGAAGCGCTTCGGCGGCGCGGTCTACGTCGCGCTCCACGCCAATCATCCGCGCGAATTCACGCCGGCCGCGACAGCCGCCATCGCCCGTCTCGTCGATGCCGGCATCCCGATGGTGAGCCAGACGGTGCTCCTCGCCGGGGTCAACGACGACCCGGAGACCCTCGCGAGCCTGATGCGGAGATTCGTCGAGAACCGGGTGAAGCCCTACTACCTCCATCACGGTGATCTCGCTCCGGGCACCGGCCACCTGCGCACCGGATTGGCGGCGGGGCGCGATCTCATGGGGCGCCTGCGCGGGCGCCTGTCCGGCCTCGCCCAGCCGCTCTACGTCCTCGATATTCCCGGCGGCCACGGCAAGGTGCCGGTGGGGCCGTCCTATCTCGGGGCCGACGAATCCGGCTGGCGGGTCACCGACCCGCAGGGGCAGGAGCATCCCTACCCGCCGGATGCGGACGGACCGGATCGGGACTGACCCACACACGCGGAATCGTCCGGCAGATACGAGGCTTCAGGGTCCAGACATGTTCTTTCCGCTCTCGAAACTGATCTATTTCGTGATCACGCCGTCGAACTTCTTCATCCTGATCGGGCTTCTCGGCTGCGTCCTGATGTTCGGCGGCTGGACGCCGCGCCTCGGGCGCGGGCTGGCCCTCCTCGGCTTCGCCGGGCTCTTCCTCGGCGGTCTCCTGCCTCTCTCCGCCTGGATCGCCCTGCCCCTCGAAAACCGGTTCCCACGCTTCGCGGAGGACGGTGCACCGATCACGGGCGTGATCGTGCTGGGTGGCGCGGTGGAGACCCAGACGACGCTGGCGCGCGGCCAGCTCTCGGTGAACGATGCCGGCGAGCGCCAGATCGCCTTCGCGGATCTCGCCCGCCTCTACCCGCAGGCGCGGCTCCTCTTCTCCGGGGGGAGCGGATTGCTCGGCAACGACGGGACGTCCGAGGCCGCGATCGTCAGCCGCTTCGCCGATACGCTCGGGCTGCCGCGCACGCGCCTGATCCTGGAAGACCGCTCGCGCAACACCCACGAGAACGCGCGCTTCTCGGCCGATCTGGTCAAGCCGGTGACGGGTGAACGCTGGCTGCTCGTCACCTCCGCCTGGCACATGCCGCGCGCCATCGGCTGCTTCCGCCAGGCCGGTTTCGACGTGACGGCCTATCCGGTCGATTACCGCACGGTGGGATGGAGCGACGCGTGGAAGCCGAAGAGCTTCGCCTCCGATGGGCTGCTGGTCCTCGACCTCGTGGTCAAGGAATGGATCGGGCTGATCGTCTACCGGCTCGCCGGCTACACCGACGCGCTGCTGCCGGCGCCGCAGGCGAAGTCCGACTGACCCCTTCGCGGCGGCGCGGCTCAGGCTTCCCCGGTGTCCGGGGCGGGCATTCCGAGGCGGTAGATCCCGCGAAAGTCGTCCGGGTCGGCCACGGGCTTGCCCTTGCGCAGGATGGCGATGCGGCCTTCCTTGGTGAGGCGCACGGCCATGCGGCGAACCGGCTGCATCAGCGGGCTCCAGGCGTCCGGATGCGGCCCGCCGAGATGACGCGCGACTTCCGAGGGGCAGACGGTCTTGCCTTCGCCTCGCTCGGCGACGAGGCGGAGGATCGATTCGCCGATCTCCTCCTCGCTCACGGATTTGCGCTCTGTGCTCATGACTCGGTGTCCTGCAGGGTGGCCTCGTCGTCCTCGTTGAGGAGGATGGCGCGGATGTCGGAGGTGAATTGCCGGCGCCACATGACACAGATAACGGCCGTGGTGGCGATCATCAGGAACCAGGCATTCACGAACCAGCCGAGATAGGCCAGCGCGAAGAGGAACGCGCGCTGCCCCTTCGCGAAATGGCTGCCGGCGGCGATGTTCATGGCGGCGGCCCGGCGGGCGGCGCGGTCCATGTCGGCTTTCGGGGCGCCTGTGCCCTTGGGAGGCACCGCCCCGATGAGGATCGCGCCGTAATTGAACAGGCGGTAGGCCCAGGCGAATTTGAAGAACGCGTAGACGAAGACCATGGCGAGGCCCGCCACTTTGATCTCCCAGGTGACGCGGGTGGCGATGGCGCCGAAGGGCAGCGCGCCGAACAGGGTGAGCACGTCGTCGCCGGAGCGGGACAGGGTCAGCACGCCGCCGAGCGCGATGAGGGAGGTCGAGGCGAAGAAGGCCGTCCCGTTCTGGAGGGAGGCGTTGATCGTGGTGTCGACCACGCGGTTGTCGCGGACGGTGAGCTGGCGCGACCATTCCTCCCGCTGGCGGTTCATGATCTGGCTCAGACTCGTGCGCCGCCCGCGCATCCGCGCCACCGCTATGCCGTAGCCGGCCCAGGCGGTGACGAAGTAGAGGAGGCCGGCGATGTCGAGCGGCGAGAAATCCGCGAGGGTGAACGGGTGCTGCATGGGCTCTGATCGCTTCCCGGCTTGTGGCCGACCGGAACCCGGTCTCACCTGTCCGCCTGCGGCGCGGACCATAGGGCATCGGCCCGATCCGTGGGAAACGAATCTCTGACGGTGACGGATCGGAGTAACCCGCTGTCATGGACGACGGCGGAGGGAGATCAGTCTCGCAGGATGCGAAATCCCGCATCGGGCGGATCGGCCGCGTCGATCGCCTCGACCGAGGACACGGCGGCGCCTGCGGGCCCCAGCCGGCAGGCATCGAGCATGGCGGCGACCGCCTCGGACGCTCCGCTGAACCTGGCTTCCACACCGCCATCCGCGCGGTTGCGGACATGCCCGTTCAGGCCGCGACGTTCCGCTTCGCGTGAGGTCCAGTACCGGTAGCCGACGCCCTGCACCCGGCCGCTGATCACCACGTCGACGGTTCTGATCGTATCCAGGGAAACGCTCCTCTCAGGTTCGCGCGCCCGAACCGGGGCGATCTCGTGGCTGGAAACTCGGCTCGACTCAACAAGCAAATGGTGTTGCGATGACTTTCGTCCGAACATGATGGGTGCGGGACATCAGGCAAGCACGTCCTGCCGGGTCCGCCATCGACGGCATCGCGGTGGGCGCTTGAGTCGAAGATGGACGCGAGATATCCGGCCGCCGTCATGGGGCGATCGCGGCGACGCGAAGGTCCCGGCCCCCTCCGGCGCGGTCGGGACACGCGCGAAGTGTCGATAAGGAGCGACGATGGACATTCTCAGGCGACTGTTCGGGCGAAGCCGGGAGCGGTCCGAGGCAGCCCCGGTCGAGACGCTCATCGTCAATGCCTATGCCACCGTCCGCGACCTGCCGCCGCTCGATTTTCCGCATGAATTGTTCGGACGGCGCGATCTGTCCGATCCCGAACTCGCGCCGCATCTCGAAGGGTTCATCGGCTACGTGATGGGACGCGGAGACGGCCAGATGACGGCGTCTCGCTACCATCTCTGGCGTCATCTGCAACGCATTCGAAACCACGTGAGTTTCGAGGTGGTGACCGTTGATCTCGACGACGTGGAAGCCTGGGCGAACGCCGCCAATGCGGTCCTGTTCCTCCCGGACGGGTCCGTGCGAGCGCCCGACATGAAGGTCGTCATCTCGGCCGAGGGTGAATCCGATCCGGCCGCCGTCCTGCCCTATCCGCCCGACGCCGTCGCGCGCCGCGCGCGGACCCTCGACCGCCTGCAAGAGATGGAGCCGAAACCACCGGCCGCCATGCCGCCCGCCATCGGGGAGGCCGAACTCGTCCTGCGACGCCCGGGAGACGTGCTCCGGCGTGCCCTCGCGCTGCTGTATGTCGCCGCCCACGGCCAGGCGCACGCGACCGGCGGCGAGCCGATCGCGGCGGGGCAGCCGGCCTGCAATCCGGTGGGCCTCGATGCCCTGACGCCCCGCGAGACGGGTCAGGTCCGAGCCGTCGCGGCTGAGGACGCCTTCGCCATGACGTGGCGCTACGAGGCCGCCAACACCCTGATCTGGGCTTTGGGCATCGATGCCGCCCGGATCGCCGAAAGCGATCGGCTGATCGATGTCGACGCCCTCTGGCGGTCCGTCGCGGCTCTCGCCAGCGACGGAAGCGCTTCGGGGGAATTGCGTCTTCGCCCGTCCGGAGAGATTCTCGACGCCCTCGACCGAGTGTGGCGGGAGCATTGGATCGTGCGGCAGGCCCGGCAGAAGGACCTCCGCCTCGAGAGCCTCAATGGCGACGTCGTCGCGGAACGCCACGTCGCCCTGAACTGGCTCACCGGGTTCCAGAACGGGCACGAGACCGCGTGGGACGACATCGACACCCCGACGTAGTGGTAGGCGCCGGCGCGCGGGTGCGGGGCGATCTCCTTCGCGACGGCCGGATCGTCTGCCGCCGCAGAGGCTTGGTATGGATTGTCCTCAGCCGCGCGGCGCCCGCAGCCAGCGGCGCATCTCCGCGATATAGGCGGGCGGGAGCGAGGCGGCTTCGGCGGCGGCCAGGACCGGCTGAAGATAATCGGGTCTCGGAGCGCCCGGAACGGCACTGCATCCGAGATAGATCAGAGCGCGTTTCACCCCGGTCGAGGTCGTCACCGGCTGATAGGCTTTGGTATAGAGCCGCCCGGCGACACCCTCGTAGCGGTCGAGGGCCGGCACATCGGCCAGCGCCAGATCCCAGAGGACGCCCCAGACGGTGGATGCGGGGGCCCGAACCACCGAGGCGTAGCCCTCCCGCATGATGATGAAGCGGTGCCGGTTCAGCCGTGCCGTGCCGAGGGAGGTCGAGCCGGGGCAGCGCGCCGCCATGGCGGCGGCATCCATGTTGGCGCCGTAGGAAAAATAGAGGGGCATGGGCTGGGTGACCGGGTGGGTGTTGTCGAGCGCCCCGCCTCCGGTCCCCTGTCCCGGAACGGTGAAGCGCACGGACCGGCTGGGTGAGACGATGCCCACCCCGCCGGTCCGGAGGAAGTGGCCTTCAGGCGAATTCGATGATGACCGCGTCGACCGCCAGGCTGTCGCCTTCCTTCGCGGCGATCTTGGAGATCGTGCCGTCACGCTCGGCGCGCAGGACGTTCTCCATCTTCATCGCCTCGACGATGGCGAGGGGTTCGCCGTTCTTCACTTCCTGGCCTTCCTTGACCAGGATGGCCTTCACCAGACCGGGCATCGGGCAGAGCACCTGCTTGCCGGAGCCGGCATTCTCCTTGACCGGCATCAGGGCGGCGAGCTCCGCCTCGCGCCGGGTGAAGACCCGAGCCTCAGCCGCCGCGCCGCCGTGCTGGAGCGCCACGCCGTTGAGGAGGCCGCGGACCTGGATGGCCACGCGGGTGCCGTCGATCTCTCCCGACCAGACCGGCTCGCCCGGACGCCAGTCGCTCTCCACCGTCCAGGTCTTGCCGTCCTCGGCCGTGACGACGATCTGGTCGCCGAGATCGTCCACCGTCACCGGGTAGGATTGACCGGCGAGGATCACGACGCGGTCGCGCTCGAAATGGAGCAGGGCCGGATCGCGCATCTGGCCCGAGATGCCGCGCTTGCGGGTGTTGAGCTTGTGGTCGATCGCGGCAGCGGCGGCGGCCATGCGCTGGGCGATCTCGCCCGTCGGCTCCGGCGCCGAGAAACCCTCCGGAAATTCCTCGGCGATGAAGCCGGTGGAGATGTTGCCCGAGCGCCAGCGCGGATGCGCCATCAGGGCCGACAGGAACGGAATGTTGTGGCGGATGCCGTCGATGGCGAAGGAATCCAGCGCCTCGCCCTGCGATTCGATCGCCTCGGCGCGGGTCGGCGCCCAGGTCACCAGCTTGGCGATCATCGGATCGTAGTGGATCGCGATCTCGCCGCCCTCCTCCACGCCGGTATCGTTGCGCACGATTGCCGAGCCGAACGGCCCCTCTTCCGGCGGCCGGTAGGTGGTCAGGCGGCCGATGGAGGGCAGGAAGTTGCGGGTCGGGTCCTCGGCATAGACGCGGCTCTCCACGGCCCAGCCGTTGAGCTTCACCTGATCCTGCGTCAGCGGCAGCGCCTCGCCATAGGCCGAGCGGATCATCATCTCCACGAGATCGAGGCCGGTGATCATCTCGGTGACCGGATGCTCGACCTGAAGACGGGTGTTCATCTCGAGGAAGTAGAACGACTTGTCCTGGCCGGCGACGAACTCGACGGTACCGGCTGAATCGTAGGAGACGGCCTTGGCCAAAGCCACGGCCTGCTCGCCCATCTTCTTCCGGGTCGCCTCGTCGAGGAGCGGCGACGGCGCCTCCTCGATGACTTTCTGGTTGCGGCGCTGGATCGAGCATTCGCGCTCGCCGAGATAGATGACGTTGCCGTGCTTGTCGCCGATCACCTGGATCTCGATGTGGCGCGGGTCGGTGATGAACTTCTCCACGAACACGCGGTCGTCGCCGAACGAGGACGCGGCCTCGGACTTGGCGCGGGCGAAGCCCTCCGCGACCTCGTCGGAGGAATAGGCGATGCGCATGCCCTTGCCGCCACCGCCGGCGGAGGCCTTGATCATCACCGGATAGCCGATCTCGTCGGCGATGGTGACGGCGTGTTCAGGACTCTCGATGACGCCGAGGAAGCCCGGCACGGTGGAGACGTTGGCGGCCGACGCGGCCTTTTTCGACTCGATCTTGTCGCCCATGGCGGCGATGGCGCCGGGATTGGGGCCGATGAAGACGATGCCGGCCTCGGCCAGCGCGCGCGGGAACGCCTCGCGCTCGGACAGGAAGCCATAGCCGGGGTGGACCGCCTGGGCGCCGGTCTGCTTGCAGGCCTCGATGATCTTGTCGATGATCAGGTAGGACTGTGCGGCCGGAGCGGGGCCGATATGGACCGCCTCGTCGGCCATCGCCACATGCACGGCGTCCCTGTCGGCATCGGAATAGACGGCGACCGTCTTGATGCCCATCCTGCGCGCGGTCTTGATGATGCGGCACGCAATCTCGCCGCGGTTCGCAATCAGGATTTTCTCGAACATCGGTCCAGGCACTCTGGTGAAGCAGGAAAGGTCACGAGCGCCGTCGCGCTCAAGCTCGTTCCCGTTAAAGCAGTTGTGCGGCTTCGCAAAGCTGGGCCAATGAAGGATTGTTCATGCGCTGCGCCGGGGCGCATGTGTATTCAAAATCACGGGGGATGGCGACCACACCGCCGCGCAGCGGTTGCGCCCGTTTTCCTTGGCCCGAGAGAGCGCGTCGTCGGCCCGCAGACAAGTTCTGACAGCCCGAGCTCAGGCGGCTTCGAGCAGTTCTGCGACGGGGGCCGAGGCGGAACCCTCCGGATGGACGCGACGGTGTGCGCTGCCGATGGCGAAGGCCACGAGGATCTCGTGGCTGGTCTCGGCTTCACGCACGATCTCGAAGGCGATGCGGGCAGCGAGCGGGGTCGGGCCGGCATCGCTGCGCAGGGAGCCGACGAGCCAGCGGGCGATCTCGATATCGACGTAGCCGGTCGGGCGCTCGCCCCAGACGGCGAAATTCACCACTGCGGCGCTGACTAGGTCGGCATAGGAGGCGTCGCTCTGCGGCACGGCCCGGTCGAGGGCGATGAGCATGTCGGCCTCGTCTGCATGCGAGATGCCGTCCGGGAGGATGTCGCGGCCGAGGATCACGACGTCCGCGGCGCTGATGCGGCTGGCGGCGACGACACGGTTACAGAAAAGCTGAAGCGAATGGTTGATCATTGGTTGGTGCCTCCCCGGCTTTATTTGCGCCGGTCTGTGTTTCTGCATGTCGATGACTATGCAGGAGGCACCCGTTCAAGAAGTTAACGGCCAAATCTGAATCAACGTTCAGGTTAAAGCCTGCTCACGAATGAGCCTTTCCGAATCGTATCATTGGACCCAGGCTCCGCCGCCTCGGCGACGGAGCCTGGGTCCAGTTTCGCCTCAGCGGACCACCACCTTGGCGCCGATCGGAACTCGCTCGTAGAGATCGACCACGTCCGCGTTGAGCATGCGGATGCAGCCGGACGACACCGCCTGGCCGATCTTCTCCGGCTCGTTGGTGCCGTGGATGCGGAACAGCGTGTCCTTCTTGCCCTCGGCGAGGTAGAGCGCGCGGGCTCCGATCGGGCTGGTGGGACCGCCCTCGAGGCGCTTGGGCAGTTCCGGGCGGCGGGCGATCATCTCGGGCGGCGGGTTCCAATCCGGCCACTCGCCCTTGCGGTCGACATTGGCGGTGCCGGCCCAGGCCATGCCCGCATGGCCCACGGCCACGGGATAGCGCATCGCCTTCCCGTCCGGCAGAACGTAATAGAGGCGGCGCTCCTTCGTCACGACGATGACGGTGCCGGGGGGCTCGTTCGTCTTGTAGTCGACGGTGGTGCGGGCGATCTTGGGATCGACATTGCCTTGCGGTGCCTGTTTCAGCCATTCCTTGTCGCGGGCCTCACCGGTGAGGGCGGCGGGCTGGGCCAGGGCCGTATGCGCGGTGGGCGGGCTGAGCGGGGTGGTCGCCGTCTGCGTGTTGCAGGCGCCGAGAGCGAGGGCGGACAGGATCGTCGCGGCGCCGAGCGAGCGGCGCAGGACGCCGTAATGGGAGAGGATGGGCGACCGGGTCGTGGGCGACATGTGAGAGTGAGCCTGTCTCGAAGCCAAAGGGCTTCGAAGAATGTGGTTGATGGATTATGTCGCCATCTAACTCGCAGACTGATCGGCGCGTAATCTCGCTACCCTGAACCGTGGCGCATTTGCATCGTATGTTGTGCGGAAAGCACAGTCGGGTCGGGTGGAACGACCAGGATCGTTCGGAGGGATGAGCGTGACGACCCTGTACGTAAGCCACCCCGCCGCGCTGGATCACCAGATGCCCGAGGGGCACCCGGAACGATCGGACCGGATCCGCGCCGTGGAGGCCGCTCTGGAGAAGGAGCGGTTCTCCGGTCTGCTGCGCGAATCGGCGCCCCGCGCCGAGACGGAAACCGTCGCCCTGGCCCATCCCGTTCCCTATGTGGAGGCGATCATCGCGGCCTCCCCGCGGTCCGGCTATATCCAGATCGATTCGGATACGCTGATGTCCCCAGGCACCCTCGACGCGGCCCTGCGCGGCGTCGGCGGCGCCGTCCATGCCGTGGACGCGGTGATGAGCGGGGCCTGTTCGAACGCGTTCGTCGCCATGCGACCGCCCGGCCACCATGCCGAGCGTATGCAGGCGATGGGCTTCTGCCTGTTCAACTCCGCCGCTATCGCCGTCCGCCACGCCAGGGAACGCCACGGAGCCAGCCGCGTGGCGCTGGTGGATTGGGACGTCCACCACGGCAACGGCTCGCAGGACATCTTCTGGGACGATGCGGCGGTGATGTACGCCTCGACCCACGAGATGCCGCTGTTTCCCGGCACGGGCGCGGTGGGCGAGCGTGGCACCCACGACACCATCGTCAACGTGCCGTTACGGGCCGGCGACGACAGCGCAATCTTCCGCGAGAAGTTCGAGAAGGGGGTTCTCTCCCGCCTCTCCGCCTTCGCCCCCGACCTGATCGTGATTTCTGCTGGCTTCGACGCCCACCGCCTCGATCCGCTGGCCAGCGTCGAACTCGACGAGGCGGATTTCGGCTGGGCCACCCGGAAGCTCATGGAGATCGCCGACAAGCATGCCGGCGGCCGGATCGTTTCCGTGCTGGAGGGCGGCTACAGCCTGGACGGTCTCGCCCGTTCGGTCACCGCCCATATGGATGCGCTGATGGGACGGTGAGGATGCCTCACCCGTCCAGCGGCACCTCGCCCAGCAGTTCGATGCCGAAGCCCGACAGGCCGACATAGGAGCGGGACGAGGTCGAGAGGTTGCGGATCGAGACGATGCCGAGGTCGCGTAGGATCTGGGCGCCGAGCCCGACCTCGCGCCATTGCCGCACACGCTGGGCCTCCGCCCCCTCCTCCGCATAGGACGAGAGCGGCACGCCGGCGGTGCCGTCGCGCAGGTAGACGAGAACGCCGCGTCCCTCCTTGGCGAAACGGCGCAGAACGCAGTCGATCGACTTGCCGCCGCCGATCACGTCGGCCACCACGTTGGAGCGATGCAGGCGGACGAGCACGTCACGTCCGTCGCCGATATCGCCCTGGACGAAGGCGAATTGCTGCACCGTCTCGAACGGGGTCGTGTAGGCGAAGCCGGTGAGCTCGCCGAATTCCGACTTCACCGGGAAGGTCCCGACCCGCTCCACTAGCTTCTCGCGCGCCTGGCGGTAGGCGATGAGGTCGGCCACCGAGACGCGCTTGAGGCCGTGCAGTTCCGAAAAGGCCGTGATCTGCGGCCCCTTCATCACAGTGCCGTCATCGTTGGCCAGTTCGCAGATCACGCCCACGGGCGGCAGCCCGGCGAGCTTGCACAGGTCCACCGCCGCTTCCGTGTGGCCGGAGCGCATGAGGACACCGCCATCCTTGGCGATGAGCGGGAAGACGTGGCCGGGGCGGACGAAATCGGACTCACCCATATTGCCGTTGGCGAGCGCCCGAACCGTGTTGCAGCGCTGCTCGGCCGAGATGCCGGTGGTCAGCCCATGCTTCACGTCCACCGTCACCGTGAAGGCGGTGCCGAGCGGCGCATCGTTGGAAGCCACCATCGGGTCGAGCCGCAGACGCCGTGCTTCGGCGCGGGTGAGAGGCGCGCAGACGATGCCGCAGGTGTTGCGGACGATGAAAGCCATCTTCTCCGGCGTGCAGAGCGAGGCCGCGACGACGAGGTCGCCCTCGTTCTCGCGATCGTCGTCATCGGTGACGACGACGATCTCGCCGCGGGCATAGGCCTCGATGGCCTGCGTGACGTGGGTATGGGGCACGGGATATCTCTTCGTCGTCGTATCGCGGGTCTCTCCTCCCCCTTGCGGGGAGGAGCCGGAGGTGGGGGTGGGGGCGGAAAGATCACACCATATCCGGCACCACCCCCGCCCCTCCCCACAAGGGGGAGGGCGTGCCGTTGCGCATGATGCGATCACTCCCGATCGCGCGTCCCGACCTGCCCCCGGTGACGCAGATAGTGATCGGCGAGCACGCATGCCATCATCGCCTCGGCGACGGGGACGGCGCGGATGCCGACGCAGGGGTCGTGGCGGCCCTTGGTGACGAGGTCGACGTCACGATTGTTGGTCGTCACGCTCATGCGCGGCGTCAGGATCGAGGAGGTTGGCTTCACCGCGAAGCGGCAGATCAGCGGCTGGCCGGTGGAGATGCCGCCGAGGACGCCGCCCGCATGGTTGGCGAGGAAGGTCGGCGCGCCGGCATTGCCGGAGCGCATCTCGTCGGCATTCTCCTCGCCGCGCAAAGCCGCCGAGGCGAAGCCGTCGCCGATCTCGACGCCCTTCACCGCGTTGATCGACATCATCGCGGCAGCGAGATCCGCGTCGAGCTTGCCGTAGATCGGCGCTCCGAGGCCCGGCGGCACGCCTTCGGCGACCACTTCGATGACGGCGCCGATGGACGAGCCGTCCTTGCGGATACCGTCGAGATACTCTTCGTAGAATTTGGCCGTCTCGGCATCGGGGCAGAAGAACGGGTTGCGGGCCACCTCGTCCCAATCCCACCGCGACCGGTCGACCGCATGCGGTCCCATCTGCACCAGCGCGGCCCGGATGACGATGTCGGCCGGCAGGACCCGCCGCGCGATGGCCCCGGCCGCCACGCGGGCGGCGGTCTCGCGGGCCGACGAGCGCCCGCCTCCCCGATAATCGCGGATACCGTATTTGGCGTCGTAGGCGTAGTCGGCGTGGCCCGGCCGATAGCTGTCGCGGATCTCGGAGTAATCCTTCGAGCGCTGGTCGGTGTTCTCGATCTCCAGGGCGATCGGCGTACCGGTGGTCAGCTGGACGCCGCCGGTGCGGTCGTCGGCGAAGACGCCCGACAGGATGCGGACCTGGTCGGGCTCGCGGCGTTGGGTGGTGAAGCGCGACTGGCCGGGCTTGCGCCGGTCGAGCTCCGCCTGGATGTCCGCCGCCTCGATGGCAATCCCGGGCGGGCACCCGTCCACCACGCAGCCGAGGGCCACCCCGTGGCTCTCGCCGAAGGTGGTCACGCGGAAGAGATGGCCGAAAGTGTTGTGCGACATGGTGGGAGACGCTCTAGCGCGGGTTTCGGCTGAGGGCAAAGCGCCGGGCTCATGCCTCCGGCCGCGCCAGCACCCCGCCGGTCATCGCCTCCCGCACGCCCGTGGTCGACGGGAAGGTGATCGGCAGGCCCTTCAGCGAGCGCACGGCGAGATGCGCGAAGGCCTGGGCTTCGAGATAGGCCGAGGACCAGCCGATGGCGTCCGCCGTCGTGATCTCGGCGCGCAGATGGTAGTTCAGGAGCCGCACCAGCTCGCCGTTGCGGGCGCCGCCGCCGGCGACGATCCAGCGCGTGGGGATCTCCGGCGCGTGGTCGAGGGCGCGTGCCACGGCGCGGGCGGTGAAGGCGGTGAGCGTCGCCGCCCCGTCCTCGGTGGAAAGCTGGCCGGCGAGCTTGTGCGAGAACCAGTTGCGGTCCAGCGATTTCGGCGGCCGGCGGAAGAAGAACGGATGGGTCAGGAGCCAGGCGAGGAGCGGCTCGTCCGGCCGTCCCCGCGCCGCCGTGCGCCCGCCATCGTCCAGGGGCCGGCCGGTGCGCTCGCGCATCCAGTCATCGATGAGGGCATTCCCGGGGCCGGTGTCGAAGGCGATCACGTCGCCGTTGGAGGCGATGAGAGTGGCATTGGCGACCCCGCCGATATTGAGGATGCCGAGCGCACCCTCGAACCCGGCGGCCTTGGCCAGCGCCTTGTGGAAGACCGGCACCAGCGGCGCCCCCTGCCCTCCCGCGGCGATGTCCGCGTGACGCAGGTCCGACACCACCGGAATCCCGAGACGGCGGCTCAGCGCGGCGCCATCGCCGATCTGCACGCTCATGCGCTGATCGGGGCGATGGACCACGGTCTGGCCGTGGAAGCCGATCACGTCGATATCGCTGGCGCTCAGGCCGTTCGCGGAGAGGAAGGCCTCCACCGCCTCCGCATGGGCCGCGGTGACGAAGGCCTCCGCCTCCGCGAGGCAGCCGGGCCGATCCTCGCGGGCGACCACCGCTTCGGAATCGGACAGCGCCCGGCGGAGCAACTCGCGATCCTCATCGGTGTAGCCGCGATAGCCGGTGGGGCCGAGGGGTTCGAGATAGCCGTTATGGCTGCGGACCACCTTCACGTCCTCGCCGTCGGTCTCGATCAGCGCCACGTCGACGCCGTCGAGGGAGGTGCCGCTCATCAGGCCGATCGCCCGCATCATGGTCATGCCGTTTACGCCCCGTGCCTTCCGCGGTGAGCCCTGCTAAGAGCCGCGCATCACTTGACCTGCTGCTATCACGCCGGCGTTTCTCCTGTCCCGCGCCGCGACCAGTCGAATCCGGAACCCCGCATGTCCACCGCCACGCCGAACCAGCCCGAGACCTTCGCGCCGAAATCCGACTTCCTGCGGGTTCTGTCCGAGCGCGGCTACATCCACCAGGGATCGGACCTCGCCGGGATCGACGCGGCGGCCCTGGAAGGCCGACTGACGACCTATGTCGGCTACGATTGCACGGCGGCCTCCCTCCATGTGGGGCATCTGCTCTCGATCATGATGCTGCATTGGCTTCAGGCGACGGGAGGCACCCCGATCACCCTGATGGGCGGCGGCACCACCCGGGTCGGCGACCCGTCCGGTCGGGACGAGTCGCGAAAGATCCTGACGCTGGAGCAGATCGAGGAGAACAAGGCCGGGATCCAGAAGACCTTCTCGCGGTTCCTGACCTTCGGTGGCGGCGGCAATTCTGCCACCATGGTCGACAACGCCGAGTGGCTGACCAAGCTCAACTACATCGAGATGCTGCGCGATATCGGCCGGCACTTCTCGGTCAACCGCATGATGTCCATGGACAGCGTGCGGATGCGTCTGGAGCGCGACCAGGAACTGTCGTTCCTGGAGTTCAACTACATGATCCTGCAATCCTACGACTTCGTCGAGCTCAACCGCCGCTACGGCTGCGTGCTGCAGATGGGCGGATCGGACCAGTGGGGCAACATCGTCAACGGCATCGATCTCGGCCGTCGCATGGGCACGCCGCAGCTCTACGGGCTGACCTGTCCGCTCCTCACCACGGCGTCCGGCGCGAAAATGGGCAAGACGGCGGCGGGCGCAGTCTGGCTCGATGCCGGGATGCTGAGCCCCTACGATTACTGGCAGTTCTGGCGCAACACCGAGGACGCCGACGTGGCGCGGTTCCTCAAGCTGTTCACCCTTTTGCCGATGGACGAGATCGCCCGGCTGCAGGCGCTGCAGGGCGCCGAGATCAACGAGGCGAAGAAGGTGCTCGCTACCGAGGCGACGGCCCTGATGCACGGACGCGAGGCGGCCGACGCCGCTTCCGAGACCGCGCGCAAGACCTTCGTGGAAGGCGCCGTGGCGCAGGACCTGCCGAGCGTCACCGTCGCCCGCTCCGTCCTGGAGGCCGGTCTCGGCGTACTCTCGGCCTTCGGTCCCGACCACGCCAGGCTCGTCCCCTCCACCAGCGAGGCGCGGCGCCAGATCAAGAGCGGCGGGTTGCGTGTCAACGACGTGCAGATCAGCGACGAGAAGGCGGTGCTGACGTTGGCCGATCTCGGCCAGGATGGGGTGGTGAAGCTCTCCTTCGGCCGTAAGAAGCACGTGCTTCTCCGGGTCGAGTGAGACGACGGGGGTAGAACCTCAAGCGCGGGTTTCGAAGGTGTGGCGCGTCTCCCTTCCCCCTCTGCGGGGGAAGGTGGCCCGCGCAGAGGGTCGGATGAGCGGAGCGCGTTGTTCGGAGAGATCGCCCCCTCTCCCGCCGGCGGCGCTAGAGCATTCACATCGTTCGCGGGATGCGCCACCCTGCCCTCCTCCCCAGCGGATCTCGGGCCTGCCCGAGATCCGTCGAGCTTGTGGGGAGTAGTTGGAGGTGGGGGTGGTCGGGTGCCCCTCCTGCTGCTGCGGAGGCTGGCGTAGCCACCCCCACTCCTAACCTCTCCCCACAAGGGGAAGAGGGACGCGCTCTGCCTAAAAGAGCAGCTGCGTCAATTCAGTGGCCCGCAGAGGGAAGAAGCGGCCGGCTAGCTCAGCGTTCGGTTTCTCCGGCGGAGGTCGCGCCGGGAAAGCCGTCATTTCCTCCGGCGCTGAACAGACGGCGCAGGATGCCGGGCGCCAAAGCGGAGAGCGGGTTCACGCTCACATCCGGCTTGGACAGGCGGCCCGAGACTCGGAAATTCAGGGCGAACAGGCCCTCGTTGTTCCCGCCGCCGAGGAGTTGCCCGAACAGGGGGAGCCGCGAGACGACGTTGTTCAGCCCGTAGAGCGGGACGAAGGTGCCGTTGATGTCGGCGCGTTCCTTGGCCGTGTCGAGGTAGCCGCTCATGGTGAAGCCCATCGCCGCGTTGGAGATGGCGGCGTCGGTGAAGTCGACGCGGCTGCCGGTGCGGGTGAAGTTCGCCCGCAGGCGGTCGAAGCTCACGTCGTTGCCGGCGTTCTGGATGATCTGCTTGCGGCCCTTGGCATCGACGACCTCGCTGGTTGCCGGACCCTGCGCCATGATGCTCGACAGGGCCGGCTCGTTGCGCAGCGTGAAATCGCGGATCTGGACCACGCCGGTCTGCGGCCCGTCCCCGAGGGTGCTGCCGAGGACGAGGCGCCCGCCATACATGCGCTTGTAGATATCGACGAAGCGCAGGGTAGCCCCGGCATCGGTGGTCTCGATGTTGATCGAGGGATCGCCGCGGCCCGAGCGGGACACCACCGCCGAGAAGCCGGCTCCGTTGAAGCGGCCCTGCAGGCGGCCCGAGCGGAAATCCTTGCCCTTCATCGAGAGCTTCGCGCTGGCGCCGGTCAGGGCCTCGCCGTTGAATCCCGTGATGATGCCTAAGCTGATATCGGCCTCGATCTCCTTGGACTGGTCTCGGCCGCTTTCCTTGCCGGCCTTGCCCTCCGGTCCTCCGAGCGATTTCATGAAGGGCCGCGCATCGGCCACGGCCCCTTTCACGCCCACCTTGTAGAGGTTGCCGCTGCGGTCGATCTGGATGCGCATGTCGTCGCCGGGCGACAGCTTGAAGCTCGAGAGGTCGGCCCGGTCGAATTGCCCATCGCCATTGATCGCCGCCGTGCCGCGCGCGCTGGCGCTGCCGGCATCGAGGACGATGTCGCGCAGGTCCATGGCCCCCCCCGGGCTGACCTCGGTCATGACGAAGCTGACGCGCCCCGGCTTGCCGGCCGGTTTGACGAAGCCCGGAATCAGGCCATCGATGGAGGCGCGGGACAGATCCGCTTCCATGCGGATGGGCGAGCGCGCCGGGCTGCCCTTTCCGATGGCGAGGTTGATCTTCAACGGGATCGGCCCGGCGAGCTGCGGCGCCATCGGCAGGCCTCGCCTCGCCCGCAGGGCCTCGTCGAGGAGGAGCGTCGCGTTGACCTCACCCGGTGCGCCCGCCTTCGGTTGGCGCAGGTCGAGGGTGAGCGGCGAGCCGAGCACCCGGCCGTCGCCCTTCAGGGTGAAACCGCCCCGTTCGTAGGTGACGGCGAAGCGGCCGTTCTCGAGCTTCTCCTTTCCGAAAGCCTTCTCGACGGCGAGGTCGCTCAGGGTACCGGTGAGGCTCACGGGCAGGTCCGGCAGGTCGGGGATGCGCTTGAGGTTGAGCGGGAAGTCGATGCGCAGATCGGCATTGCCCTTGACCGAGGCCGGGTCGATCTCGACCCCGGTGAGGTTCTTGAACATCTTGGTCTGGAGCAGGGCGACGAGGGCGTCCGCACCACCGCCGAGCTTAAGGCCGATCTGGGCGGTGACTGTATCCGGCGTGATCTTCGGGATCACGAACGAGCCGTCCGTGATGTAGAGCGTCCGGTCGTCCGGCATCTTGATGTCGGCGGTGACGCCGCGGATGTTCGTAGTGAGGCCGGTGATGGTCCCCGTCACCCGGCCGCGGCTCAGGGGGGGAGCGCCCTCGCTGACCGCCAGCGTCGCGTTGGAGACGGCGAAATCGATATGGATGGCGCTGTCCGGCATCGGCTCGCCACGCGTCGCGGCGGCGAGCTCGCTGCCGCTCATGTCCACGGTGATGTCGACCTTGTCCACGAGGCCGCCCTGGAGGTTGTCCACCAGATACTCGCGGGCGGGCGGAGCGATATGCTCCGGCCACAGGCGCAGGGCCATGCGCCCATCGGTATGGGCGGCGTTGATCTTCAGCGTGAGGCCGCCCTCGTCGGCGCTGGTGTCCACCGTACCGGTGACCCGGCCGGTGGCTCCGCCGGCTCCCGCCACGGTGAACTCGTCGATGGAGAGGCCGCCGTCGCGCCCCGTGACATGGGCCGAGAGGGCGTCGAGCTTGACCGGCTTGTCGGTCCTGGCGGCGCCGCGCAGGATCGCATCCTTGCCCGCGAGGGCCAGGGTCCAGGCCGTGGGGCCGCCCACCGGGCTCGCGGTCCAGACACCGGCGAGATGCACCGCGTTGCCGGCTCCGAGGTAATCGATGCTGTCGAGGTTCAGGACCCGCTTGGCCTCGTCCCAACTGACCGAGGCGGTCAGGCTTTCGATGGTGACCGGGTTGAAGTCCTTCTCCTCGATGAGGAAATTACCGTCGCTGGTCTTGACCGTCGCTTTCAGGGCCTCGACCCGACCGTTGTCGAGCCCGACCTCCGCCTTGGCCGAGACCTTCAGGTCGGTCTCGATCGGCAGTTTCGATTGCCCCGAGAGGAGGAGCAGATCGGTGACCGGCAGATCGTCCAGGGTGATGATGCCATTGCGCTTTCCGTTGCCGCCCTCGTGCAGGTCACCGCCGAAGCGCCATTCCCCGTGAGGGCCGTCGATGCGCAGCTCGAACACCCGCGAATCCCGCACCGCGTCGCGTCGGAACAGCCCGTTGACGTGTTCGAACACCCCACGCTGGCGGGCGTCGTCGTCGATCAGCGTCAGGCGCCCATTGGTGATCCGCGCCCGGTCGAGGGCTCCGACGACACCGGCCGGATCGAGGACGATGCCGAAGATCGAGGCGATAGCGGCCGAGATCGGCGACGAGTTTCCCCGGGCACTATCGACGCTGGGCAGCGTATGAGGCTCCGCTGCGGCATGGGCCGGATCGGAACCGGCAAAGGCGATGGACCCGTCGCGGTGGACCAGGGCCGTCATCTGCAGGTCGCGGAACTCGATGGCCCTCGGCTGGACCGCGAGGCGCAGCAGACCCCAGGTATCCAGGCTCACCACCGCCATGGGAGCGCGCAGGACGAGGGCGCCGTCCGGGTTGTGGATGTCGAGGCCGGCGACCTGAAGCGCCAGGGAATTCTCGGAATCGAGCTCGATGGTGCTGTCGCGCAGGTCCACCCGCCAACCGGGGCCGATACTGCCCGCGATGGCCGAGGCCACGCGCTCGGACATGCCGTCGATGCGCAGGGGACCGTTGGTCAGACGCCAGAACGCCCCGGAAACGGCGAGCGTGAGGGCGGCCACGAGAACGAGCGAAAGCCATAGCAGCGGCCGCCGCCGCCGCCGAGGCGACCTACCCCGTCGCAAAGCTGTGGCGGTGTCCTGGTTCATCGATCCTTGAGCCGCTGGATCGGACGGGCCGCTCACGCTATCGAGCAGGTGTCCGGGATTCGGGGTTGCCTTGACCCGGCAATCTTTTGGTCCTCAGCCGAGGGGTCATGTGCCCCTCGATCAACGTCTCTTGTGGCACACTATCAATCGGCCGAAAGGAAGGCATCATGCCTCTCGACACCGGAGATCACGCTCCCGCCTTCACATTACCGGGCGCGGGCGGTGAGGAAATCAGCCTCGCCGCGTTCAAGGGTCGCAAGGTCGCACTCTACTTCTACCCAAAGGACGATACCAGCGGTTGCACCCTGGAGGCACAAGGCTTCAACGCCCTCGGCGCCGCCTTCGCGGAAGCGAATACCGTGGTGGTGGGCGTCTCCCCCGATACGGTGAAGAGCCACGATAAGTTCCGGGCGAAGTACGATCTGACCTTCCCCCTCGCTTCCGACGAGAGCAAGTCGATGCTCGAAGCCTACGGCGTATGGGTGGAGAAGAGCATGTACGGCCGCAAGTACATGGGGGTGGAGCGCACCACCGTGCTCATCGACGGCGAGGGACGCATCGCGCGCGTCTGGTCGAAGGTGAAGGTGCCCGGCCATGCGGAGGAGGTTCTCGCCGCGGCGCGCGCGCTGGCCTGAAGCCACTGCCGCGCGCGTCTCGACGTCGACGTCTCGCGCGCGGGATTTTGCGCTTCGTTAACCCTGATCCCCTCCAATGGCGGGAGTTGGAGTGGGGTGGGCCCGGATGCGTTTTTCGTTTCCCATGATCGGTGGAATACGCCTGCCGAACGCGGGACGACGCCTCGTGCCGGCCCTCGTCTGTGGCCTCGCCATCGCCACGCTCTGGGCCGGTGCCGCCACATGGTACCTCGTGTTCCACGACGAGATCCTGGCCCGCTTCGTATCCCAGCAGACCGCCCTGCAATATGCCTACGAGGAGCGGATCGGAGCCCTCAGGCTTCAGCTCGACCGGGCGACGATGGAGCATCTCGCCACGCGCGAGGGATTGGCCGCGCGGGTGGCCGATCTGTCCCAGCGCCAAGCCGCGATGGAAAAGCGTCAGGCCCAGCTTTCGCTGCTCGCGAGCGAGGCCGGTCACCCCATCGCGAGTGCCGGCCGGAGTGCGGCGGACGATCCCGCCGAGACCGGGGCGCTCGGTTACGCGGCCACGATCACCGACCCGGTCGCCAAATCTCCGGCCAAGCCTGCGCCAAAACCCTTTCCGACGCCCGACGCCTTCGAGTTGCGCTCACGCGACGGCGCGCCCGGCCGGCAGTCTCTGCGAGAGACCGAGCAGGTTCTGGCGGGGCTGGATCAGCGCCTCAATGGTCTGGGCGCGCACCAGATCCGAACCCTTGATGCGCTCGGCGTGCGCGCGATCCGCGGCTCCCAGCGCCTGCGTGACATCGTCATCCGTGTCGGCCTCGACCCGCAGCGTTTCGAGCGCCAGCGCGAAGCGGGTCTCGGCGGGCCGCTCGTGCCGCTCGCCACCGATCCGTTCGGCATCGCGGTCGGGCAGGTCCAGCGGGCTCTGGGAGAGGAAGACCGCCTCCGCCGCATCGCATCCGCCCTCCCCGTGCGGCAGCCCCTGGCCGGCAAGTACAGCCTGTCGAGCGGTTTCGGACCCCGTCTCGATCCGTTCACGCGCGGGCTCGCCCTGCATACCGGCCTCGACATGAAGGCCGAGTTCGGGGAAAGCGCCCGCGCGACGGCGGCCGGCCGGGTGACGGTCGCCGATTATAGTGGCGGCTACGGCAACATGGTGGAGGTCGATCACGGCAGCGGGCTCGTGACGCGCTACGCCCATCTGTCATCCATCGCGGTAGGCGCGGGAGAATGGGTCGAGGCCGGAGCCGCCATCGGCCGTGTCGGCTCCACCGGCCGCTCGACGGGAAGCCATCTGCATTACGAGACGAGGATCGACGGCGAGCCCGTGGACCCGCAGCGCTTCCTGCGCGTCCTCGGCGGATCGGACGCGCAGTTCCTCGCCGCTAGATAGGAGAGCCCAACTGAAGGGAAGCGAGGACTAATCGATGTCCTCGACTTCGCCGGCCCCGCCATAGACGCGCTGGGCCAGGGACGCTTCCATGAAGGGATCGAGTGCACCGTCCAGCACTTCGTCGGGATCGGTGGACTGGGTGCCCGTGCGCAGGTCCTTCACCAGCTGGTAGGGCTGCAGCACGTAGGATCGGATCTGGTGGCCCCAGCCGATATCGGTCTTGGCCGCGTTCTCGGCATTGGCCTTCTCTTCGCGCTTCTTGAGCTCGGCCTCGTACATCCGGGCGCGCAGCATGTTCCAGGCCGTGGCCCGGTTCTTGTGCTGGGATCGCTCCTGCTGGCACGCCACCACGATCCCGGTGGGATTGTGGGTGATGCGCACCGCCGAATCGGTGGTGTTCACGTGCTGGCCACCGGCGCCCGACGACCGATAGGTGTCGATGCGGCAATCCGATTCCTTGATCTCGATGACGATGCGGTCGTCGATCACCGGATAGACCCGGACGCTGGCGAAGCTGGTATGGCGCCGCGCGCTCGAATCGTAGGGCGAGATGCGCACGAGGCGGTGGACGCCGGATTCCGTCTTGAGCCAGCCATAGGCGTTGTGGCCCTTGACCATGAGCGTGGCGCCCTTGATCCCGGCCTCGTCGCCATCCGACCACTCGACGATGTCGACCTTGTACTTCCGGCGCTCGGCCCAGCGGCCGTACATGCGCTGGAGCATGTTCGCCCAGTCCTGGCTCTCGGTGCCGCCGGCCCCGGCATGGACTTCGACATAGGTGTCGAGCCCGTCGGCCTCGCCGGACAGGAGCGTCTCGATCTGGCGGCGCGCGGCCTCCTTCTCGACGGCGCGGATGCCGTTCTCGCCTTCGAGAATGGTGTCCTGGTCGCCTTCCATCTCGCCGAGTTCGATGAGCGTCGCGGCGTCATCGAGATCCTGGCTGAGCTTCTTGATCGCGCCCGCGGCGTCCTCGAGGGCGCCGCGCTCGCGCATGACCTTCTGCGCCGCCTCGGCGTCGTTCCACAGGTTGGGATCCTCGGAGGCTGCGTTCAGCTCCGCGAGGCGCTTCTCGACGGTATCCCAGTCAAAGATGCCTCCTCAGCAGTCCGATCGACTGCTTGGCGGCATCCGAGAGTTGTTCGATCTCGGCGCGCATCTGGTGTTTCGGCTCGTGGTGAAGGTACAGGGCTTAGCGTGTGAGCGCGGGTGATACCGAGACGCCCGCCCGGTGTAAACGGCGGCGCCCGTCTTCCTCTTCCCTCAGGTCCGGGACGGTCCCCCGCATGACGCCAGCCACCACCTCTCGACCCACGGGCCGCATTCGGTCGCGAGGGGGCTGTCTCGCAGCGAGTCTCGCCATCATCGTCGCGGGGCTGAGCCTGCGCTTCGTGCCCCTCGGTCTGCCGATGGGGATCGTCAAATACGGCGGTTCGGCCCTGTGGGCGGCAATGGTCTACGCCTTGGTCGCGGCGTTGCTGCCGCACCGGAATGGGCAGGCGATCCTCCTCGTGGCCGGTGCGATCGCTCTGGTGGTGGAGCTCTCCCGCCTCGTCCATACGCCGTGGCTCGACGCGTTCAGACTGACGCTCCCCGGCGCCCTGTTGCTCGGGCGGATCTTCTCGCCCTGGAACCTCGTCGCCTATGCCGCAGGCCTCGCCGCATCTGCCCTCGTGGATCGGTGGGCCGGCCTCCGCGCGAAAGGCGGATAGGTGTCAGCGGCCGTAGGCGGGAGGCGCGACGCGTGCCGGGGCCAGGACGAATTCGTGCGGCCGGCGGCGCCCGTTCAGCGGACCTTCCGTCGGCGAATCCTCGAAATAGCTGTTGCCGCTGAGGCCGAACCCGCCGCCATTCATGACGCTCGGCACCGGAATGGCGCGCGCATCGTCCGGGACGGGACGGCCCGTCGCCCGGTCTGTGGGCAGGATGTAGGGGCCATTCGCCGCCGTATAGGACGTTTGAGCGACGGCGCCGGAGGCGAGGGACAGGCCGAGGCCGATCAGGCCTGCGGCGGCGAAGGTCGAGAGATGCTGCACGGGTCGCTCCGTCGCGGTGTTCACATGCGGCCGCGGCCGCTCATGCCCTTACCATGCCCCATGAGAGGTTGCCTGTCCGTGTCCTCGCCGCTCCAAGATCCATCTTTTTCGATGCCGGCCGGTCCCGTACGGGGGAGATGCTTCCCGATCCAAGGGGCAACCAGCCCGGATTCTCCGCGTTGAACCAGCAAGCGCAACCGATAAGCGCATTCAGCAAGGAGCCTACCATGACCGCCATCAAGATCTCCACCGCCGCCGCCGCATTGGTCGTTGCCCTGTCCGGCGCCGCCTTCGCGCAGACCGGAATGCCCGAGAGCCATGGCACGAATGCCGCCGGTTCGAAGTCGGGCGTGGTCGGCAAGGGGGACAGCATGGAGGCAGGCCCCGCCACCACAGGCACCGCGACCGCGCCGGGCGCCCGCACGGCACCGGGCAGCGCCATGCCCTCCACTCCCGGCATGACCACCAACGATCCGAGCGCAGCGCCGCGGCCCGTCTCCCCGGCACCGGCCGTTCGCTGAGATCGGGTCCAGCGCCCGACAAAAGGAAAAGGCCGGAGCGATGCTCCGGCCTTTTTCTATGGATGGGACGCCGTGTCCGCGCAGCTCAGCCCTTGGCGCGCAGGACGACCTGAGGCTCGCGTTCCACCGGCACGCAATTGGTGCGGATCGCATTCAGGACGAGGGGCTGCGAATCGCAGACATAGCTGAGACCCGGATCCGGTGCGGGAACCGGATCACGCGCGACGATCGGGTTCGGCGCGCAGGCACCGGCCGATCCGGCCAGCAGCAGCGCGACGGTCAGGGTCAATCCGCGCATACGATCCTCGGTGGCAGGCGACATGGCGCGACCCTGCTCACCGGGACGGCATGTGACAAGCACATGAGAGGGGCTCGGGCCGCTTTGGCGCGACCTGTCTCCCCCCCGCAACATCACCGATGACGCGATTCAGCCCGCTTTCGTGAGCGGGACGACGTTGTGGAGCGTGCGGTCCGACGTCTCGAAGAAGCGGCGGATGTTGCGGGCCGCCTGGCGGATGCGCTGCTCGTTCTCCACCAGCGCGATACGAACGTAATTGTCGCCGTGTTCGCCGAAGCCGATGCCCGGTGCCACCGCCACGTCCGACTTCTCGAGGAGGAGCTTGGAGAATTCGAGGCTGCCGAGGCCCTGATACTTCTCCGGGATCGGCACCCAGGCGAACATCGAAGCCGACGGGCTCGGGATCTTCCAGCCGGTCTTGTCGAACGACTCGATCAGCGCGTCGCGGCGCTTCTTGTAGATCGAGCGCATCTCCACGATGCAATCCTCGGGTCCGTTGAGGGCGGCGGTGGCCGCCACCTGGATCGGCGTGAACGCCCCGTAATCGAGGTAGGATTTCACCCGCGTGAGAGCGGCGAGCAGGCGCTCGTTGCCCACCGCGAAACCCATGCGCCAGCCGGCCATGGAGAAGGTCTTCGACAGCGAGGTGAACTCCACCGTGCAGTCGATGGCGCCCGGCACCTCCAGCACGGAGGGCGGCGGCTCGCCGTCGAAATAGACCTCCGCATAGGCGAGATCGGACAGGATGATGATCTCGTGGCGCTTGGCGAAAGCGACGAGGTCCCGGTAAAAATCGAGGCTCGCCACGTAGGCCGTGGGGTTCGAGGGATAGCAGACGACGATCGCCACGGGCTTGGGGATCGAGTGCTGCATCGCCTTCTCGACGGCGGGGAAGAAGGCCGGGGTCGGCTCGGCCGGCACGGAGCGGATCACGCCGCCCGCCATCAGGAAGCCGAAGGCGTGGATCGGGTAGCTCGGGTTCGGCACCAGCACCACGTCGCCCGGCGCGGTGATCGCCTGCGCCATGTTGGCGAAGCCTTCCTTGGAGCCGAGCGTCGCCACCACTTGCGTGTCGGGGTTCAGGCTCACGCCGAAACGGCGCTTGTAGTAGTTGGCCTGCGCCCGGCGGAGACCCGCGATGCCCTTCGAGGACGAATAGCGGTCCGTGCGCGGCCGGCCGGCCGTCTCCACCAGCTTGGCGATGACGTGGCGCGGGGCGTCGAGATCGGGATTGCCCATGCCGAGATCGATGATGTCGGCGCCATTGGCGCGCGCCTGGGCCTTGATCCGGTTGACCTGCTCGAACACGTAAGGGGGCAGGCGCTTGATGCGGTGAAAGTCGGTCATGGGCTTCACGGGGTCCGATGCGCCAATCGCATGATTCGCGCGTTCAAAACTGTCATCACTCTGACGTGGTCGACCTGTCTACCATTTCGGCGGCCCGGAGCCGACCGTTATTGTGCAGGCTGGATCTGGCCTGTGGCGCGGGCGGCGCTCTCGGCGGCACGGCCCTTGGCTTCGTTACGGCCACGAGCGCCCATCAGATCGTTCTCGAGACTCTTGGTCCCTTCGGCGGTGCGGGCGCTGATGGGCCTGGCTGGTGCTGCGACGCCGACGGGCAGGTATTCGGCGTCGGTCTTGCGGGATTGCACCACGAAATCGGGCGCCTTCACATCCTTCGGCCCGCCCCCGGCGAGCGTATAGGCGCCGCGCATGGCGTTGAGGTCGCCGGAGCATCCTCCCGCGGCGAGAAGGCCGCCGAGGACGAGGGCCAGACGGGGGACGAAGCCGCACCGCCTGTGATTCCGTGATGAAGGCTCTGACATAATGACCTGAAACGTAAGCCGCGCCCTGGCGGAAAGTCGAGGTGCCGCGTTAATTTGTCGAGAACGAGGACGGTTCGGCCGGGCCGTCCCGCGGAAATAGAGGGGAAATCAACGCGTGACGACCGACAGGACGACACCGCTTCCCGATATCGACGCCTTGTCCCGCAACGCGACGTTGCTGATCGAGGAGTTCACCCGCACGGCCGGCGCCTACATGAAGCCGATCAGCCAGGCGGACCCGCTCGATCCCGAACTGGCCAAGCCTCCGGAAGAGGTCAACGACGTCGTCAAGACCCTCGGCACCGTCGTCGAGCGCTGGATGGTCGACCCGCAGAAGTCCCTCGAAGCCCAGAAGAAGCTCAGCGACGCGTTCATCACCCTCTGGGGCTCGACCTGGCATCGCCTCCAGGGCGAGGAAGCGTCGCCCGTGGCGTTGCCCGAGGCGAAGGACAACCGCTTCAAACACGCGGAATGGTCCACCAACCCGATCTTCGACTTCATCAAGCAGAGCTACCTCATCACCTCCCGCTGGGCGGAAGAGCTCGTCGACGAGGCCGACGGGATCGACGAGCATACGCGCCACAAGGCGCAGTTCTACCTGCGCCAGATCGTCGGCGCGCTCTCGCCCTCCAATTTCGTGATGACCAATCCCGAGCTGATTCGGCACACGCTGCAGGAGAACGGTGCCAATCTCGTGCGCGGCATGAAGATGCTCGCCGAAGACATCGAGGCCGGGAAGGGCCAGCTGCGGGTCCGCCAGACAGATCCGTCCGGCTTCGAGGTCGGAGTCAACGTCGCGGTGTCCCCCGGCGAGGTGGTGTTCCGCAACGACCTGATGGAGCTCATTCAATACTCGCCGACCACCGAGACGGTGCTCAAGCGCCCGTTCCTGATCGTGCCGCCCTGGATCAACAAGTTCTACATCCTCGATCTCAACCCGTCGAAGAGCCTGATCGGCTGGATGGTGTCGCAGGGCCTCACGGTCTTCTGCATCTCGTGGGTGAACCCCGACGAGCGCCACGCCGACAAGGATTTCGAGAGCTACATGCGCGAGGGCATCGAGGCGGCCATCGACGCGATCGGTGTCGCCACCGGTGAGAGCGAGGTGGCGGCGGCGGGATATTGTGTCGGCGGCACCCTGCTGGCGGTGACCCTGGCGATGCAGGCGGCCACGGGCAACAAGCGCATCAACAGCGCCACCCTCCTGACGACGCAGGTGGACTTCACCCATGCCGGCGACCTCAAGGTCTTCGCCGACGAGGAGCAGATCCGCAGCATCGAGGCGCGGATGAAGAAGCGCGGCTACCTCGAAGGCTCGGGCATGGCGACCGCCTTCAACATGCTGCGGCCGAACGACCTGATCTGGTCCTACGTGGTCAACAACTACGTGAAGGGGCAGACGCCCTCGGCCTTCGACCTGCTCTACTGGAACGCCGACGCCACGCGGATGCCGGCGGCCAACCATTCCTTCTACCTGCGCAATTGCTACCTCGATAACACCCTGGCCCAGGGGCGCATGATCCTCGGTAACGTCCGCCTCGACCTGAAGAAGGTGAAGGTGCCGATCTTCAACCTCGCCACCCGGGAGGATCACATCGCGCCCGCCATCTCCGTCTTCGAAGGGTCGTCGAAATTCGGCGGCAAGGTCGATTACGTGCTGGCCGGGTCCGGTCACATCGCCGGCGTGGTCAACCCACCCTCCAAACCGAAATACGGGTTCTGGACCGGCGGTGCGGCCAAGGGGCGTCTGGAGGATTGGATTTCGGCGGCGACCGAGCACAAGGGGTCGTGGTGGCCCTACTGGTTCGAATGGCTGGAGAAGCAGGCCCCGGCCCGCGTGCCGGCCCGGATTCCCGGCGAGGGTGGTCTGCCCTCCCTCGGGCCGGCGCCCGGAACCTATGTCCGCATGAAGGCGTGATCGGATTGGGTCGTTGCCATTCGTTTCGAATGGCCGAGTCGAGAACGGGATCGTCGGTGGTCCCTGCGGCCGGATGACGGGTGTTCGGCTGCGTTTTTTCGGATCCCCGTCACCTCATCCTTCAAGGCGGCTGTCGCCGCAGCTCAGGATGAGGTCGACGAGGGGAAGATCTCCACACTGCCTCGGTGTTCCGGCTGAGGACACTCAGAACTTCCGAACCAGCGGCGCGGAAGCGATCGGAGCGGCCGGCGTGCCGAAGACGTAGCGGAAGCCCACCGAAACGATGTCCGCGCTGCCGCTCGTATCGGCGGCGAAGGGAATGTTGCGGAAGTTGTAGTCGCGGCCCGGACCGGCGAGGAGCTTCGAATCGCCCACGAGGAAGAGGTGAGAATAGGCGATGTTGAGGGTCAGCTTCTCGCTCCAACGATAGCTGCCGCCGAGCGAGACGTTGAAGCGGTCGCTGTCGGGCAGCCGAACCGAGCGGTTCGAGAAATCGATGGGCGATTGTTCGTAGGCGAGACCGGCCCGAACGGTGAGGGCTGGCGACCAATCGTACTCGCCGCCGACGGAATAGGTGTAGCCGTCCTTGTAGTTCAGGGGCAGCGTGGTCGCGATGCCGCCGGTGGTGCGGCCGACGATGCCGACATCGCCGAGCCTCGACCAATTGTCCCACTCGAAACCGAGATTGACGCGGGCGACCGGGCTGACGGCCTGGGTCAGGCCGACACTCACCTTCTCCGGGGTATTGAGGTTGGCGGTGACCTGCTGGCTCAGGAAGGCCGCCGGCCCCGGCAAAAGGAAGGCGCCTTCGATGTCGTGATGCACGGAGGAGCGATAGCCGACGCCCAACGCCGTGCCGGCCCAGGGGGTGATGAGCACGCCCGCCGTGAAGCCGACGCCCCAGGATTCTCCCTTGAGCGACGCGTTGGGGGCGATGAGCGGGCTGAACGAGAGCGGGAAGGCCTGGCGAAGGGTCAGCCGGAAATACTCGATGTTCGGCCCGGCGGCGATCGAGAGCCACTCGTTGACCTTGAAGCCGATGGTCGGGTTGAACGAAAGCGAGAAGATGCGGCTCGACCGTCCGTAGACTTCGCCGGCCCAGTCGTCGCGAGGCTTGGTCACGAGGCCGAAGGGAGCGCCGGTCTGGATGCCGATCCAGAGCCGGTCGGTGAGCTGGTAGGAGGTGGCGCCGGCCGGGATCACGGCGCCCTGGCCGATATCGCCGCTGCCGCCCAGCGGCGCGAACAATGGCGAGGTGCCGTCGGTCGGGGTGATCTTGGAGGAGAGGTTGATGAAGCTGAGATTCTGCTCGCTGACCCAGCCGGGGTTCATGGTGATCGTGGCCGGGTTCCAGAACATTGAGGAGACGCCGCCGGAGCCGGACGCGGCGCCCGCGAAAGCCTGACCCTGCGCGAGGGTGCTCTGTTCGCGGATGCCGAACGCGCCGGCCATGGCGTCCCCTGCCGTTAGGGTCAGGACGGCGGCGGAGAGTCCCGCCAGAGCCGTGTTGCGAATCGTCATGGCCATGTCCTGCTCCCGACCCTTGCTTGCGATGCTCGGATTTACCGCGGCGTGATCCCCGGCCGGCATCTTGAGCAGAAGAGTGCCGTTCTTGGCAAGTCTATGCAATCCATGTGCGGCAAAGTGTTAATCGTTTCATAATCTGCGATTTACTTCGGCTATGCCTTCGCCGACATACGTCGCCCGTGTCACCGAAAGGCATCGCGACGAATCGTTCACATCTAAACTGTCCGATTTACGTATCTCGTATCCTGCAGAAAAATGCGTATCGCGCGGGATTTTCAAAGGGATGTATGAATTATGCAACATGTCCCTGTCCGGTCGCGACACCTTGCCAGGGACGGTGGAGGGACCGATGTCTCGGGCTGACAATGGATCGAAGCGGAGCGAGAACCGATGAAACTTGTGCGTCACGGAGATGTGGGCGACGAGAAGCCCGGCTTGATCGATGCCGAGGGCGGGTTGCGCGATCTGTCGGGCATCCTGCGCGATATTTCCGGCGCGGCCCTCGCCACGACGTCATTGGAGCGCCTGCGCGCCATCGATCCCGAGACGCTGCCGCTCCTCCCCGCCGAGACGCGGCTCGGCCCCTGCGTCGGCGGCACCCGCAACTTCATCGCGATCGGGCTGAACTATACCGATCACGCGGCGGAGATCGGTGCCGACATCCCGGCCGAGCCCATCGTCTTCAACAAGGCGCCCTCCTGCATCTCCGGCCCCAACGACCGGGTCATTCTGCCGAAGGGGTCGGCCAAGACGGATTGGGAGGTGGAACTCGCCATCGTCATCGGCGCGCGCGCATCCTACGTCCATGCCAACGAGGCCCTGTCCTATGTGGCGGGCCTGTGCCTCTGCAACGACGTCTCCGAGCGCGAGTTTCAAATGGAGCGCGGCGGGACCTGGACCAAGGGCAAGGGGTGCCCGACCTTCGGTCCCCTCGGGCCGTGGCTGGTGACTCTGGACGAGATCCCCGACCCGTCCGCCCTGGACCTGTGGCTCGACGTGAATGGCGAGCGGATGCAGTCGGGGTCGACATCAACGATGATCTTCGGCGTCGCCCAGATCGTCGCCTATCTCTCGCATTTCATGATGCTGGAGCCCGGTGACGTCATCACCACGGGCACGCCCCCCGGTGTCGGGATGGCACGCAATCCGCCCCGCTTCCTCAAGAACGGTGACGTCGTGACCCTCGGCATCACCGGCCTCGGCGAGCAGCGCCAGGAAATCGTCGCCTTCGACGATTGGACCGCGAAGGTCGCGGCCGGCGAACCGACTCATTGAAACGGGGCGGGGATCGAAATCCCCGCTCGCTCGTCTCCTCTCCTAAGCGGGTTCGCGTCGGCAAGCCAACGCTTCACCCTGCTTGGCTCTTTGCTGTGTCGCAGGGTTTTATCGCAGAACCGGGGGCCACTTCTGCAAAACCTGCTTAGACGCAGCTTGGCCGGTAAATCGCATCGCACGGCTCGGCCCATGGCAGTTGGAAGGACCTAACCTTGAGCATCGGACTGATCGCCCTCCTCGACGACATCGCGGGGCTCGCCAAGGTCGCGGCCGCCTCCCTCGACGACGTCGCGGGGCAAGCCGCCAAGGCCGGTGCGAAAGCGGCAGGGGTCGTCATCGACGACGCCGCCGTGACGCCGCGCTACGTCGTGGGCTTCGCGGCCGAGCGCGAATTACCGATCGTGGGCAAGATCGCCATCGGTTCGCTGCGCAACAAGATGCTGTTCCTGCTGCCGGCGGCCCTGCTGCTGCAGGCCTTCGCCCCCTGGGCCATCACCCCGCTGCTCATGCTCGGCGGGGCCTATCTCTGCTACGAGGGCACCGAGAAGGTCTACGAGGCGTTGTTCCCGCACAAGGCGCATGCGCATGAGGCCAAGCTCGATGCCGATGCCGGGGACGGCGCGGCTCTGGAAGCGCGCAAGGTCTCCAGCGCGATCAAGACGGATTTCATCCTGTCGGCCGAGATCATGGCGATCTCCCTGGCCTCTCTTCCCGAAGGCAGCATCTGGACGAAGGCGATCGTGCTCGCGGTGGTCGCCATCGGCATCACGGTCTTCGTCTATGGCGGCGTGGCGCTCATCGTGAAGGCGGACGATGCCGGGGTCGCGATGGCGAAGAACACTTCGGCGTCCGTGTTCGGCAGCGCGATCCGCGGTTTCGGCCGTGCCCTGGTCAAGGGCATGCCGGTCTTCCTGCAGCTCCTGGCCATCATCGGCACGGCCGCAATGATCTGGGTCGGCGGCGGCATCCTCGTCCATGGTCTCGAAGGTTACGGCCTGCCACAGGTCGCCCACGTGATCCACGACGCCGCTGCCGGCACCGCGAAGATGGTGCCGCCGGTCGGACCCGTCGTTGAATGGATCGTCACCGCGATCGGCTCCGGCATTGTGGGTCTCGTCGTCGGGGCCGCGCTCATTCCGATCACCAGCTACCTCATCGCGCCGCTCTGGTCGGGCCTGTCGGGGTTGCGCGGCAAGACGGCGTGAGGGGGCGATCCTGGCCGGCCTGAAGCCAAATGCATCGGGGCATGCGGCCGGCCCGGCTTGATTTTCCGGCGAAGATTCGCCTCATGGGGCCATGACTGACACCGTGGCCCCCCTCGCCCCCTTCCCCACCCCCTTGCCCGCCACCGAGATCCCCGCGATCCGGCACGATTGGACCGTGGCCGAGATCCAGGCGATCCACGACCTGCCGCTCCTCGACCTCGTGTTCCGGGCGGCACAGGTCCACCGCGCCCATAACGACCCGGCCGATATCCAGCGCGCCGCCCTGCTGTCGATCAAGACCGGCGCCTGTCCCGAGGATTGCGCCTATTGCCCGCAATCGGCGCACCACAAGGGCACCGGCCTGCCGCGCGAGCGCCTGATGGCGGTGGATAAGGTGCTTAAGGAGGCCGCCGCCGCGAAAGCCGCCGGAGCCCATCGCTTCTGCATGGGCGCCGCCTGGCGCCAGCCCAAGGACGGCCCGGAATTCGATGCCGTCCTCTCCATGGTGCGCGGTGTCCGCGGCCTCGGAATGGAAGCCTGCGTCACGCTCGGCATGCTCACCCCGTCCCAGGCGGGCCGCCTCGCCGAGGCCGGGCTGACCTCCTACAACCACAACCTCGATACCGGCCCGGATTTCTACGGCGACATCATCTCGACGCGGACCTACGAGGATCGCCTCAACACCCTTCAGAACGTGCGCGATGCCGGGATCGGCGTCTGTTGCGGCGGCATCGTCGGCATGGGTGAGGGCGTGAAGGACCGCGCGGCGATGCTTCAGGTGCTCGCCAACCACGCCCCCCATCCCGAGAGCGTGCCGATCAACGCCCTGGTGGCCGTCGAGGGGACCCCTCTCGAGGACCGTCCGCCCGTGGACCCGCTCGATCTCGTCCGGATGTGCGCCACCGCCCGCATCGTCATGCCGAAGGCGCGTGTGCGTCTCAGCGCCGGCCGCAAGGGGCTAACCCGCGAAGCGCAGATCCTGTGCTTCCTCGCCGGCGCGAACTCGATCTTCTACGGCGAGCGCCTCCTCACCACGGCCAATAACGAGACCGATGCCGATGCCGAACTGCTTCGCGACATCGGCATCACCGTGCCGGGCCTGACCCTGGCGGCCGCGGAATAGGCTCAGGGCGACGTCGTCGGGCGGTCCGGGATCACGATCCGGAAGCGGGCGCCTTCCCCCTCCCCCGTCGTATCCAGCGTGAGAGAGCCGCCCTGAAGCTCGATCAGTTCGGCGGCGATCGGAAGCCCGAGCCCGGTCCCGCCCGCGCGCGTCGACCCCTCGAACGGTGAGAACAGGTTCGCCCTCGCCCGTTCGGGAAGCCCCGGCCCGTTATCCGCGATGAGGATCGTCACCCCGCCCGCCCCCGGCCGGCCGTGGCGCGTGGCCTCGATCTCGATCACTGGATCGAGCAGCCGCGCCTTGTCCGAACCGATGGCCTGAACGGCGTTGCGCACGATGTTGGTGAGCGCCCGCGAGAACTGGTCGGGATCGACCTCCACCTCGACATTCTCGTCGCAGGCCACGCGAATCGTCACCCGTGACGCGCCGTCGAGCCTGGACAGGTCGGATTGCTCGGCCAGGATCGGCGCGAGCTCGACCTTGCGCCGTTGCGGGACGGCCTCGCTCGCCCGGCCATACGCCAGCGTCTCCTCGCAGAAGCGGATCGCCCGGCCGAGAGTGGCGAGGAGGCGGGGGGCGATGCGCTCCACCGCCGGGTCCGACACCGATTCCAGCCGGTCGCCCAGAAGCTGCGCCGTGGTCAGGAGGTTGCGCAATTCGTGGTTGATCTTGCTCACCGACAGGCCGAGTTCGGCGAGGCGGCGCTTCTGGCGCAGTTCGCCGGCCAACGCCGTCTCCATGCGGGCGAGCGCCACCTCCGCGTGACCGATCTCGTCGGTCCGGCGCGACGGCGTGATGATGCGGTCGCTCCCCTGGGGATCGTCGGCGAATTCCGTGATGTTGCGGGCGAGGCGCCGGACCGGGCGCACGATGATCCGCTGCAGCATCAGGAAGACGAGGCCGGCCACCGCCGCGGCGATCGCCAGCGACGAGAGCAGCAGCCGGTCGGCGAAGTCGATCAGCGCCTCGCGCAGGGGCGCCTCGTCGAGGAGGATCTCCACGAGGTCGAACCCGTCCCGGCCATGGCCGATGACCCGGACCGGGCCGTTGCTCACGGTGAAGACGGTGCGCCATGCCCCCCCGATGGAGGCGATCCAGTCATGGGAGCGCAGGTCGACGAGGCCTGCGACCTCCGAGGGGATCGTGTCCACGGCAAGGAGGCGGCGCGTCCCGTCGCCGCGCACCGCGATGGCGCTGGCGCCGACCCCCCTCAGGAGATGGCGCGCGAGGTCTTCCGAGACGTGCTGATCCGGCGAGGCTTCGAGGACGAGGGCGGCGATCTGGGCGGCGGCGATGCGGTCCGACAGCCACATGCGCCGGTAGTTCGCCACGGTCGGCACGTAGATCAGGATCTCGACCAGGGCGACGAAGGCGATGGTCACGAGGAACAGCCGGCCCGACAGGCCGAGATGACGGCCGATTCCCGCCCGCGCCTCCGCCTCGACGGGGACAGGCAGTTCCATGCCGGCGCGTGGCGTCGCGTCCATCACGGGGTTCCGATCATCCCTCATCCCGGGCTTCTTGGCTCGTCCCGGTCTCCCCGGCGCAGTGCCTCCCGCGGCGGTCATTCCGATCTCTCGGCGATCAACTCTACGTCTTAATGCGATTGATTTACATCACGGTTACGCTCCGGCCGCCGCGCCGTCGAGTGCCCGGCCACAGGGATCTGCGACGTGACGCTCCGCTTGCGGGCGAAGCGGCGCCTCAGCCCTATGGAGAGCAACGCGAAGGCGGCGAGGCCGCCGAGGGCGGCCAGGGTCTTGACGGTGACGAGAGACCGCAGGGACAGGGCCTCGTCGCAGGCCTCGGCGCCGCTCGCCAGACAGTCCGCCTTGGCTGCCTCGTTGGCCGCGACGACATCCTCGATCGCCGATCCGGCTGCCGCATAGACGACGGCGCCGGGGGCGAGGCCCAGAAAGGTCGCGAGCACGAAGGTGCGGAGGGGAACGCCGAAGGCCGCCGGGGCGAGATTCGTCATCCAGAACGGAAAGATCGGCAGGAGCCTCAGGACGAGGATGAAGCCGAACGCGTCGTCGCGGAACCCCGCCGCGAGGCGGCCGAGGCGCGGTCCGGCGTGGGTCACGAGAAACTCCGACATCGGCCCACGGCCGATGGAGAAGACGATGGCCGCACCGGTCGTCGCCGAGACGAGGGCGATCCCCGCGCCTGTGGCGGCCCCGAACAGGAAACCCGACAGGATGGTCAGCACCAGCGAGGCCGGCACGGACACGATTACGCAGCCGATATAGACGAGGCAGGCGAGCCCGATAGCTCGCGACCGGTTCTCGGCCACAGCCTCCATCAGCGTTGCGCGATAGGACAGCAGGCGGTCAAGGCTGAGAAGGTGCGGGGCGCCGGAGATGAGGACGCCCAGCGAGATGGCCACGAGGGCGAGGATCGGAAGCCACCGCAGGGCGCGGCGGAGGACGCCGCTCGAGTTGCGTGTCATGTCCCCGCTTCGCCGGGCCGGATCAGCCGGGCTTCCGCATCCTCAGGATCTTGAAGAAACCACCGGGAAAGGTCGGCGAGACGCCGATGAACTCGACGCCGTTGCGCCGCGCCCAGGCCTCGATGCGCGTCGACTTGAACGCCGAGGACCAGCCGATCTTGGTGCAGAGCGGCGCCACGATCTCCTCGACCTTGGCGACCGCGCCCTTGGTCTGGCCGAAATGGTTGGCGAGGACGATCTCGCCGCCCGGCCGCACCACGCGGAGAAATTCCGACAGAGCGGCTTCGGGGTCCGGCACCAGGGTGATGAGGAACTGCGCGACCACCGCGTCGAAGCTGGCATCGGCATAGCCGAGGCGGCACACATCCATCACCTGAAGGCCACGGACATGGGTGAGCCGGCGGCGCAGCACCTTGGCGCGGGCACGCTTCAGCATGTCCTCGGAGAGGTCGACGCCGCAGACGAAGCTGCCCGCCGGATAATAGCCGAGGGACAACCCCGTGCCGACGCCGGCCTCCAGGATACGCGGCCCGCAGGCGGTGGCCGCCATCACCGCGTCGCGCGCGGCGGGCTCGGTGAGCTTGTCGTAGACGACGTCGTAGACCGGTGCCCAGCGGGCATAGGCCTTGCGCATCAGGGCCGTGCTCGGACCGGCCTGCGGCTCGCTCAGCATATCGTCTCTAGATCCTGCGGATGGGGAAGGTTCTGGCTCGGGTCGGCGTCAGGCGGCTTGCGCCGTTCCGGCTGCCAACGCGTCGATGCGACGAATGGTGCCGCCGCCGAGCACACGCGAGCGTGGGCCGTCATCGGCATAAATGACGCAGGCCTGGCCCGGAGAGACGCCGTCTTCCGGTGTGGCCAGCACGACCTCGGCGGCTGCTCCACCGGAATCGACCGTCAGATGCGCGGCGCGCGGCTCACGGGTCGAGCGGACCCGCACGGCCACCGGCATGTCGACGACCCCGCCGGACGGCAGGATCCCGAGCCAGTTCAGATCGTCGAGGCGGATGCGGCTGGTGGCGAGGGCGGAACGCGGCCCCACCACCACCCGGGCGGAACCCGGCTCCAGTCGGACTACGTAGAGCGGCTCGCCGACGGCGAGGCGGAGACCCTTCCGCTGTCCGACCGTGTAATGAATGATGCCCTCGTGCTGGCCGAGCACCCGGCCCTCGAGATCGACGATGTCGCCGGCGCGCGCCGCATCCGGCCGCAGCTTGGCGATGACGTCGGCGTAGCGCCCCTGGGGCACGAAGCAGATGTCCTGGCTGTCGGCCTTCTCGGCGATGGCGAGGCCGAGCTCGCGGGCAAGGCGTCGGGTCTCGTCCTTGGGCAGTTCGCCCAAGGGAAAGCGCAGGAAATCGAGCTGCTCGGCCGTGGTGGCGTAGAGGAAGTAGCTCTGGTCACGGGCCGGATCGAGGGCGCGGTAGAGGCCGCGCCCGCCGGCTTCGAGGGGGCGACTGGCCACGTAATGGCCGGTGGCCAGCACGTCGGCATCGAGGTCGCGGGCGGTGGCGAGAAGATCACGGAACTTGATCGACCGGTTGCACTCGACGCAGGGGATCGGCGTCTCACCGGCGAGATAGCTCTCGGCGAAACGGTCGATCACCGATTCCCGGAAGCGGTCCTCGTAATCGAGGACGTAATGCGGGATGCCGAGCGTCTCGGCGACGCGGCGCGCATCGTGGATGTCCTGACCGGCGCAGCAGGCGCCTTTGCGATGGACCGCCGCGCCATGGTCGTAGAGCTGCAGCGTGATCCCGACGACGTCGTAGCCCTGCTGGCTGAGTAGCCCGGCCACCACGGAGGAATCCACGCCGCCGGACATGGCGACGACGACGCGCGTCTCGTGCGGGGCCTTGGGAAGGTCGAGGGAGTTCATCACGTCACGGGTTCGCCGGCAGGCCGCAGCGCCCGCACATGCGGAGTCTATAGCGATCCTGAGGTGGAACTTCCAGGCAGGCCGGGAGCAGGTCTCGCATGCCGACGCGCCGGACCCGGCAAATCCTGCCTGGACAGGGACGATTTCGCCGGGTCGCGGAGGATCGGTTTGCGAGCGACGAAAATTTTTCCTGTCGAAACAACGGGTTGTCGGGTGCGATGCGTGGCGCGAAGTTTGCGCGGTGGGGGGGCGAGGAGACTACGCCGAATGGCCACCACGTCGATCAACCGAGACCAGGCCTCGCGGTTCACGAGCGCGGTCGCCCCGCGTTCCACCCCGATTCCTGCCACCGATGCGGCGGGCCTCGAACGTTTCAGCATCCCCGCAGGCGAGTCGCATCCGGCGCCGTCCTCACGCAGGGCCTTGGAGCCGAAGACGGCCATCCGCGAGCGTGATGCGGCCAAGACCGGCGTCGCGACGTCGGTGGCTTCGCCGACCGCGGAACCGTCCTCGCCGCGGCCGAAGGGCGATGCCGCACGGCCGGGGGCGCTTTCGCAGCGGAGCGCTTATCGCGGGCCGGTCCAGGTCGATGCCGGAGGCGTGGGCGCGGCCGAAGCGGCGCTGCGGGAACAGGATCCGGTTTCAGGGCAGATAGAAGATTTGGCCGAGACACGGCCGCTGCGAGCCCGAAGGGACGAGGATCAGGCTACGCCGCCCAACGAGGCCGGTCTCGGAGGTTCGCCGGTGCAGCGTGACGCTTCGGCGGCGAAGGGCACGAACATGCAGCCCACCCTGCCGCAACAGGGGGGAGATCCATCGAGCATGGCGGCGTCGGGCTTCCCGCAGCCAGCCGGCAAGGCAGGCTTGCCGATGACCGGCGGCGCCGGACCATTGTCCGCCTCTTCCGTGCAGGCAGGACATGAGACCCCTCAATCCGCCGCCCCGCCTCAGGCTGGGAATGCCTTGCCGCCCTCGATGGCTGGACAGAGTGCGATACCCGTTCCGGTTCAGGCGATCGCGTCTGCGGCCATCGCCGCCGAGGCGGTCACGGCGACCGAAGAGCGGAACGACGATGGGGAGGTTCCGGCGGACGGCGCGGTTGCGGACCCCACCGCGACGGCAATGTCCGCCCTCGCCCCGCCCGAACTCCTCGCGCCTCCACCACCGGCCAACGCTCCCGCGATGGCGGTTCAGGCCGGTGCCGCCTCGTCTCCGAAACCGAGCGCAATCGTTGCACCCGGCGCGGGCGGCGCGCAAGCTGCCGCCGGTCGTCCGGTCGCCGTACCCGTATCCGGCACCGATCGCCCGGCCTCCTCCGAGCGCGAGACCTCGTCGGCCAAGGCTTTCGACGAGCTAGCCCCCGGTTCGACCGTGGCCGCCGACGATCTCGCTTCGGCTCCTACGGCGACGTTCAGCCCTGTGCCGGCAGCCCACATTCCCGCACCGGCGCCCGACCCCGCCGGCGCCTTCCCCCAGGCCCAGGCGGCGCCGGTGCCCCTCGGCGCGGTGCCGATGACCATCGGGCTCCGTTCGCTGGCCGGGTCGAACCGTTTCGAGATCAGCCTCGATCCGAAGGATCTCGGGCGAATCGACGTGAATCTCGATATCGACAAGGACAGCGGCACGGTCACCGCACATCTCACGGTCGACCGGCCGGAGACCCTGGCCCTGCTCCAGCGCGATGTCGGCAACCTGCAACAAGCTCTGTCGCAGGCCGGCTTCGATGCGGGTGAGGCCGCCATCAACCTGTCCCTGCGCAGCGACACCGGCTCCGATGGGGGCAACGGCGCCGAGCGGGATGGCGGGGGCGGCCGGGATGGCCGCTCCGGCACGCCCGGTTCCGACCTGAAGGACCCGCGCCTTTCCAACGACGTCGTGCCGCTGCGTATGCTGCGCGGCCTCGGCGGCATCGACATCCGAATCTGAGGAGACCGCCATGACAGCCGGCATCACCGGAGCTTCGAGCAGCTCCTCCATCACGAACCCGAGCACGGCCACCGGCGCTTCCCAGGAGATCGCCGGCAATTTCCAGCAGTTCCTGACCCTGCTGACGACGCAGCTCAAGAACCAGAACCCGATGGACCCCCTGGACACCAACCAGTTCACGCAGCAGCTTGTGCAATATGCCGGGGTCGAGCAGCAGCTGAAGTCGAACGACCGCCTCGATTCCATCCTCAACAACGCGAAGGCATCGAGCGCCGCCGCCGCCACGGGCTTCATCGGCCAGAGCGTGACGGCGGACGGTCGGGTCGCCAACCTGAAGGACGGCTCGGCCGTCTGGACCCTGACGCCCGCGCGTGCCGCAAAGCAGGCGACGATGACGATCAGCGATGCCAAGGGCAACGTGGTGGCCACACAGACGAAGGCCCTGACCGCCGGGGCGCAGACCTTCGCCTGGGACGGACGATCCACCTCCGGCTTCACCTCTGCCAACGGCAGCTACTCGATTAAGATCGATGCCTTCGACGCCACTGGTGCACAGGTTAGCGTCGACACGCAGGTCGCCGGAAAAGTCGACGGCGTCGATCTCAGCGGCAGCGAGCCGGTGCTGCTGATCGGCAAATCGCGGCTGCCGATATCGGGCGTGCAGAACATCGGATCCGGGTTGTCCACATGATCCTGGAAAAAACGAATCAGATGCAATCGATCCGCTTCAACATATCTTAAGCGGGCGCAAGTAGCTTCCAACCTCGACAGGTCAGTCGAGTTGTAGAGCGTATCATGACCGAACCAAGCCGCCCGAGAGTCAAATACGTCATCGGGCCAGATGGAAGCCCGCTGACGATCGCGGATCTTCCGCCGACCACGACCAGACGATGGGTCATCCGCCGCAAGGCCGAAGTCGTCGCAGCCGTCCGCGGCGGTCTTCTCAGCCTTGAGGAAGCCTGCCAGCGTTATACCCTTACCACCGAGGAATTCCTGAGCTGGCAGTTCTCCATCGACCAGCATGGCCTGGCCGGATTGCGGACCACCCGTATTCAGCACTACCGCCATTGAGATCGAGGAGGGTCGGCATCCGGGCCGGGTTCCGGAAGTCCCCTTCGAGCAACGATCTCCTTGAAAAAGAACCGCGCCCTCCACGGGGCGCGGTTCTTTCCGTTTCGGGGTCGGCTCGAAACGGACGAACGCCGACCATCCTTTTTTCCTGGGTTAAGGAAATCGTTAACCGGACGCTAACCACGACCTGGGCAAATTTTGCCGAGCGAGCGCGGCCCTTCCGCCGCTCCGGTTCGGGTGGGTACGTCGCGTCGTGAAGTCCGTTCTCGAAGTGGTGACGAAGTTGGGACCGGCGCGGCTCGCGGCCATGGCGGCCGTGACCCTGACGTTGATCGGCTTCTTCGCCTTCGTGATCCTTCGCGTGTCGAAGCCCGATATGGGCGTCCTCTTCGCCGACCTGTCGATGCAGGATTCGGGGGCTGTCATCCGGGACCTCGATGCGCGCGGCATCAAGTACGAGACGCGCGGCGATGCGGGCCAGACCATCATGGCGCCTCGCGCCGACCTGCCCCGCCTGCGGATGGACCTCGCCGGCAAGGGCCTGCCCAGCGCCTCGGGCGTCGGCTACGAGATCTTCGACAAGGGCGATGCGTTCTCGTCCACCAACTTCGTCCAGAACGTCAATCACCTGCGCGCCCTGGAGGGGGAACTCGCGCGCTCCATCCGGGCCATTGGGCGGGTCCAGGCCGCGCGCGTCCACCTCGTCATTCCGGAGCGCCGCCTGTTCGAGCGCGACCGCGAGTTGCCCAGCGCCGCCATCGTGCTCAAGCTCGTCGGTGACATGGACCCCTCCCAGGTTCGCGCCATCCGCCATCTCGCCGCCTCCGCGGTGGAGGGCCTGAAGCCGGAGCGGATCTCCATCGTCGACGAGCGTGGCCGCCTGCTGGCGGACGGGGCTCGGGGTGCGGAGGCCGAGACCGGCGCCGGCATGGAGGAGAAGCAGGTCGGTCTCGAGCGCCGCCTGCGGTCCCAGATCGAGGAGATCGTGGCCGGCATCGTCGGCGCGGGCCGCTCGCGGGTGCAGGTCACGGCGGAACTCGACCGGAACCGCATCGAGAGCCGTTCGGAGACCTTCGATCCGGAGAGCAAGGTCGTGCGCTCGACGCAGACCCGCAGCGAAAGCGCGCTCACGGGGGGCAACGAGGGCGCCGTGACCGTCGGAAACGAATTGCCGGGCGCCAACCAGCCGAACCCGAACCCCAATTCGAAGGATTCCTCGAAGAAGGACGAGGAGACCACGAATTACGAGATCTCCCGCGTCACCAAGACGGTGGTCGAGGAAGGCGGACGTCTGAAGCGCCTGTCGGTGGCGGTCCTCGTCGACGGCGCCTACGTCCCGGGAGCGGATGGCCGCCCCGTCTATCAGCCGCGCCCGGCCAACGACATCGAGCGGATCGCCACCCTGGTTCGCACCGCCATCGGCTTCGACAAGGATCGTGGCGATCAGGTCGAAGTGGTCAACCTGCGTTTCGCCGAGACGCCCGCGCCCGTCGAGTTCACCGAGCCTTCGCTGATCCAGTCGCTCATGGCTCCGTCGAAGGAGGACGTGATGCGCATGGTCGAACTGTCGGTGCTTCTCCTCCTGACGGTGATCGTTCTCCTCGCCGTGGTCCGTCCCCTCGTGCGCCGCATCCTCACCGCCGAACCGACCCAGGCCATTCTGGTCTCGGGACCGGCACTGGCCGGTGGCGATCCCGGCGCCGATCAGATGCTTCCGGCTCGCGACAACCCCACGGCCCGCCTCGTCGACTTCGCGCAGTTGAACGGCAAGGTGCAGGCGGAGACCGTCCAGCGGGTGGTGGACATGGTCCGAGGCAGCCCGAGCGAGACGGTGGAGGTCCTGCGCAACTGGATCCACGACAGTTGAGCGGGACGGCGACGGCATTCGAAACGGTAGCGGCAACGGCAACGGCGAAGAGGAGTGAGGCATGGCCTCGGGGTTGAGCGTCATCGCGGATCAGGATCTCGGCAAGGCGGGCTTGAGCGCCATGACCGGCGCCCAGCGCGCGGCTGCGCTTCTCCTGCTCCTCGGCGAGACGGAGGGCGCGCCGATCTGGCAGATGCTGGACGAGGAAGAGGTCAAGATGGTCTCCCACGCCATGGTCCAGCTCGGATCGCTGGAGGCGGAGACCGTCGAGAGGCTGATCGTGGACTTCGTCTCGCGGCTCTCCTCGGGCGGCGGCATCACCTCGAACTACGAGCGCACCGAATCGCTGCTTCTCAAGATATTTCCCACCGAGCAGGTCTCGGCGATCATGGCGGAGATCAAGGGCGCTTCGGGCAAGCGGGTCTGGGCGAGCCTGACGCAGATCGACCCGGAGATCCTCGCCTCGTTCCTGCGCAACGAGTATCCGCAGACGGTCTCGGTGGTGCTGTCGAAGGTGCGCCCCGACTATGCGGCGAAGGTCCTGACGATCCTGCCCGAGGATTTCGCCATCGACGTCCTCAACCGCATGCTGCGGATGGAGACGGTGCAGAAGGAGGCCCTGCGCCACATCGAAGAGACCCTGCGGGTGGAGTTCGTCTCCACCATCGCGCAGACCACACGGCGGGACGCCCACGAACTGATGGCGGACGTGTTCAATGCGTTCGACCGCCAGACCGAAGGCCGCTTCCTCGCGGCCCTGGACCAGGCCAATCGCGGCTCGGCCAAGAAGATCCGCCAGCTCATGTTCACCTTCGAGGATCTGCTGAAGCTCGATGCGGGCAGTGTGCAGACGCTGCTGCGTAAGGTCGACAACGACACCCTGTGCCGCGCCCTCAAGGGCGCCGACGAACGGGTGCGCAACTTCTTCCTCAAGAACATGTCCACCCGCGCGGCCAAGAACATCACCGACGAGATGGGCTCGCTCGGCCCGATCCGCCTCAAGGACGTCGACGAGGCGCAGGCCAAGATGACCGAGCTCGCCAAGGAACTGGCCGAGAAGGGCGAGATCATGATCGCCAAGTCCAGCGGCGAAGAGGAGCTGGTCTATTGAACGCCCGCCGGTTCCTCTTCGACACCGATTTCCGGCCGCGCGAAGGCGCGACCGTCCCGCCCAAGGAGGCGGCGGCCCTGGCCGAGGCCGTGGCGCAGGCCCATGCCCGCGGCGTCCAGGAAGGGCGCGCCCAGGCCGAGGCCCAGGCCCAGGCCCGCATGGCCGATGCCCTCACCCGCGTCGGCCTCGCCGCGGCCGGCCTCATCGGTCAGGCGGACGCGCGGGATGCGGCGCGCGAGGAGGAGGCCCTGGCCTTCGCCGTCTCCCTGGCGCGACGCATCGCCGGCGATGCCCTCGACACCCAGCCGCTCGCGGCCATCGGCGACGCGGCCCGCACGGCCCTGCAGCACCTGCGCGGCGTGCCGCATCTGGTGGTGCGCGTGAACGACAGGCTGGTGGACGAGGCCGAGGCGCTGGTGAAGAGCCTCGCCCGCGAGCGCGGCTTCGAGGGTCGTCTCATCGTCCTCGGCGAGCCCGACCTCGCCCCCGGCGATGCCCGGATGGAATGGGCCGATGGCGGGGTCGTGCGCGACCGCGCCCGTATCGAGGCCGCCGTGCTCGAAGCCATCGGCCACCCTCTCGACTCCTGATCCGTCGCCGCTCGACCCCGCAACGCCTTCGATTTTGAAAGCCCGTGATGTCCGACAATTTCAGCCTGCCGCAGCTCAATGGCATCGACTCGTCCTTCGACGGGCTCGGCTCCGAATCGATCCGCGAGGCGCCCACGACCCCCAAGAGCGCCTCCGACCTCGAACAGGTCTTCGACGTCCCCGTGGTGGTCTCGGCCGTGCTCGGCTCGTCGCGCATGCCCATCGGCGACCTGCTGCGGCTGCAGGCGGGCGCGGTGCTGGAACTCGACCGGAAGGTCGGCGAGGCGATCGACATCTTCGTCAACAACCGCCTCGTCGCCCGCGGCGAGGTCGTCCTCGTCGAGGAGCGCCTCGGGGTGACGATGACCGAGATCATCAAGAGCGACCACTGATCCCGCCCGCCGCGCTGCTGCGCGAGGCTCCACCGACACAGGATACTAGACCATGCGGCTCCTCATCATCGGACGCTTGAGCGGCGAACTCGTCACCGCCTCCAAGATCGCCATGAACCGCGGCGCGGCCGTGACCCATGCGGACGGGGTGCCGCAGGGCCTCGCCGTGCTGCGCGCCAAGGGCGCCGACCTCGTCATGATCGATGTGGGCCAGCCGATCCGCGAACTCGTGACCGCGCTTTCCGACGAGCGCATCCGCACCCCGGTGGTCGCCTGCGGCGTCGCCACCGATGCCAAGGCGGCGGTGGCCGCGATCCAGGCCGGCGCCCGCGAGTACATCCCCCTGCCGCCCGATCCCGAACTGATCGCCGCCGTGCTGCAGGCGGTCTCCGAGGACGGGCGCGCCTTCGTCTGGCGCGACGCCTCCATGGAGCGGGTGGTGAAGCTCGCCGAGCAGGTGGCGCGGTCGGAGGCCTCGGTGCTGATCACCGGCGAGAGCGGCACCGGCAAGGAGGTGCTGGCCCGCCACGTCCATGTGAAGTCCACCCGCTCGAGCCGGCCCTTCGTCTCGGTCAACTGCGCCGCGATCCCGGAAGCTTTGCTCGAATCCGAACTGTTCGGCCACGAGAAGGGGGCCTTCACCGGCGCCGTCGCCCGCCGGATCGGCCGGTTCGAAGAGGCCAATGGCGGCACGCTGCTCCTCGACGAAATCTCCGAGATGGATGTCCGCCTCCAGTCGAAGCTGCTGCGCGCCCTGCAGGAACGGGTGATCGACCGGGTCGGCGGCACCGCTCCCGTGAAGGTCGACATCCGGGTGCTCGCCACCTCCAACCGCAATCTCATCGACGAGGTCCGCAAGGGCACCTTCCGCGAGGATCTGTTCTACCGCCTCAACGTGGTGCACCTGCGCCTGCCGCCGCTGCGCGAGCGCCCGGCCGACATCCTCGAACTCGCCACCCATTTCGCCAAGAAATACGCCGAGGTGAACGGCGTTCCGGTCCGGTCCTTGAGCCGCGAGGCGCAGGCCATCATCCGCGAGAATCCGTGGCGCGGGAACGTGCGCGAACTCGAGAACACCCTCCACAGGGCGGTCCTGCTGGCGACGGGAGCGGAGATCGACGCCGACGCGATCTCCACCCCGGAGGGCGAATCCTTCGCCCGCTCCGCCGGGCCGGTGGAGCGCGCCGCCCAGGTGGCCGAGGCCGCCACCCGCGGTCTCGTGGGACGGACGGTGGCTCAGGTGGAATGCGAGCTGATCCTCGACACGCTCGACCATTGCCTCGGCAACCGCACCCATGCAGCCAAGATCCTCGGTATCTCGATCCGGACCCTACGCAACAAGCTCAACGAATATGTCGATGCCGGCATCAGCGTCGCCGAGCCCGGCAGCGTCCGGGCGGTGGCGGCCTACGGCTGAGGGGCACGGGCCGGCGGGGCATCACGCCCCGTTGCCGCCCCTCCCCCCTTTGACTTAGGTGTGGCCCGGATGGCGTCCCGGTCCCCGGCTCGCCGGACACGGAACGGGCACCCGGATTTGGCAAAACACGAGAAGGACACGACCGTTCGCACGGCGAAGTCCGGCTATTCGGACATCGTCCTGGTCTGCGCGAAATGCACCAAGCGTGTCGGCCTGAAGAAGGACGAGATCCGGGGGCGACTCAAGCGGGAGGTGAAAAGGCGCGGCCTCGGCGGGATGACCCGCGTGGTGTCCACGGGCTGCCTCGGCCCCTGCCCGAAGCGGTTCGTGGCGGTGGCGACCTCCTTCAGCCTGTCGCGCAACCGCATCGTCCTGATCGACCCGGAGGGCAATGCCGAGCAGGCCCTCGACACGGTCTATCCGCCCGCCCGCCGGTCCGAGTGAGGCGGTCTCCGATTTCAGCCCCAATGCCACGATAGGATCGGTTCGAGTTCGATTGTGCGTGACAGGCGGAGCGCCGGATGCGCTGTCCCTTCGATGTGTCGCAGATCGTCATCGCAGAACCGGGGTCCATGTCTGCGAAACCCGCATTGAGAGGATCGTCTCCGTTGGCGCTCGTCCATTTCAGAAGTCCGGCCCTTTGACCCGCCGCGTCGTGGCGCCTCCGCCCGCCCGAGCGGGCCTCGGAAGACAGGCCCTGCGCTACCTGCCCGTCCTGGGGACGGTGCTGGGCCTCGGCCTCGCGATCTGGCTGGTGGCGACCCACGATCTCGCCTCGGTGACGGATGCCTTCGGACGGATCGGAATCGTCGGGCTCGCCGGCATAGTGCTGATGCGCGTCGCCGTCTTGTCCCTCTGCGGCTTCGCCTGGGAGCGGGTGCTGCACCGGCTCTCCACCACCGCCGAGGCGGGTGCCTTCCTCATCCTCCGCTTCGTGCGTGACGGGATCAACGTGCTCCTCCCGGTGGCCTCCGTAGGCGGCGACGTCGTCGGTGGGCGCCTCCTCACCTTCTGGGGCGTGCCGGGCACGTTCGCCGCGGCCTCGATCCTGGTGGACATGCTGATCCAGGTCGGTACGCAGGCCCTGTTCGTGCTCATCGGCGTCGCGCTACTGATGCAGATGGAAGGCGAGTCCGCCGCGTCCCTCGCGGCCTGGGCCCTGCGGGCGCTCGGCGTCACCGCCATCGTGCTCACCGCCTTCTTCCTGTTCCAGCGCAGCCCGCTCATGCGCGGTGTCGAGCGCCGCGTCGCCGAACTCGGCCGGCGCTTCCTGCGCGACCAGGACGAGGCGGCGGCGGACTCGGCGACCGGCGACGCGGGTGTGCATGGCGCCCTCGATACGGTCTGGGCTCCGAAGCGCTGGCCCCTGCTGTTCCAGGGCATCGTCCTCCACCTCCTCGCCTGGATGCTCGGCGCCGTGGAGATCTGGATCGCGCTGACCTGCATGGGCGTGGAGGGCGTGGGCCTCGCCGAAGTCGTCATCATCGAGGCCCTGAGCCAGGCCATCAAATCGGCGGCCTTCCCGGTGCCGAGCGGATTAGGGGTTCAGGAAGGCGGGTTCGTCCTCGTGGGCGGCCTGTTCGGCATCGATCCCGGCACCGCCATCGCCCTGTCGCTGGCCAAGCGTGTGCCGGACGTGGTGCTCGGCCTGCCCTCCCTGATCCTGTGGCAGACCCTCGAGGCCCGCCGGGCGACGGTGATGGCTCCTCCGCGGGGGTAGGTCGTCGTCGCCGAGAGGCCGGCGATTTGGTCCCGTCTAGAAGCCGGGGCTTACCGTCTACAGGGACGCTTCATGCGAGCGGAGAACATCGACGGTCGAGGTCAGTCCGACAGCCTCCATATCGAGAAGCAACTGCCCTGCGTTTTTCCCTGGTCGGCGCAGACGCAGGCGAAGCTGCCGCACGGCATCGACCGCCTTGCCCTCATCGAGAGCGATGGTGTCGACGATGAAGGCGTCGGCCGTTCGCGCTTCGAGATTCAACGGACCGAGAACCGACGCCGGACAATGCTTGATGTTGTCCGTGACAATGGTCGCTGCCTGGGTTTTCAGGGCCGCCGCGACGACATGGGCATCCCCCGCGTCCGGCAGCCCTTCGCAGGCACCGAGAAAGCGGGTGAAGTCGGAGACCATCGCATCGTCGAAGGCGGTTTCCATGCAGAGCCGCGCCCGGCGAGCCCGCTCCTCGCTATCGGCGACACTCCTCTTCGCCAGGATGTCCGAAATCGCGCGTTCGGTCTCATCCAGAATCGGTATCGACCACCGCAGGCGAAAGAATTCTCGTTCCGCTAGGGTCAGAAGCAGGTTTCGCTTGAGGGCACCCGCGAGCACGCAGGCATCGACGAGCGCGGTGAAGCGGTTGGCGAACACCGCCTACAGGAACTCGCCATCGAGGGCGGCGAGGTCCGAGAGCGCCTGGCTCCGGGTTCCGTCCCGGACATCCTTGTACGCGAACAGGTCTTCGGCCTTGATCCTGCGATGGCGCCCGACCGTGATGTGAGCGATCTCGCCCCGCTCCAGTAGCGATACGAGATAGGGGCGCGACACGTTGAGGATATCTGCGGCCTGCTGCGTCGTGAGCATCTGGGTCACCGGAACGAGCGTCACCGCGTCGCCCCGGCCGATATGGCGGAGCAGATCGATCAGAAGGTTCGAGATGGCCGGAGTGAGCGTGATCTCAGCAGATTCCTTGCAAGCGTCGTCGAACACGCGCAGTTTCGTCTGCTCGGATGATTGAGTGGCCAGGAGGCGGCGCAGGGTGTTGGCGGTCTTGCGCTCGCCGTCCGACGGTAGCCGGCCGCCGAGGCCCTGAGCGGAGGCGCGCGGTGTCATCGTGAGCCGACTCCCTTGGATCGTTCCTGCGATATATCTGCAACAAACGAAACCAGCGCAACAAGCGAAATGCCGTCCGTCGTGGCGCGTTCGCGATGACGCCCGGGCGATACAGGACGAGATCGCCGTTATCGAGCCGCGCCTCCGCCCTACGGCTCGGGCTTGACCTCGCAGAAGCGGAGGTTGTTCCCGAAAGGGTCGGTCACCGTCATCACCAGCCCCCAGGGCAGGCTTTCTATGCTCGGCTTGGCATGGACATAGTTTCGGGCGGTGAGTTCCGCCTGGAAGACGTAAATGCCCGCCATGCGCACGAAGGTCGTGGAGCCCGGCGTCGCATCGCCGTGATGGCCGCTGAGATGCAGGACGAGGCCGGCGCGCGAGACCTGGGCGTAGAGCGGAAAGTCGTCGCCGAAGCGATGCTCCCAATCGAGGCTGAAGCCGAGGAAGTCGACATAGAACTCGCGCGCCTTCGCTTCGTCGAAGATGCGCAGGACCGGGCAGGTCTGGTCGAAGCGGATGGTCCGGTCGGGTGTCGACATCGGGCTCGGCTTCTCAGGCGATCCTGTCGGGCTCGGCCAGAAGCCCGTCGACGAAATCCGACAGGCCGGTGTTGCGGACGCGCTTGAGGCGCTCGGCGACGAGGATGCCCTGGAGCTTGGCGAAGGCGTCGTTCAGGTCGTCGTTGACGAGGACGTAATCGTACTCGTTCCAGCGCTGGATCTCGACGCGGGAATTGGCGAGGCGCTTTTCGATGGTCTCGGGCGAATCCTCGGCCCGGCGTTCGAGGCGGTGGCGCAACTCGGCGAGGCTCGGTGGCAGGATGAACACCGTCACCACGTCCTCGGCGAGCTTCGCCCGCACCTGCCGCGTGCCCTGGTAGTCGATGTCGAAGATCATGTCCCGGCCTGCACCGAGCACCTTCTCCACCGGGCGGCGCGGCGTGCCGTAGAAATTGCCGTGGACTTCCGCCCATTCGAGGAGGTTGTCGGCGCCGCGCAGGGCGTCGAACGCCTCGCGGTCGATGAAATTGTAGTGCTTGCCGTCGATCTCGGAGGGCCGGCGCTGTCGCGTCGTCACCGAGATCGAGAGGTCGAGCCCCCACTTCGGGTCGCTGGCGACCGCGCGCGTCAGCGTGGTCTTCCCCGCTCCCGAGGGCGAGGACAGGATGAGGATGAACCCGCGCCGCCCGATCGTCGTGGCCTGCATGTCCGAAAAACCTACTCGACGTTCTGAACCTGCTCGCGGAATTGCTCCACCACGGCCTTCAAGTCGAGTCCGATCCGCGACAACGCGATGTCTCCGGCCTTCGCACAGAGGGTATTCGCCTCGCGGCCGAGCTCCTGGGCCAGGAAATCGAGCTTGCGGCCGATGGCGCCGCCCTTGGCCAGCAACTCGCCGACGCTGTCGAGATGGGCGCTCAAGCGGTCGAGCTCCTCGCGCACGTCGGCTTTCGCGGCGATGAGGACGGCCTCCTGGTGCAGGCGGTCGGGATCGAGCCCGCCGGCTTCCATCAGGACGGCGATGCTCGCGGACAACCGCGCCTTCACAGCCTCGGGCTGGTGGCCGGGGCAGGCCTCGGCGGCTTGGCGGAGGCGGGACATGGCGACGAGCTGCCCCTCGATGATCGCGCGCAGCTGGCGCCCCTCGGCGCGGCGCGCCTCCACGAGGTCGGCCACGAGGCGGACCACGCCCTCGGCGAGGTCATGGGCGAGGCTGTCCGATTCCGCCGCCGGCTCGTCCTCGGATTCGATGACGCCGCGGATGCCGAGCAGGCCGTCGAGGGAGGCCGGGGCGAGGCCTTCGGGGCGCGGAACGCGGGCGGTGGCGGCGGCGAGTTCTGCCAGCAGGGCCTCGTTGATGCGCACCCGCGCCCTGGTCTCGGGCCGGGTGAGGTTGAGCGAGAGCTGGCACTGGCCCCGCGTCAGGGTCTTCTGCAGGGCTGTGCGGGCCACCTCGCCCACCGATTCCAGGCCGTTGGGCACGCGCAGGCGCACGTCGAGCCCACGCCCGTTCACGCTGCGGACCTCCCAGGCCCACTGGACCGGGCCGGTGGTACCGGTGGCGCGGGCAAAGCCCGTCATGCTGGAGAGGATCATGATGTCTGAACTTTAGTCGGTCGTGCGAACCTCCCTCCCCCTTGTGGGGAGGGATTAAGGGTGGGGGTGGTTGGGCGACCCTTAGGCAGTGGAGGCCACCGCCACCCCCCCCCCACCGCCAAGTCCTCCTCACACGTGGGAGGAGAGTGACGGCAGTGCCCTATTGCGCCTTCAGCGCCGGGACGCTTTTGGCCGAATTGAGGTCGAAGGTCTTGTTGCGCAGCGGATCGAGCTTGGTGCCTTCCGACGCGTCGAAGGCTTTCGGGCGCGGGGCCGACGGGTCCGGGGCGCTGCCGGCGAAGTTGGTGCCATCCGGTGCGTAGGCCGAGGCCCGGCCCGGGACCGCCGAGGGATCGGACGGCGGTTCGGCCTTGTCCACGGGGGCGGCGTCGGTGGGCGTCTCCTTCCGGGCGCGCTCCACCTGCCGCCAGCGGGCGACGTTGCGGGAATGGCCCTCCAGGCTGTCGGCGAAGGCGTGGCCGCCGGTGCCATCGGCGACGAAGTAGAGGTCCTTGGTGCGTGACGGGTTGGCGACGGCCTCAAGCGCGGCGCGGCCGGGATTGGCGATGGGGCCCGGCGGCAGGCCCTCGATGACGTAGGTGTTGTAGGGGGTCGCCCGGTCGATCTCGGAGCGCTGGATGCCGCGCCCCAGGGTGCCGCGCCCGCCCACCAGCCCGTACACGATGGTGGGGTCCGATTGCAGCTTCATCCGTTTGTTGAGACGGTTGACGAAGACGCCGGCCACGCGCGGCCGCTCGTCGGCCCGGCCTGTCTCCTTCTCGACGATGGAGGCCAGGGTCACCATCTCGGCCGGGGTCTTCACCGGGATCTCGGCTGAGCGGCGCAGCCAGATCTGGTTGAGCACTTCGCGCTGTTTGGCGCGCATCAGGTTGACGATCTGCTGGCGGGTGGCGCCGCGCTCGAACTTGTAGGTGTCGGGCAGGAGCGAGCCCTCGGGCGGGATCTCGTTGATGTCGCCCGTGAGGATGTCGTTGTCGTTGAGGCGCACCACGATCTGCTCGGAGGTCAGGCCCTCGGGGAAGGTGATGGCGTGTTGCACTTGCCGGCCGGTGGACAGTGTCTCGATCGTGTCGCCGATGCTGGCATGGGCCTTGAATGTGTACTCGCCGGCCTTCAGGGCCTTGCCGGAGAAGCGGGAGGCCCATTCGAATAGGGCGGTATGAGCGATGACGCCTTCGCGGCTGAGGGCGTCGGCGATCTCGGAGGTGCCGCTGCGGGGCGGGATGACCACGACCTTGTCGGCGGCGAGCGGGCCGGGTTCGCGGATCTGCCGGTCGAACAGCGTCACGCCGATCATCGCCGCGATGGCGAGGACCACGGCGGCGGTGAGCAGGCCGCTGATCGTGCTCAGCAACCCGCCGCGCTCGCGCACCGGGCGGTCCGGCGGGGGCGGCGCGGCCGTGGGCTTGATCGCCTCGCTGGGGCTGCGCGGGGACACCCGGTGCGGCATGGACGGCTCGTCGGACGGGACCGCGATCGCCGCCTGCTCCGGGTCTTTGCGCTTGCGGAAGAACATGGACATCCTGTTCGGGCCTCGCCTCTCGCCAACCTTGTCTCGGCCCGACGATGCGACCGTCGTGTCGTCCTGGCCGACCGGGGCACGAAACTCAGGCAATAGGTGCCGACGCATGGATGGGCTTCTCGCCAAGAAGCTTCGGGATCCTTGCGTCAAACCTGACTACACCCGGGCGGGCGGGTTGTGCGAGCCGGATTGAACCGGTTTTGTGGCAAAAAGGCGTATTATCGCTCCACCGTCCCGCCCGCTCGATGGCCAGCGCGCCGCAGACGATGAACACGGCCGGACACCCAGGTGAGCAGGCGGTCATGCTGGTCGTAGATGCCGAGGGGAGCGAGCCCTCCGGCCCAGATCACGCCGATACCGAGCATCACCAAGCCCCTGCCGGTGCCTGAGGGCCGAATCCAGCGGCGAGCGCGAGCCCGGCGGCGAATTCCAACAGCAGCGGCGTCGTCCATTGACGGAGGATCGCGTCCGCCGGCTGGAAGACCACGCCCGCTAACGCCAAAAGGGCGAGATGGTCGTTCCCGGTGAGATCTCGACCGATATCTGGGCGATCCTGACGGGAGCGTCGGACCGGCCGGGGCTTCAGACCCGACGCATCACCAGCGACGCATTCGTCCCGCCAAATCCAAAAGAATTCGACAGCACGACATCGACCTGCTTGCGCTTGGCTTCGTGCGGCACGAGGTCGATCGCGGTTTCCACCGAGGGGGTGTCGAGGTTCAGCGTCGGCGGCATCACGCCGTCGCGGATGGTGAGAATCGAGAAGATCGCCTCGATGGCACCGGCCGCGCCCAGCAGGTGGCCCACGGCCGACTTGGTGGAGGACATGGCGGCCTTGGCGGCGTGCTCGCCGAGCAGCCGCTCCACGGCCTTGAGTTCGAGCTCGTCGCCCATCGGCGTCGAGGTGCCATGGGCGTTGATGTAGTCGATGTCGGAGGCCTGGAGGCCGGCGCGCTTCACCGCGGCGCTCATGCAGCGGAAGGCGCCGTCGCCGTCCGGGGCCGGCGAGGTGATGTGATAGGCGTCGCCGGTGAGGCCGTAGCCGACCACTTCGGCGTAGATCCGGGCACCGCGTGCCTTGGCATGCTCGTACTCTTCGAGCACGACGACGCCGGCGCCCTCGCCCATGACGAAGCCGTCACGGTCCTTGTCGTAGGGGCGCGAAGCCTTGGTGGGCTGGTCGTTGAAGCCGGTGGAGAGGGCGCGGCAGGCGGCGAAGCCCGCGAGCGCCAGGCGGTTCACCGGAGATTCGGCGCCGCCGGCCACCATCACGTCGGCATCGCCGAACTGGATCAGCCGAGCTGCGTCGCCGATGGCGTGCGCCCCGGTGGAGCAGGCCGTGACCACCGCGTGATTCGGCCCCTTGAGGCCGTGGGCGATGGAGACCTGCCCGGAGGCGAGGTTGATGATTCGGCCGGGAATGAAGAACGGCGAGATCCGTCGCGGCCCCTTGTCGTGCAGGGTCACGGAGGCGTCGTAGATGCCCCCGATCCCGCCGATGCCGGAGCCGATCATCACGCCGGTGGCGCACTGATCCTCGTGGCTCTTGGGATGCCAGTCGGCATCGTCCAGCGCCTGGCCGGCGGCGGCCATGGCGTAGACGATGAACGGATCGACCTTGCGCTGCTCCTTCGTCTCCATCCATTGGTCCGGATTGAAGGTGCCGTCGCTGCCGTCTCCGAACGGGACCGAGCACGCGATGCGGCAGGCGAGATCGGACACGTCGAAGGCTGTCACCTGCGACGCTCCGCTGTCTCCCGCGATCAACCGGCTCCAGGTGGCCTCGACCCCGCTTCCCAGCGGCGTCACCATACCCAAGCCCGTCACCACCACCCGACGCATCGCGTTATCCCGAACCAGTCCCGTCATGTCACTGTCGTTCGGCGCGCGGGGTCACGTGGACCCCGCTCCTCGCGCCTCTCGTCCCGTCGTGCTTACGCGGAGTTCTTCTCGAGGAACTTCACGGCATCGCCGACCGTCTGGATGGTCTCGGCAGCGTCGTCCGGGATTTCGACGTTGAACTCTTCCTCGAAGGCCATCACGAGCTCGACGGTGTCGAGGCTGTCGGCACCGAGGTCATCGATGAAGTTGGCGCCCTCGACCACCTTCTCCGGCTCCACGCCGAGGTGCTCGACAACGATCTTCTTCACGCGCTCAGCGATATCGCTCATCGTTCTTGGTCCTTGGTTATTCGATCGTGATGGTGAAGGTGCCGTGGCCGCCGTCCCGCTGGTGCGGATCTCTGGAAGCGGCCGGTGTCCGATCGCGCGTGGTCTTGAGAACCCGCAACACGCTGAACCGTCAACCCCCCTCGCACGGCAGCCGGGGTGGTAGCACAGGGTTTTGGCGCTGGCGAGGGCCGGTTCACAAACCGTTCATCGCCGTGGCTTTTTCCCGGACAATCGTCGGGTTTTCCCGCCTGCCGTGTCGGGAGACCCTCTCAGTACATCGCCATGCCGCCGTTCACGTGCAGGGTCTGGCCGGTGACGTAGGCGGCTTCGTTCGAGGCGAGATAGACGGCCGCGGCCGCGATCTCCTCGCCGGTGCCGAGGCGGTTCATCGGTACGCGGGTGAGGATGCCCTCGCGCTGCTTCTCGTTGAGGGCGTCGGTCATCGGCGAGGTGATGAAGCCCGGCGCGATGCAGTTGACGGTGAGGTTGCGGGTGGCGACCTCGGCCGCCATGGCCTTGGTCATGCCGACGAGGCCGGCCTTGGCGGCGGCGTAGTTCACCTGGCCCGGATTGCCGGTGGCGCCGACCACGGAGCCGATATTGACGATGCGGCCGTGGCGCCGCTTCATCATGCCCTTCACCGCCGCCCGCGAGAGGCGGAACGCGGCCGAGAGGTTCACGGCGATCACCGCGTCCCACTCGTCGTCCTTCATCCGCAGCAGGAGGTTGTCGCGGGTGATGCCGGCATTGTTCACGAGGATGTCGAGGCCGCCGAGGGCGGCTTCCGCCGCCGGCACCAGGGCCTCGACGGCGTCCTTGTCGGAGAGGTCGCAGGTCAGGGCATGGACGCGCTCGCCGCCGAGTTCGGCCGAGAGTGCGTCCAGCGCTTCGGCGCGGGTGCCGGAGACGGCGACGGTGGCGCCTTGGGCGTGGAGCGCCCGGGCGATGGCGCCGCCGAGGCCGCCGGTCGCGCCGGTGACGAGGGCCTTGCGGCCGGTCAGGTCGAACATGGGCAATCCTGTTGTCAGCTGAACATCGGGAAGGCGGCCACGTCGTCGGGCGTGCCCACGGGGGTGGCGGTGGCGCCGGGGGCGATCCGCTTGACGAGGCCGGAGAGCACCTTGCCCGTGCCGATCTCGTGGAACTGATCGATGCCGGAGGCGGCCATGGCGGCGATGCATTCGCGCCAGCGCACGGTGCCCGTCACCTGGGCGACGAGGGCCTGGCGGATGGCCGCCGGCTCCAGCACCGGCGCGGCCAAGACATTGGAATAGACCGGCACCAGGGGAGGCTTCATCGCCACCCGGGTGAGGGCGTCCTGCATCGCCTCGGCCGCCGGCACCATCAGCGAGCAGTGGAACGGCGCCGAGACGTTGAGCATCACCGCGCGCTTGATCCCGCGCGCTTGCGCGATCGCCACCGCGCGCTCCACGGCGGCCTTCGCGCCCGAGAGCACCACCTGCCCCGCGCCGTTGTCGTTGGCGACGTCGCAGACCTCGCCCTCGGAGGCCTCCACGGCGACGGAGCCGGCCAGTTCGGCATCTGCGCCGATGAGGGCCGCCATGGCCCCGGCACCGGGCGCCACCGCGCCCTGCATCGCCTCGCCGCGGATGCGCAGCAGGCGGGCGGTATCGGCCAGGGTGAAGGTCCCGGCGGCGGCGAGCGCCGTGTATTCGCCGAGGGAATGGCCGGCCACCGCCGCCACGTCGCGGACGAGATCGAGACCGCGTGTCGCCTGGAGTACGCGCAGGGTGGCGATGCTGGCCGCCATCAGGGCCGGCTGGGCGTTGGCGGTGAGGGTCAGTTCCTCCACCGGTCCCTCGAACATCAGTGTCGAGAGCGACTGGCCGAGCGCCTCGTCGACCTCGTCGAAGACCGCCCTCGCCTGGGGGAAGGCCTCCGACAGGGCCCGGCCCATGCCCACGGCCTGGCTACCCTGGCCTGGAAAGATGAATGCGCGCGCCATGGTCATGTTCTCGCACGGAAAGGGCGGCGCAGTCGCACCGCCCGCTCCGGGTGTCAACACGAGGCGCCGCCATCGCGGGCCGGGTCAGGCCTCGTTGAAGAAGTCCACCACCCCGGTATCGAGGCTGTAGGAGGCGCCGACGATGCGCAGCTTGCCCGCCTTCAGCGGATCGAGGAGGGCGGGCTCGGAGGCCGTGCGCATACGGGTGACGACCCGGTCGACATTGGCGCGCACGCAATTCTCGATGAAGTCGCCGGGCTTGCCGCGTGCGGACAGCACCGCCGGCACGATCGGCTCGATCATCCGGCCGATGGAGCCGGGATAGACGGTGTTGTTCTCCACCACGTCGGCCGCCGCCAGCACGGCACCGCAGCGGCTGTGGCCCATGACCAGCACCAGCGGAACGCCGAGCTGCGACACGGCGTATTCCACCGACCCGAGGGCGGCGGTATCGGCGGTGTTGCCGGCATTGCGGACGATGAAGAGCTCGCCCAGACCGCGCCCGAACAGGATCTCCGGCGAGACGCGGGAATCCGAACAGCTCACCAGCACGCAGAACGGCGTCTGCCCGAGGGCGATCTCGATCCGGCGGTCGCGGCCCTGCACAGAGCGCACCGGGCTGTCGGTCTTGTAGAGGCGATTGCCTTCCTTCAGCAGCTCCAGGGCCTGGTCGGCCGTCAGGTCCGTTTTCTTGGTGGACGGGCTGGCCGCCAGACCGAGATTCGGCATGGCGGCGGCGGCGAAGGCCGCTGCGCCGAGATGGCAGGCACAGCTGAACAGGCCGCGGCGGCTGAGCGTCTTCGTCATGAGGTTTGGGCCCTCTCCAATCGCCATGCGAAGGCTCGCATGAGCTTGACCAGGGCCACGCATAACCGTGGGGCGGAGTGCTGTCGCCCTGGCGATAAGCAGCGGCCCCAGGCCGGGATGGAACGAAGGTCCCGAACGTGCTGCCCGTGTCGGCGGCGGATGCAATATGCCGGTCGCGCTTGTTGCGCCGTGCGAGGCGGTGTATAGAGCCGGATCAATCTCTACATTCCCGGTCTATGGAAGGAGCCCTCCCGCATGGCTCGCGTCACCGTTGAAGACTGCATCGACAAGGTCGAGAACCGTTTCGAGCTCGTCCTGCTCGCGAGCCACCGCGCCCGTTTGCTGGCCGCCGGAGCGCCGCTGACCATCGACCGCGACCGCGACAAGAACCCGGTCTGCGCGCTGCGCGAGATCGGCGACGCGACGATCACGGCCGACGACCTCAAGGAACAGCTCATCCATTCGATGCAGAAATATGTCGAGGTCGACGAGCCGGAGGCCGAGACGGTGCCGCTGCTGTCGAGCTCGCCCGCCGCCGCCGCCGTGGCGCCGCAATCCTCCAGCGACGACGGCGCCGTCCAGTTCGACCGGATGAGCGAAGAGGATCTGCTGCGCGGCCTCGAGAACCTCGCTCCGCCCACTGAGACGGACGAAGAGGCCGAGTGATCGGACGACCCGTTTTCGACTGACGATCCTGTTTGACTGACAATCTCGCGAAAACCCGGCCATGCGCCGGGTTTTTCGTTTTTCGGCGCGAGAAACCGGTGTCATGCGGCGCCATGGGTCTGGCGTGCCCGGCCGCGATGCGGGACAACATAAGACAAAGGCGGGCAGTCACGATGTGTGAAGGGTGTTGCGGCGGATGATGCGCCAGTACGAGCTCGTGGAGCGGGTGAGGCGTTACAACCCCGCCGTGAACGAAGCCCTTCTCAACCGCGCCTATGTCTACGCCATGCGCGCTCACGGCACGCAGAAGCGGGCCTCGGGCGATCCCTTCTTCGCCCATCCCCTCGAAGTCGCGGCGATCCTCACCGATCTCCGGCTCGACGACGCCACCATCGTCGCCGCCGTCCTGCACGACACGGTGGAGGACACGGCCGCCACCCTCGACGAGATCCGCGAGCTCTTCAGCCCCGAGATCGGCGCCCTGGTGGACGGGCTGACGAAGCTCAAGCGCCTCGACCTCGTGTCGAAACGCGCGGTCCAGGGTGAGAACTTCCGCAAGCTCCTGCTCGCTGTGGCGGCGGATGTGCGCGTGCTGCTGGTGAAGCTCGCCGACCGCCTTCACAACATGCGCACGCTCCACCACATGAAGCCGGAGAAGCGCGAGCGGATCGCCCAGGAGACGCTGGACATCTACGCGCCGCTCGCCGGCCGCATGGGCATGCAGGAACTGCGCGAGGAACTCGAAGACCTCGCGCTGCGCAACCTCAAGCCCGAGATCTACGCGACGATCGCACAGCGGCTGGCCGATCTCGCGGTGAAGTCGGAGCGCTTGGTGGAGAGTATCGAGCGGGATCTCACCGCCAAGCTCGCCGCGCAGGGCATCAACGCCGTGGTCACGGGGCGGCAGAAGCGGCCCTTCTCGATCTCCGCCAAGATGGAGCGCAAATCGGTCGCCTTCGAGCAGCTCTCGGACATCTTCGGATTCCGCATCATCGTGGAATCCCTGTCCGAATGTTACGGCGCCCTGGGCGTCGTCCACACTACCTGGCCGATGGTGCCGGGCCGCTACAAGGATTACATCTCCACCCCGAAGCAGAACGATTACCGCTCGATCCACACCACGGTGATCGGGCCGAAGAGCCAGCGCGTCGAGCTGCAGATCCGCACCGCGGCCATGGACGAGATCGCCGAATACGGCATCGCCGCGCATGCCCATTACAAGGAGAGCGGCGGCAAGGACGAGATCGGCGGCGTCCATCCGCGCCTCGCCACGGAAAGCGGCGCCTATCAATGGCTGCGGCGGACCATCGAGCTCCTGGCCGAGGGCGACAGCCCGGAGGAGTTCCTCGAACACACCAAGCTCGAACTGTTTCAGGACCAGGTGTTCTGCTTCACGCCGAAGGGGCGCCTCATCGCCCTGCCGCGCGGCGCGACGCCCATCGATTTCGCCTACGCGGTCCATACCGATGTGGGCAACACGGCGGTGGGGGCCAAGATCAACGGCCGCATGGCGCCGCTGCTGATCGAGCTCGTCAATGGCGACGAGGTCGAGATCGCGCGGGCCGACGGGCAATCGCCTCCGGCGGCCTGGGAATCCCTCGTGGTCACCGGCAAGGCACGCGCCGCGATTAGGCGGGCGACCCGCTCGGCCGTGCGGCGGCAATATGCCGGCCTCGGCCGCCAGATCCTCGACCGCGCCTTCGAGCGGGCGGCCAAGAGCTTCTCCGAGGACAAGCTGCGGGGCGCGCTTCCCCGTCTGGCGCGCCAGAGCACGGAGGACGTGTTCGCGGCGGTGGGCCGTGGCGAAATGTTCTCGGGCGACGTGGTGCGCGCGGTCTATCCCGACCACAAGGAGGAGCGCCGCACGGGCCCGGCCGCGCTGCAGCAGCCCATGGATGGAGGGGCGGGGCGTCTCAGCCTCGCCAAGGGGCAGGCCATGCGCCTGACCTTCCCCGAAGGCGCCGCCGATATGGGCCGTGCCGACGCCATCCCGATCCGCGGCCTCGACAACGACCTGCCGGTGAGCTTCGCCCCGAATGGCGGCGCGGTGCCGGGTGACCGCATCGTCGGCATCCTGACGCCCGGCGTCGGGGTTACGATCTATCCGATCCAGTCGGCGGCGCTCGCCGATTTCGACAACGAGCCGGCGCGCTGGCTCGACGTGCGCTGGGACGTCGAGGCGGGAGGGAGCGAGCGGTTTCCCGCGCGCCTCGCCCTGCAATCGATCAACGAGCCGGGCGTCCTCGCCCAGATCGCGCAGGTCATCGCCGATCACGACGGCAATATCGACAACGTCTCGATGAAGCGGCGCACCCAGGATTTCACCGAGATCGTCATCGACCTCTCCGTCTGGGACCTGAAGCACCTCAACGCCATCGTCGCCGAGCTGCGTGGCAAGCGCACCGTGAGCAGGGTCGACCGCGTCAACGGCTGAACGGCCGGGCTCCCGCGACGCGTCGTCGGCCATCACCGCCGCGTAACGCTCTGTTTACCAGGCGTTGGTGTGGGAAGGCCCCCGGCGGGTCGGGGCGCCTTGCGCCTCGTGGTCCACGCTGCCACAAACGCTGCCGGACCGTCTCATCCTAGGAACACTTTTCTCATGACGCCAGACGCGGTGCTCGCGGAATTCCGCGAGGCGGGTGCCCTGCTCGAAGGGCATTTCGTCCTCAGTTCCGGGCTCCATTCCGGTGTCTTCCTGCAGAAGATGGCGATCTTCTCCGACCCGGTCCGGACGGAGCGACTGTGCAAGGCCCTGGCGGAGGTCATCGTCGCCCGTTTCGGCCCCATCGACATCGTCGTGTCCCCCGCCATCGGTGGCATCGTGCCCGGCTACGAGACGGCCCGCCATCTCGGGGCGCGCGCCATCTTCGTCGAACGCGATCCCGGCGGGCCATTCTCCCTTCGTCGCGGCTTCAGCATCCCGGCCGGCCAGCGCGCGGTGATCGTGGAGGATATCGTGACCACGGGCCTCTCCGCCCGCGAATGCCTCGCCTCGCTCCAGTCCGAGGCCGGAGAGGTCATCGGCGCGGCGTGTCTCATCGACCGCTCGGGCGGGCGCGGCGAGATCGGCCTTCCCATGGTCTCCCTGGTCACCCTCGACATTCCGGTCTATCCTGCAGACGCGCTGCCGCCGGAACTCGCCGCGCTGCCTGCCGTCAAGCCCGGCAGCCGAGTGAAAGCACCGGGCTGATCCTAAGCAAGATTAGAAACTTAAGGTAGTCGTTTTTCTGGCATGCAATTAGGCATATCAGTTGCGCAAAGTGGAATATTGTAGGCAGACCTAGCTTTCATTCGATTTCTCTGGTGATTGCATACAGGTCATGGTTGACAAGCGCCGCGCTCGGACAATAACAAAGGATATGATAGGCGGGTAGCTCCGGTGGCCCGCTAATTCTTGGTTTTATTTATGATTTGATTATTAGGATCAAATTCTTCGCGTTATCAAGCATTCGGGTTTGCAAGTCTTCTGGTGAAGCGTTGAGCTTTCGGACTTTCTTGCCTTACATGTGAAAAATCTGATGAGAAAATGGATCATTCAATGAGCGCACAACAGCGCAGCGCCCTGTTCATAGACGGGGCAAATCTTTATGCGGCGACGAAGGCACTCGGTTTCGATATCGACTATCGCCGGCTGCTCAAGGAATTTCAGGCTCGCGATAATTTGATACGAGCTTTCTACTACACCGCGATGGTGGAAGATCAAGAATATTCATCGATCCGTCCGCTTATCGATTGGCTCGACTATAACGGTTACCGGGTCGTGACGAAGCCGGCCAAGGAATTCACCGATTCCGCCGGCCGTCGCAAGATCAAGGGCAACATGGACATCGAGCTGGCCATCGATGCCCTCGAGCTCGCGCCCCGCATCGACCACATGGTACTGTTCTCCGGCGACGGCGATTTCCGCTCCCTGGTGGAAGCGATGCAGCGGCGCGGCGTCCGCGTCACCGTAGTCTCGACGATCCAGACACAGCCGGCCATGATTGCCGACGACCTTCGTCGGCAGGCCGACGAGTTCGTCGACCTCGTCCATCTCATTCCCCGGGTCGGTCGCGACCCCGGCGAGCGTGGCGTCCGAAGCCAGGGCGACGGTCCGGCGCGCGGTCCGCGCGAGTTGCCGCGAGACATTCCGCGAGACCTGCCGCGCGACGTGGCCGAACGGCCGGCGGCGCGTCCCAATCCCGGTCTGGAAACCCGCTACGGTATCCGCCAGGGCGACGACGCGACCGAACAGTAACGACATCTGTCACCGGGGAAGCGCGGCAGACCGCCTCCTCGGCACCGATCCGGAGCATCGCTCTCAGCCCGTGGCGTCCGCGCCCTGAGCCGACAGCTCCGCTTCCAACCGCGAGGCGTGCGCGAAGAACCGGCGGCGGACATCCGCCGCGTAGGGGTTCGCGCGCTCGATCGCATCGAAGACTTCCGGCGCATCGTGCCTGACCATACCGACCGCCTGCATCAACAGGTCGAAACTCTTCGTCGTCATCCCGGTCGGCAGCGGCTCCATCTCGACGAAGACCTTGGCGATGAGATGGGTCAGCCCCTGGACCGAGGCGGCGGCCCTGTCATGCGCCTCCGGGTCCGTGAGGATGACGTCGAGGCCGAGCTGCTTGCGCAGGAAAGCCGCGGCACGCCGGCCTCCCCTCCCCCGGATCGGACATACGGCGATCTTCAGCCCCTTGAGGCCGGCACGCGCGCTCTGCGGTCCGAAGAGCGGATGCGTCGCGACGATCTCGACGTGATCTGGCAACCCGTCTGCCATGATCCTCGCGGCTACCATCTTCACCGAACCGACATCGAGGACGAGGGCGCCGGGCCGCAGGTGCGGTCCGATGGCGGAGACCACCTCGGCGAGTTTTGAGACCGGAGCGGCCAGGACGACGACGGGACAGGCGGCCGCCTCGGCGAGCGTACCGATCCGCACTCCCGCTTTAAGCGTACTGGATTCATACATCTGCTCGCCGGCCGTCCCCTCGATCCAAGAGGGTTCGACATGAGGCGCAGGGGAACTCCCTCTCCTTCCAGGAGAGGGGACCCGTGCATCCCGCGAGATGTGTGAATGCCGTAGCCTTCCAAGAGAAGGGACCCGCGCATCCAGCGAGATGCCTGAACATCGTCGCTTTGCGGCAGGGCGGGATCGTAGGCGTGCAGGGGGGAAATGCTGCCCAAGATGCTCGGCGATCAGCCGGCCGAACGCGCCGAAGCCGATGATCCCGACGGGAATGCTCGATGAAGGGGAGATGGCAGAAGACACGGAACTGACCTCGATGAAGCCGAGGGGCCAGGGGTCTTGGGGGCCAGCGGTCGTTGAGATGTGACAGAGCACCTCGCCGCTGAGGAAGCGGCGGGTGATACGATCCGGAGAGGATCGGGCTCGTCGTCATGGGGGCGTCTTGGCAGGGCGGGCATCGCCCGTCGACGGAGTATTCGCGGATCAGCCCTTGTCGCGCATGATCCGGGCGCGGTCGCGCTCCCAGTCGCGTTCCTTGGCGCTCTCGCGCTTGTCGTGGAGCTTCTTGCCCCGGCCGAGACCGAGTTCGATCTTCGCGCGGCCCTGCTCGTTGAAGTAGATCTTCAGCGGCACCACCGTGTAGCCCTCGCGCTTCGTCGCGCCGATGAGCTTGTTGATCTGCTTGCGGTGGAGCAGCAGACGGCGCGGACGCTTGGTCTCGTGGTTGAACCGGTTGGCTTCGAGATATTCCGGGATGTAGGCGTTGAACAGGAACAGCTCGTCGCCCGACGGCCCGGCATAGGCCTCGCCGATGGCCGCCTTGCCCTTGCGCAGGGATTTGACCTCCGTCCCGGTCAGGGCGATGCCCGCCTCGAGGACGTCCGAGATCTCGTAGTGGAAGCGGGCGGCGCGGTTGTCGGCGACGACGCGGCGGGTGTCTTGCGGTTTGGGAGCCATCACATCGTCGGTTCTGGAGCATCGGCCTGTCCGCGCCGATACCCCTTGTCTGGAAGGAAGCTGGTGCCGTCATCGGCCGCGCGATGCGGCCGATCGACATTCATATGGTTCGCCGGCATTTCGCCTGCGAGGGGTGATCAGCCGTCGATCAGGCCGGCATGGCGCAGGGCGGCGTCGACGATGCCCTTGGTGGCATCGCTGACCGTGAGGAGCGGCAGGCGCACCTCGTCGCTCATGTGGCCGAGCCGCGACAGGGCATATTTCACCGGCGACGGGTTCGATTCCGCGAACAATCCCACATGCAGCGGCAGCAACTGGTCCTGAAACCGCAGGGCCGTGGCGTAATCGCCCGACAGGGTCGCTTCCTGCAACTTGGCGCAGAGGCGCGGTGCGACGTTCGAGACCACCGAGATGCAGCCGACGCCGCCCTGCGCATTGAATCCGATCGCCGTCGCATCTTCGCCCGAAAGCTGGATGAAGTCTTCACCCATGGCTTGGCGTTGCAGGCTGACACGGTCGAGCTTGGCCGTGGCATCCTTCACGCCGGCGATATTCTTGAGCTCATACAGCCGCGCCATGGTGTCGACGCTCATGTCGACCACCGAACGCGGGGGAATATTGTAGATGATGATCGGGATGCCGATGGCGTCGTTGACGGCCTTGAAATGCGCGTAGAGCCCCGCCTGCGTCGGCTTGTTGTAGTAGGGCGTCACCACGAGCACGGCATCCGCGCCGGCCTTCTCCGCGTTGACGGCCCGTTCGACGGCCTCGGCCGTGGAATTGGAGCCCGCGCCCGCGATCACCGGCACACGGCCGGCGGTCTCGGCGATGCAGGCGGCCACGACACGGTCGTGCTCGTCATGGCTCAGGGTCGGCGTCTCGCCGGTGGTGCCCACGGGCACGAGGCCATGGATGCCCTGCTCGATCTGCCAGACCACGAATTTGCGGAAGGCGTCCTCGTCGAAGGCGCCGTCGCGAAACGGCGTGGCGAGGGCGGTCATGGCGCCCTTGAGGCGTTGGGTCGTGGTGTCGGTCATCCTGGCGTTCCCGGCCGTCGATCTTTCGGTGGGCCGGTGTGCCGGCCGCGTCACCGCTCTCGCGGACGGGCAGACATAGGGCCTCGCTTGCACGCGCGCAAACGGTCCGTCGGCGCAGTTAATGACTTCTTAATGCCCTCTGGGACAGCTTAAGCATGTCCGCATCCGACGGGACTGGAAGAACCATGGCGTTCTGGACGCGCTCCTATCGTGCCGCCCTCCCCGTGTCCCTCGCCGTCGCCTTGGCGGGGACGACGATGTGGATCGGGCCGGCCTCGGTTTTCCCCGTGGCGGCCGGCCAGGGGGACGACATCGTCACCCGGCCGTCGAGCGATGCCGTCGCCCCGTCCGTCCTCGTGCCGGACAGCCGGGCCGCCGCCACCGATGCGGTCGCGGCCGACGCTTTGAAGCTGGACGATCGCAGCGCCGAGACCGCGCCGAGCAAGGCCCTGCCCGCCGCTGCCAAGGCCTATGCCTCCGCCGATCCTGAAGCGCCGATCGCCTTCCCGCTTCCCGATGCGGCGATGACTCCGGCCGCGCCCGTTCCGGAGGTGCCCGATCCCGCCCGCGCGGCCCAGGTGGCGCCGGATGTCGATCTCCCCGCTCTGCGCCAGGCCATCGACGCCTATCGGCGCGGCAAGGTGTCCGAGGGTGACCGCCTGCGCGACGGCTTCACCGATCCCGCCGCCCTCGCTCTGCTCGAATGGGTGGCGATCCGCGCCGGCTCCGGCATCGGCTTCGAGCGCACGGTCTCCTTCACCCGGACGAACCCGGAATGGCCGGCGGGTCCGCTCCTGCGCCGCCGCGCCGAGGAGGCGCTTCTCACCGAGCGCAAGAACCCGGCGACCGTGCGCGCCTTCTTCGCGGGCACCCGTCCGTCGAGCGCTCCGGGCAAGTTCGCCCTCGCCCTCGCCTTCCGGGCGGAGGCCCTCGACGAGGACGCCGCCTCCCTGGTCCGCGACCTGTGGCGCTCCGAGACCTTCGGGCGCGCCCTCGAGACCAAGGTGATGGACGCCTTTCCGGGTGTCCTCACCCGCGTCGATCACCGCTTTCGCATGGAGCGCGCCCTCCTGAAGGAGGATTACGAGTCGGCCGGCCGGGCCGCTGCCTATGCCGGCGGCGGCTACGCCAGTCTGGTCCGCGCCCGCCGGGCCGTGGAGGACAAGAGTTCGTCGGCCGCTTCCGCGCTCAACGCCGTGCTGCCGTCGCTCCGCAGCGATCCGTCCTACATCCTGTCGCGGGCGCAGTATCTCCGCCGGGCCGACAAGCCGGTGGAGGCCGCCGCGATCCTCGCCACCGCCCCGACCAACGGCGACGTCCTGGTGGATGGCGACGAATGGTGGGTCGAGCGCCGGATCGTCGCCCGCAAGCTCATCGATATCGGCAATCCGAGCCTCGCCTACGAGGTCGCCGCCGGCCATAGCGGCCGCACGGTGGAGAAGCGGATCGAAGCCGAGTTCCATGCCGGCTGGATCGCCCTGCGCTTCCTCGACGATCCGGCCAAGGCCTCCAGCCATTTCGCCAAGGCCGCGACCATCGCCGAGACGCCGATCTCGCTCGCCCGTGTCGCCTATTGGCAGGGCCGCGCCGCCGAGGCGGCGGGCGATGCCGGCCTCGCCAAGACCTTCTACGAGCGCGCGGCGCTCCAGCCCATCGCCTATTACGGGCAACTCGCCCGGGCGAAGCTCGGACAGGCGAGCCTTCCGCTGCGCGTCGTCTCCGAACTCGAGCCCGCCGCCGCGACGGCGTTCGAGAACCGCCTGACCACGCGGGCCCTGCGCATGCTCGAGGCGGCTTCGCTCAAGGACCTGGCGCTGCCGCTCTACATCGACACGGCGAACCGTTTGACCAACCCGGCCGAAATCAGCGCGCTCGGCAACCTCGCCGTCGATGTGAGAAATTCCCGCGCCCTCGTGGCCATCGGCAAGCTCGCGGTCCAGCGCGGATTGCCCCTCGACGCCCATGCCTACCCGACCATCGGCATTCCCGATTACGAGGCCTCCGCCGCCGTTCCCCTGGTGGAAAAGGCCATGGTCTTCGCCATCGCCCGCCAGGAAAGCCAGTTCGATCCCCGTGCCCAATCCAGCGTCGGCGCCCGCGGGCTGATGCAGATGATGCCGGCCACCGCCCAGCGCACGGCCCGGCGGGTCAGCGCCTCCTACGATCAGGACCGCCTCACCAGCGATCCCGCCTACAATGCCCGCCTCGGCCAGGCCCATCTCGGCGAGCTGATGGAGGATTGGCGCGGCTCCTACATCCTCGCCTTCGCCTCCTACAATGCCGGCGGCGGCAACGTGAAGAAGTGGATCGACGCCTATGGCGATCCACGCCGGACCGGGGTCGATCCCATCGACTGGGTCGAGCGCATCCCCTTCACCGAGACCCGCAACTACGTCCAGCGCGTGATGGAGAACCTGCAGGTCTACCGCAGCCGCCTGGAAGGCAAGAGTGCGCTGCTGATCGAAGGGGACCTTCAGCGCGGGGCGCGGTGAGCCGAGGGGGTATCCTCCCCCGACCCATCTCATCCCGAAGCTTTCCCTCGAAGCCTCCGCTCGGCACTGGCAGTGGGTCGAGGTGATGGAGCGAGGCGGTCGGGGGAGCGGCCGACACGGTCGAGGCCCGACGCCCTCGGCGGCGACGGACGGGCCAGTCTCGCCAGGGCTCCGGTCCCGGCGCCGACGAGATAGGCCGCCAGGTTCAGCGCCGCGCTCTCCACCCAGAAGCCCGGGCGGCCCGGTACGAGCCCGCTGAAAGCGAGCCCGGCGAGCGCCATGGCCCCGAATCCGAGTCCGAGCCCGATGGCGGTCGAAAGCCGGTCGCGTGGCGGTCCGAAGTGCCATCCGATGGCGGTGCCCAGCGCGAGGCTGGCGGCGAGCGCGGGCCAGAGAATCGTCAACAGCAGGAGCATCGGGACGATCTCTCAGGAGCGCAGGGCGAGGCCGACACCCTGCCCGGTGGCATTGGCGCGGCCGGCGGGCGCGGCGACGATCCTGTCCGCCGGGATGCCGGCCTGGAGCAGATACTCGACGATCACAAGCGCCCGCTGTCGAGCGATGTCGGGTTCAGGCTCCGCCGGTTTCGCCTCCTTCGGGGCTTCCGCCTTGGCATCCTTGTCCTTCGCCGCCTTGTCCTTGCCGTCCTTCACAGAGGCGGGCTTGGGATCGGCGGGCTTCGCATTAGGCTTGTCGGCCTTCGCGACCACCGGCTTCGAGGCCTTGTCGGCGTCCCGAGACTTTCCCGAATCGACCGACGAGGTGTTCTCCACCCCTGCGTCCAGGGCGGGTTTCGGTGCGCTCGCGGCACCGGCCGGGTCGCTATGACCCGTCACCTCAATGCGCAGACCGGGGCAGGCTTTCGCCGCCGAGGCCACGGCGTCGAGGGTCGGATAGAACTCCGCTCTCAGGGTGACGCCGCCGGGTGCGAAGACGAGGCGGCTCCCGTTTGTCGCGCGGTCGAACGAGTTCCGGCAGGCCGCCGGGTCGTCCAGGGTCGTGCCGGGCGGCGGCTTCACCTCGGTCTGCGCCTGCCAGCCGGCCGGCATCCGCCGGGCGAGATCGGCCTCGAACCGACCGGCACTCTCGCGGTAGAGGCTGTCGCCGGTCAGGGCGAGCTTCCTGTCCGAGAGGCGGATGTCGCCGGTGGCGAGCATGGCGAGGCTGGTGATGCCGGCCTCGACGGCGCCGATGAGGTTGGGCGGTGCGCCCTCGGCGATGCGGCTCTTGTCGACGATGCGTTCGCGGAAGAAGCGCGGTCGCAGCGTCGCCAGGATACGGTCGCGCGTAGCGCCGTCGGGAAGGTGCCCGGTCAGCGTCACCGCATCGCTCTCGCGCCGGACCATGAAGCGATAGGGCGAGAGCGGCATGGCGGCGAGATCGACCGGCCCGGCCCTGGTGCCGGATGGACGTTCGTCGCGCAAAAGGGCGTCGATTTCGCCGATGGCCTGCCCGTCGAGGGCGGTCCCCGAGACCGACAGGCGCGAATCGGCAAATGTGACGCTGCCGTCCTGCAACAGCGAGGAAAGCCGGAAGGCGAAGCGGCCGAGGGTGGTCGGATCGATCCCATCCGCGAGACCACGGGCGGTCTGCATCCGGTCGTCCACCCTGGTGCCATCGGCTGCGTCGTCGGCCATGGCGCGGATCTCCTCGCGTGCCGTCTCCGAGACGACATTCCCCGAAAGGACGAGGCTGCCGCCGCGCTCGCGGGTCACCGCAAACCGGAAATCGGGGGTCGCCGCCGGCCGGATGTCGACCTTGCCCATGGTGAAGCCGGTCGGAGGATGGGCCAAGGCCTGCCTGACGGCCTCGTAATCGGCCACCGTCGATGCCTCGCCGCTGAGCGACACGGTGGTGTCGGCGATGGTGGCGCTGGCGCCCGGAGCCAGCGGCTTCAGTTGTTCGAGCGCGAAGGCAGAGGCGGTGGAAAAGTCCGGCGGCGCTCCACGCGCGGCTTTGGCCTGATCGACGATCCTGGTCTCGGACGGAAGTTCCGGGGCGAGCTTCGCGGCAAGCGCCCGCGGGCCGATCTCGACAGGACGGTTGCCGGTCAGTTCGATCCGCTCAGGGCTCGTGCGCGTCGCCGTCCAGACGAAGGGAGAGGCATCCTCGACGATACCGATACGCCCGACCACGTGGCGCAGGCCGGGCAGGCGCTTGAGCCTGTCGAGAGCAGCGACGCGCCCGGGCTCGTTCGGCGCCTCTCCGGTGGCGATGAGGTCACGGCCCCGCACGTTCAGGCGCAGCCAGGGCTCCAACCCCGTCTCGGCCGTCGCACGCACGACCGGGCCGGCGGTCTCGTCGAGCTGCCGCTCCGCGCGGCTGGCGAGGAACGGCGTCGCGACGCCGACGATGAGCGCCAGTCCGGGCAGACCGACGGCCCAGCCGAATTTCCGGAGCAAGGGGGGGGACGGGAGGGCGGGCAATGCGAACCTCGGGGATCGGCCGCCACCAGATACCCGCTTCGCGGCATCTTGAAGACGCCGCAGGCTCATTCCCATCGATCGCCGCCCCTTCCTTGTCCACATGCCCTCACCCCCGCGCGCGACAGCGCCGGGGGCATGGCCCAAGAGAAAACCCAAGATAAGCTCCAAGTGGGGGACGCGGGACGCCGCGGAACCCATTGAGCGCTAGAATTGTTTGCCGGTCCCCCGGCGTCCCGTCAGGCTCCGGCGTTCCCGCCGGGTCCTGTTTTTTCGTCGCGGTGTCTCCAGCGGTCCTCGCGTTGCGTCGCGCCTGAGGTGGTCGTGTTGCATCCCAGCCCGGCTGTTCGAACGGACTTTGCCCCGCACGCCCTCTCGTATTGGAGGGGCCGCAAACCTCATCATGGCAGCCGAGATCAGGGTCAGTGCCGGGGCATTTAACTCCCGACCTACCGCGCCCCCATCCGAGCCCCCAGACTATCGAGCCGCCGCCCGGGGCGATGGCGACCGAGACCACCGACGCAGGCACCGCCCCGCCGCCCCTTTCGGCCCACCCGGTCGGTCGCCGGACAAGCCCCCTTCACTGGACGGCAGGTGTGGGGATATGGGCAGAAAATAGGAATTTTGTCAAGAAATTTCATGTCGGGGAGAACGGTCTCGGCCATGGGACCGTGATCGGGAAGCCTCGGCGTTCTCCGGCGTCCCATGGGGGGCGAAGGTCTCGTGAACGCTCCGTCTTCCCCCGGTCGAGGGGGGCGCGTCACCGAGTGGGGAGCCCGAGCCGACACGCTCTGCCGGGCGTCCGGTGCGGAGGGCGACCCGCCTCACCCTTCCCGCTGCATCTCCAGCTCAAGCCAGCGGTCCTCGGCCGCCGAGAGGTCCGCCTCCGCCGCCGCGAGGGTCGCGGAGGTTTTCTGGAAAAGGGCCGGATTGCGGCTGTAGAGTTGCGGATCGGCAAGGACGGCGCGGTGCTTGGCGATCTCGGTCTGCAGCTTCGCGATTCGCTCCGGCAGGGTCTTCAACTCGTGCTGGTCCTTGAACCCCATCTTCGTCTTGGGCGCCGGGGCCGCGGACGTGCTGGCGAGGCGGCCCGGCTTCACCTTGCCGTCGGGGCGAGGCGCCGTGGCGCTCTTGCGCGCCTCGACGCCCTGGCCGCGCTGCGTCACCATGTCGGTATAACCTCCGGCATACTCGACCCAGCGCCCCTCCCCCTCGCTGACGAGGACGCTGCCGACGACGCGGTCGAGGAAGTCACGGTCGTGGCTCACCAGGATCAGCGTGCCGGAATAATCCGACAGCATCTCCTGCAGGAGGTCGAGGGTCTCGAGGTCGAGGTCGTTGGTGGGCTCGTCGAGGACGAGGAGGTTGGCGGGCTGGGCCAGGGCCCGGGCGATGAGAAGACGGTTGCGCTCGCCGCCGGAGAGCACCCTCACCGGGGTTCGGGCCTGTTCCGGGGCGAACAGGAAGTCCTTGAGGTAGCCGATCACATGGCGGCTCACGCCGCCGACGACCACGCTGTCGCCGCTGCCGCCGGTGAGCACCTCGGTGACCGTCATCGACGGGTCCAGCACCGCGCGGGCCTGGTCGAGGAGCATCATCTTGAGGTTCGTGCCGAGTGCGATGCTACCGGAATCCGGTGCCGACTGTCCCGTGAGCAGGTTGATGAGGGTGGTCTTGCCGGCGCCGTTGGCGCCGACGATGCCGAGCCGGTCGCCACGCATCACCCGGATCGAGAGATCGTCGACGATGCGGCGCTCACCATAGGCCTTGGCGGCATTCTTGGCCTCGATCACCAGGGCGCCGGAACTCTCCGCCTCGGTAGAGGTCATCGTCGCGGTGCCGACGGGGCGGCGGTCCTCCCGCCGGTCCTTGCGCAGGGCGTGGAGGTTGCCGAGCCGCCGGACGTTGCGCTTGCGGCGCGCCGTAACGCCGTAGCGCAGCCAATGCTCCTCGTCGGCGATCTTGCGATCGAGCTTGTGCCGGTCGCGCTCCTCTTCCTCGAAGAACGCGTCGCGCCAGGCCTCGAAGGTGGAAAAGCCCTGCTCGATCCGCCTCGTGATACCGCGATCGAGCCAGACGGTGGTCTTCGAGAGGGCGGACAGGAAGCGCCTGTCGTGGCTGATGAGCACGAGCGCGCCGCGCACGGATTTCAATTCCGCCTCCAACCATTCGATGGCCGGCAGGTCGAGATGGTTGGTGGGCTCGTCGAGCAGAAGGATGTCGGGCTCGGGTGCCAGCGCCTGAGCCAGGGCCACGCGCCGCCCCTCCCCGCCCGACAGGCTCGCCGGGTTCTCGGCGCCGGTCAGGCCCAGACTCTCCAGCAGGTAGCGGGCGCGATAGGCGTCGTCGCCATGGGTGAGGCCGTGTTCGACGAAGTCCAGGGTGGTGGTGAACCCTGAGAAATCCGGTTCCTGTGCGAGGTAGCGGATGGTTGTGCCGGGCTGGACGAAGCGCACGCCCTTGTCGGGCTCGATGAGCCCGCAGGCGATCTTCATGAGCGTCGACTTGCCCGAACCGTTGCGGCCGACGAGGCAAGTCCGTTCGCCGGGAGAGATCGCGAGATCCGCCTGTTCGATCAGCGGAGTGCCGCCGAAAGTGAGGGCGACGTTCTGGAGGGTGAGAAGCGGGGGAGCGGCCATGATGCGGGCTTATGGCAGCGCAGCCGCTCCCGAACAAATGCGGTTTTGCCCGTGAGGCTACATCGTCGGGTTGGCCGGGCCGGTTGGCGACGGATCGGGCGAGACGGGAGCGGGGCTCGGGTCGATCACGGGGATCTCCGTCGGGCTCTCGTTGGGCGCTTCGGCCGGCGTCGACGCGGGGATATCCGGCCCAGGAGCCGGCGGCGGCGTCTGAGGGGCCTCGTAGGGCGTATCGGGAACCGGAGCTTCCGGGATGGGCGCGGGATCTATCGGGCCTGGATTCGACATGGGCGACGCCACCTGCTCGCGAGGTTTCGGGAGAGGGCTGGAAACGGGCGAGTGCCCGTTGCCGTTCCCCCGATGGCGCTCCTCAGCCCTTCTTGATCAGGAGCTGGTTGCCTTCCTTGCCGATGATCTTCTTCATCCGCTCGGCGAACAGAGCCAGCAGCATCGGCAGGCGCACTTCGATACGGACCGTCTCAGGGAGGACGTCGACCTCGCCGTCCACCTTCTGGCCCATGGCCGACATGGCGAAGTTCAGGCGGTCGTCCGTCCAGGTCATGTGCTCGACATTGATTCCGGCCTTGGCGCAGGCCGCCTTCGCCTTGTCCAGCCCGTTCGAGATCCGCCGTTTCGCCTCGACGGGACCGATCTCGTGGGGAATCTCGACGATCAGGGGCTTTGCCATGGGGGAATCATCCTCAAACACGCATCCAGCCGTCAAGATGGGGCCGATTGCCATCCATGCAACGGCGACCGGCCCCTTAGTTGATCAAGCGCGGCAGTGAAACTCGCCTCGCGCGGAATCACCATGCGGCGTCAGGAAGATGAGGCATGCCGCACGTCGTCGCGACCCGGCACCGCCATCCTCTGGCATGCCCATGATCTCACGGGTTCCGCATCAGTTCACGACCTTGAGCGAGACGTAGGTCGTGCCGCCCATGCCGAGCGCTCGGGCAGAGCCCTTGGCGAGATCGATGATCCGGCCGCGCACGAAAGGTCCGCGATCGTTGATGCGCACCACCACCGAGCGGCCGTTGCGCTTGTTCTCGACACGGACACGGGTTCCGAACGGCAGGCTGCGATGGGCGGCGGTCATCCCATTCGGATTGAAGCGCTCGCCATTCGCCGTCTTGCGGCCGCTGCCGTACCAGGAGGCCGCGCCGGATTGGGCTGCGGCCGGTGCACTGAGCGCGGCGAGAGACATGGCGGTTCCAAGAGCGGCAGCGGTCCAACGAACAGGCTTCATATTCATCCGCATTCCCTTTGCTGTTGCAGAGGCCGCGGAACATAGAGCCAATGAAGGCTGAAATGAGATCAGTAGAATGTGGCGGGACCTGCCTTCATTAGCCTCCGACGGCCTCAGAATGTGTGAATAAAATCTAAAGAACTTGCAAATCAGACGTGCGCTGAAATCCTATATTGAGAGCGGAGGGAGGCGGTCGTCGACAGGTTTGGTCCCGTTCTCCAACGCCGTCACGGCCCCCGCCACATCGATGGCGAGACATCGCCGTAACCCGGCGCGCCGTGCATGGGAGACGCGCGTCGCCCGTGACCCCGACGATTCCGGACGCGCTGCCGATGGGGCACGTGCGGGCTGAAGGCATCCGCGACGGGCTCGGAAGAACCTCCAAGTCGAACTCGCAATTGGCTGCTTGATCTACGTTAGGCCGTTATTTCAGGGTGAACGAATAGTTAAATCGATCAAGCAAGAGATGGAAATTCGTCAATATCGGAGCGGGTAGGCAAAATCTGCAGCCCCAAATCGAGACGCATTGTCTGCACCCCGGCAACCCGCCCTTTACGTTAACGGCCCCATGGTCTGCCGGTCAGTCGCGTAACCGGTGTTTGCCATGGCTTCCCTGCGTACCGCGGTTGCCGACACCGTCGCCCGGAAAAGTGTCTCGCGTACCGGGCGACTCGTGTCGGCGCCGCGGATGGGTCTCGTACCCGCCGCCCAGCGTCTCCCCCTCGACGAAATCCTCGTCGGGGATTGCATCGCCGCCATGAACGCCCTTCCGGCGGCAAGCGTCGACTGCGTCTTTGCCGACCCGCCCTACAATCTCCAACTCGGGGACGGCTCGCTGTTGCGGCCCGACCAGAGCCGGGTCGACGCCGTCGACGACGCCTGGGACCAGTTCTCGAGCTTCGCTGCCTATGACGAGTTCACCCGTGCCTGGCTCACCGCCGCCCGCCGGGTGATGAAGCCGAACGCCACCCTCTGGGTCATCGGCTCCTACCACAACATCTTTCGCGTCGGCTCGGTGCTTCAGGACCTCGGGTTCTGGATCCTCAACGACATCGTCTGGCGGAAAGCCAACCCGATGCCGAACTTCCGCGGCAAGCGCTTCACCAATGCCCATGAAACCCTGATCTGGGCGTCCCGCTCGGCGGAATCGAAGGGCTACACCTTCCATTACGAGGCGCTGAAGGGCGGTAACGACGACGTCCAGATGCGTTCGGACTGGTTCATCCCGCTCTGCACCGGCGACGAGCGTCTGAAAGGCGCCGACGGCCAGAAGGTCCACCCGACCCAGAAGCCCGAAGCCCTGCTCGCTCGGACCCTGCTCTCGGCGACGAATGCCGGCGATGTGGTCCTCGACCCGTTCTTCGGCACGGGCACCACCGGGGCCGTCGCCAAGCGGCTCGGCCGGCGCTTCATCGGCATCGAGCGGGAGACGGTCTATGCCGAGGCGGCCCGCGCCCGGATCGACGCCGTGGAGCCCCTGTCCAAGGCCGCCCTCCTCGTCGCACCGACCAAGCGCGCCGAGCCCCGTGTCGCCTTCCTCAGCGTGATCGAGGCCGGCCATATCCGCGCGGGTGAGATCCTTACCGATGCGCGCGGTCGCCACGAAGCAGTGGTGCGTCCCGACGGGACGCTGATGGTCGGGCCGGCCATGGGCTCGATCCACAAGATCGGCGCCCTCGTCCAGGGCTTCCCCTCCTGCAACGGTTGGGATTTCTGGCACGCCAAGCGTGACGGGAAACTGGTTCTGATCGACGTGTTCCGGGGCCGGATGCGGGCCGCGATGGGCTCGGCCGCCTAGTTCTTCCGAAGCTGAGAGGATCGGCCGCGAGCCGACTTCTCCCGCAGCGGGGGCGCGCTTGTCCTATCGAGGACGCGTTTTCGGCCTGCTGCGCTTGCGCGGCGCCACGGGCGGGGGCGCTTCCTCGGGCTCTCCGAAAAACCCCTCCCCGTCCTCGATCGGCGGCTTTGCCACCGTACGCGGCACCGGCTTGGGCACGGGGCGAAAGCTCGGGCGCGGCTCGGGCGGCGGAGCCGCGACGTCTGCGAAGAGTGGCGTGTCCTGGACCGCCCGCATGGCCTTCGGCCGTCCGCGCTTCACGGCCTCGGGCTTCGGATCGAACGCATGGGCCAGCACCTTTTTCATGACGCCGGGCAACGGTTCCTCCTCGAGGTCGCGCCTGGGCGTGAAGCGCATGCCGGCCGGTGCCTTCGTGGCGAGGCCGACGCGGGCGACGAAGACGGTCAGTGCCAACGGGAAATGCGTGAAGACGTGGCGCACTACGCCCGGCAGCCGCTTCCATCGCGCGTCCAACGGAGCGTCGAGCAGGGCTTGGGCGACGTCGTAACCGCTCTCCCATGCGCTGGTCGGAGGCTCCGCCATGGCACCGAGCAGCCCCTCGGGGGGGCGGGTCCGCAGCAATACGGCCTCGTCGCCGCTACGGATCGCCACGAAGGCGGCGCCATAGCGCTCGGCGCCCTTGGTTTTTTTGATCTTGCGGGGGAACGTTTCCTGCAGGCCTAGGGCGCGGGCCTCGCAGGGGGCCATCCAGGGGCAGAGGGCGCAGGCCGGTCGCTTCGGCGTGCAGATGGTCGAACCGAGATCCATCAGGCTTTGGGCGAAGTCACCGGGCCGCTGTGCCGGCACGAGGCTCTGCGTCAGCCGTCGGATCTCGGGACGCGCGGCGGGGATCGGCGTCTCGATTGCGAAGAGCCGGGTCACCACCCGCTCGACATTGCCGTCCACTGCCGCTTCCTGCCTGTCGAAGGCGATGGCCGCAATGGCGCCGGCCGTATAGGCGCCGATGCCGGGCAGCTTGCGCAAGCCGTCGAGCGTGTCGGGGAAGGCGCCGGCCTCCGTGACCGCCTTGGCGCAGGCATGGAGGTTGCGGGCGCGGGAGTAATAGCCGAGGCCGGCCCAAGCCGCCATGACGCTCTCCTCCGGCGCCGCCGCGAGGACCTCCACGGAGGGGAAGCGTTCGAGAAAGCGCAGGAAATACGGTTTGACCGCCGCGATCGTGGTCTGCTGCAGCATCACCTCGGACAGCCAGACCCTATAGGGGTCGGGTGTCTCGCCCGGCAAGGCACGCCACGGCAGGACACGGCGATGCCTGTCGTACCAGGCGAGGAGGTCGGTGGCTCGCGGGCCTCGGGCGGATGCCCCCGTCGCTGCCGTGAAGTCCGGTGACATGAAATCCCGCGACATGAGATCCGGCGTGTTGGGCGCCCGTCCATACAGGGTGGCCGCGAACGATCAAAGCATTCGAAAGCCGGCGCCGTTCACGCTATCATGCGGCGTCCGCCCGCATCGGAATCCCTCGGAGCTCATGGCCCGCATCAAACCCCTCGCCGAGCTGATCGAGACCTGCATCGGACCGGCTTTCGCCGCGCAGGGATTCGCCTCCACCGATATCCTCGCGGCCTGGCCCGATATCGTCGGCGAGCGCTTGGCCCGTTTCTGCCAGCCCTCGAAGCTCGAATGGCCCCGCCGCGCCCGCCGCGAGGAGCAGGGTCGGCCGGATCCAGGCACGCTGGTGGTGCGGGTGGAGGGCGTCTTCGCCCTGGAATTGCAGCATCTGGCTCCCGTAGTGATCCAGCGCATCAACGCCCATTATGGCTGGGCCTGCATCGGCAAGCTCGTCCTCAAGCAGGGGCGCGTTCATCAAGCCGTTCGCAAGCGGGTCGTGCCGCCCCTCGATCCGGTGAGGCGTGGCGAAGTCGCGTTGGCGGTTTCCTCCATCGACGACGATGCGTTGCGCGATGCGCTCGACAGGCTCGGCGTGGCGATCGTCGCCTCCGCACCGCCGCGATCGGGCTGAATCCCGCATTCGGCCCCGCGCTTGTCGCGGCGCATGGAAGCGGAGCCGCCTGTCGCGTCTTGTCAGATTGTCCGCAGGTCTCTACCGCAAGCCGCACGGATCGGATCTGCGAGCGGAGCCCGTCGACATCATGATCACCCGTCGCGACACCTTGAAACTCACCGGCATGGCGATCGGCGCAGCCGCGCTCCTGCCCCGGCTGACCCTCGACGCCTTCGCCCAGGATGCGAACCTCGCTTCCCTCATGGAGCCGGGCCCCCTCGGCGACGTCTGGCTGGGTCCGAAGGACGCCAAGGTGACGATCATCGAATATGCTTCGATGACCTGCTCCCACTGCGCCGCGTTCCACAAGAACACCTGGCCGGCTTTGAAGGAGCGCTACATCGACACCGGCAAGGTGCGCTTCACCTTGCGTGAATTCCCGCTCGATCCGCTGGCGACCGCAGCCTTCATGCTGGCCCGCTGCGATGGCGACGCGAAATACTATCCCATCACCGATCTGCTGTTCGACCAGCAGCAGGGCTGGGCCTACGTGCAGAAGCCGCAATCGCCGGTGGATGCCCTGGAGCAGATGTTGCGGCAGGCCGGATTCTCGAAGGAGAAATTCGAGACCTGTCTCAAGGATCAGAAGCTCTACGCCGCCGTGAACGCGGTGAAGCAGAAGGGGCTCGACACCTTCAAGGTCGACTCGACGCCGACCTTCTTCATCAACGGCGAGCGCTTCAAGGGTGAGATGACGATCGACGGGATGGAGAAGGTCATCAAGCCGATTCTGGGCGCCTGAGACCCAAGCTTGGCCGCCGCTTGCCCTTCATGCACCGGGCGCATCCCGCAGGATCGCCGCAAGGGCATGTTTATCTATATTTTACAGCAACTTAGAGCCTATTCGGCGCGCCTTGACACTCAAGATAGGCGAAACTATGGTGCGCCGCGCTTGACGGGGTTTTCAGGCCGGTTCCCTCCACTCTCGCCAATGTGAGTTTTCGCCGTGAGCGGCAACGACGCAGGGGATGGGAATGGAGATGGACGGCAGAAGCCGGACGAGGATCTCTCGGCGAGACTGAAGCATCTCGAGAGGCGGATCGAGGAGAAGCGGCCCGCCGCTCCTTCCCGCCCCTCGCCGGGTGCCGGTGCCTCCAACGGGGCGTCATCCTTGGGTCTGGCGATGCGACTCTCCACGGAGTTCATCGCCGGTGTCCTCGCCGGAGGCATTCTCGGCTGGTTGTGCGATCAGTTTCTGGGGACGAAGCCCTGGGGTCTGATCGTTCTGATCATGCTGGGCTTCGCAACCGGCGTCTATAACGTCATGCGTGTCTCGGGCTCGCTCTCGAGGCCGGCCGCGAAAGGCGCGGTCGACAAGAACCAGGATCGGGAACGGTCCTGATCGGCGAATTTTGCCGCTTTCGAGCGGTCCTGAGGCAAAGCGGGCATCTCGCCCGCTCGTGGACAGAAGGACGGTAGCGGCAATGGCCGTAAAGATGGATCCGATCCACCAGTTCGAGCTCAAGCCGCTCGTATCCTTCGGTCATATCGGCAATCAGGAAATCGCGTTCACCCAGTCGGCGCTGTACATGTTCGCCGCTGTCGGGATCATCGCGCTGATCACGATCGTGGCGACGGCGCAGCGCTCGGTGGTGCCGGGCCGGATGCAGTCCGTGGCCGAGGTGTTCTACGAGTTCATCGGATCGACCCTCCGTCAGTCGGCCGGGCACGGGTCCGAGCGGTTCATGCCGCTGATCTTCTCCCTGTTCATGTTCGTCCTCGTCCTGAACATGTTCGGCATGATCCCCTATGCGTTCGCCGTGACAAGCCACATCATCGTGACTTTCGCGCTGGCGTTCCTCGTGATCACCACCGTCATCGTCTATGGCTTCATGGCCCACGGCACGAAGTTCCTGAAGGTGTTCGTGCCCTCCGGCGTGCCGGGCTGGCTGATGCCGATGATCGTCGCCATCGAGATCGTCTCCTTCGTCTCGCGGCCGATCAGCCTCGCGGTGCGTCTCTTCGCCAACGTGCTCGCCGGCCACATCGCCCTCAAGATCTTCGCGGGCTTCGTTCCGGCGCTCCTCGCCGCGGGCGCCTGGGGTGCGATCTCGCCGCTGCCGCTGGCTCTCAGCGTCGCGGTGACGGCCCTCGAGTTCCTCGTCGCCGGTCTGCAGGCCTACGTCTTCGCGACGCTCGCCTCGATCTACCTGAGCGACGCCCTCCACCCCGGCCACTAGGCCCCGGCGGTATCCCCTTCCGTCCCCGGTCCGCGGTTGCGGCCGGATTTCTCTCCACGCAACGAACGAACCGACACCAGGAGCAATTTGATGGATCCCTTAGCCGCTAAGTACATCGGCGCCGGCCTCGCCTGCCTCGGAATGGCGGGCGCCGCCATCGGCCTCGGCAATCTCTTCGGCCAGTTCTACGCCGGTGCCCTTCGCAACCCGTCGGCCGCCGACGGCCAGCGCGGCAACCTGCTCCTCGGCTTCGCGCTGACGGAAGCGCTCGGCATCTTCTCGCTGCTCGTCGCGCTGCTCCTCCTGTTCGCCGTCTGAGACCGACGACGTTCGTCGATCCGACAGCAGACCCGGACCGGGCGCCCCATTCTTCTGGACGCGCGCCCGGTCCTCATTCACGAACTTACTTTGAGCGAAGGACGTCATGGCTCAGCCGGCCCATCCGACCGCAACCCATGAAGGCATCATGGCATCGCCCGCGTCCGAACATGGCGGCGGCTTTCCGCCCTTCGAGAGCCATACCTTTCTCTCGCAGCTGATCTGGCTCGCGCTGGCCTTCGGCCTGCTCTACTACCTGATGGACAAGGTGGCCCTGCCCCGCATCCAGGCGATCCTGCACGACCGCGCCACGCGCCTCTCGTCCGATCTCGACGAGGCCCAGCGCATGAAGTCCGAGGCCGAGGCAGCCGGCGCCGCCTACGAGAAGTCGCTGGCCGATGCCCAGGCGAAGGCCCGCACCATCGCCGCCGAGACCCGCGCTGCCCTGAGCTCCGAGGCTGAAATTCGTCGCAAGACGCTCGAGGCCGAGCTCAACGACAGGATCGCGGCCTCCGAAGCCACGATCCGCACCCGCACCGCCGAAGCCATGGGCAGCGTTCGCTCCATCGCCGGCGAAACGGCCTCCGCCATCGTCGAGCGCCTCACCGGGACGGCTCCCGACCAGGCCAGCCTCGATACCGCACTGAACCGCGTCGCCATCCCGCACTGAGTGCGCCAGCAGCAGACGTGACCGGTCCGGCCCTGACCGGACGGACGCCAACGAAATAGGACGACGAGAATGTTGTTGGATGCCGAGTTCTGGGTCGCCGTCGCCTTCGTCTTGTTCATGGGCGTCGTGTGGAAGGTCGGCGGCTTCGCTCAGATCACCAAGGCCCTCGACACCCGCGGCCGCCGCGTTCGGTCCGAACTCGACGAAGCCCGCCGCTTGCGCGAGGAGGCCGCCACGGTGCTGGCCGACTACAAGAAGCGCCGCAGCCAGGCTGAGTCCGAAGCCGAAGCGATCGTCGCCGGAGCCCGCGAAGAGGCCCAGCGCATCGCCGACGAGGGCCATGCCCGTCTGAACGAGTTCATCGCTCGCCGCACCAAGTCGGCCGAGACCAAGATCGCCCAGGCCGAGGTCCAGGCCACCGCCCAGGTCCGCGCCGCCGCAGCCGACGCAGCCGTGAAAGTGTCCGAGGTGGTGCTCCGCGAGCGCATGCAGGGCGACGCCGCCCTGTCGCTGGTCCGTTCCAGTCTCGATGAGGTCAAGGGCCGTCTCCGGGCCTGACGTTTTTAAGAACGATCGTTTCGTGAAAGCCGCCCACCGGGCGGCTTTTTCGTTTCCTGACGTGCCGCATCACACTCGCGGGCCGCACCCCCTATCGTGGTAAGGCGGCGCGCACGCCCATCCCCACAAAAATAATCCATGGAGATCAGATGCCGCCGATCATCTCCATATCCGGCCTGTCGAAGGTCTACGCCTCCGGCCTCCATGCCCTCAAGAATATTCACCTCGACATCAAAAAGGGTGAGATCTTCGCCCTTCTCGGTCCTAACGGCGCCGGGAAGACGACGCTGATCAGCGTCGTCTGCGGACTCGTCCGCGCGAGCTCCGGTACCGTCACGGTGGATGGCCACGAGATCGGGGCGGATTACCGCGAGGCGCGCAGGGCCATCGGTCTCGTACCGCAGGAGCTCACCACCGACGCATTCGAGACGGTGTGGGACACGACGAGCTTCAGTCGGGGCCTGTTCGGCATGAGACCCGACCCTGCCCATATCGAGCGGGTCCTGCGCGACCTGTCACTGTGGGACAAGAAGGACAGCCGCATCATGACCCTGTCCGGGGGTATGAAGCGGCGCGTACTCATCGCCAAGGCGCTCAGTCACGAACCTCGCATCCTGTTCCTCGACGAGCCGACGGCCGGTGTCGACGTGGAACTGCGCCAGGACATGTGGCGGTTGGTGCGCAAACTCCGAGATCAGGGCGTCACCATCATCCTCACCACCCATTACATCGACGAGGCCGAAGAGATGGCCGACCGCGTCGGCGTGATCCGGAAGGGCGAGATCATCCTGGTGGAAGAGAAGGCCGAGCTGATGCGCAAGCTCGGCAAGAAGCAACTGACCCTGCAATTGCAGAACCCCCTTCCCGCCCTGCCGGACGAGCTGGCTCCGCACGGCCTGACCCTGTCGGTGGATGGCCAGGAACTCGTCTACACCTACGACACCAAGAGTGAGCGCACCGGGATCACCACGCTCCTCACCGACCTCGCCGCCGCTGGCATCCCCTTCCGCGATCTCTCCACCAGCCAGAGTTCGCTGGAGGACATCTTCGTCGATCTCGTGAGGGAGCAGGCATGAATCCGTTGTCGATGAACTGGCCGGCGGTTGGTGCGATCTACCGCTTCGAGATGGCCCGGTTCTGGCGCACGGGGTTGCAGAGCATCGTCGCGCCGGTCATCGCCACATCGCTCTACTTCGTGGTCTTCGGCGCAGCGATCGGGTCGCGTATGGCCTCGGTGGATGGCATCGCCTATGGCGCCTTCATCGTGCCGGGGCTGATCATGCTCTCGCTCCTGACGCAGAGCATCGCCAACGCCTCCTTCGGCATCTACTTTCCGCGCTTTGCCGGCACGATCTACGAGATCCTGTCGGCGCCGGTCTCTCCCTTCGAGATCGTGCTCGGCTATGTCGGCGCGGCCGCGTCGAAATCCATCCTGATCGGCCTGATCATCCTCGCCACCGCTGCCCTGTTCGTTCCCTTGCGGATCGAGCATCCGCTCTGGATGGCGGCGTTCCTGCTCCTCACGGCGGTGACGTTCAGCCTGTTCGGCTTCCTCATCGGCCTCTGGGCGGACGGATTCGAGAAGCTCCAGCTCGTGCCGCTTCTGGTGGTGACGCCCCTCACCTTCCTCGGCGGCAGCTTCTATTCCATCGAGATGCTGCCGCCGTTCTGGCGCGCGGTCAGCCTCGTCAACCCGGTCGTCTACCTCATCAGCGGCTTCCGCTGGAGTTTCTTCGGCACCTCCGACGTGCGGGTCGAGATCAGCCTCGCGATGACCCTGGTCTTCCTCGCCCTCTGCCTCGGCAGCGTGACGTGGATCTTTCGCACCGGCTACCGGCTGAAGAGCTGATCCTCCTCAGGGTCGCCCGTCGAGGAAGGCCAGGACGCCCTGCCGGTGCTGCTTGTCGCCCACCGCCGTGCTGTGATCGCGGTTGGGAAGTTCCAGGCTCCTGGCATTGGGCATGAGGGCAGCCAGCGCCGGGGCCGAGCCGGCAACCGTGTCGAGCGTGCCCACCGTGACAAGGGTCGGCGCCTCGATCTGTGAGACCTCTTCCCGCGACAGTGTTTGGCGCGAGCCGCGCATGCAGGCGGCCAGCGCTCTGAGATCGCTCTTCGTCTGCTCGGCGAAGGTGCGGAAAGCGGCGGCGGTGAGGTTGGGCGCCTTCTCGCCGGGGGGCGCTTCCAGGGCCTCGGCGATCCCGTTCGGCAGTCCTTTGCCCTCGACCAGATGCAATCCGAGACCGCCGAGAAGCACCGAACGTACCCGCGCCGGCTCATCGAGGGCGAGATAGGCCGCGATCCGCGCGCCCATGGAATAGCCCATGATGTCGGCGCGGGCGATGCCGAGATGGTCGAGCAGCCGCCGCGCGTCCTGCGCCATGATGTCGGAGCCGTAAGCCTCCGGATCGTAGAGCTTCTCGCTCTCGCCATGCCCGCGATTGTCGAGGGCGACGACCCGGCGCCCCGCCTCGGACAGGGTCTTCACCCAAAGCGTGTTGACCCAGTTCACGGAATGGTTCGAGGCAAATCCGTGGATCAGTACGATCGGATCGCCGCTGCCGCCCTTCGCCGGCACGTCGATATAGGCGATGGTGGTCCCGTCGGAATCGAAGGTCTGCATCGGGCTTGTCTATACCTTTTATGGAAGGCTCCGTCGGTCGATGGACGGCCTCCATGGGCCGTCAAATTCGCCCCTGAACGGAACGGAGGCAAGGTGCGAATATCCGAAGCGGTGACAGGAAAGCTTTTTCCTCGTTTCGCGCGGGTTCGGCCGGCTTAACTCCCCTTGCTGCTCGGCGTCTCCGGCGCGATGAACGGTGTGATCGTCACAGCGGCACCGCTCCGGTCGGGTCGTCCCGGTCGATTTGCGAGGATACGAACGGCCCATGATTCAGATCGTACCCGTTGTCGTCCTCAAACACGTCGTGCGCGCCCCGCATCCGGACGTTTTCCGTGCCTGGACCGATCCTCAGCTCATCATGCGCTGGCTCGCGCCCGGCGCCTCCGTCATGGAACTCGCGGAGACCGACCTGCGGGTCGGCGGCGCGTTTCTATTGCGGCGGCGCGATCCGGATGGAGAGTCCCATTCCGTGACCGGGCACTACGAGGAGATCAGGCGGGGGCATTCTCTGCATCAGACCTGGACGTATGAGGGGCCGAACCCGCTCCTGTGCATCGGCGAGACTCTGATCCATGTCGATCTGCTCTCCGTCGGCGACCGGGCTACGGAGATCACGCTCACCCATCGCCGCATCGTCAGCGCAGACGTCCGGAATGCCTATCGTGAGGATTGGCGGAGCTGCTTTTCGAAGCTCCAGGCTGCGTTGGCGTAACGGATTTCAAATGGATCGACGGCCAATTACCTCCGCACACACCTTGAAGCGGTTGAAGCGTAGCAGAACCCAATTTGGATCGATCACCGAGAGCCGCGCAGGGGCCTTTGCTGGAATCTGGATCACCTTCCGTTGACGCCCAGGTATCCGGGCAGGGAGCCGTTTCCTCCCTTGCCGGATCAAACGACCAAGGGACCGCAGCCTGCGCTGCAGCCCCCAGTGGGATCGTCGCTCAGGCGAAGGCGGGCTGTCCGCTGGTGACGGCGCGCTGGGCGACCGCCTCGTCGTAGAGTTTCTGCTCAGTCTCCTTGTGCGTGAGCGAGAAGCGCACCGAGATTGCGCAGAGCGACGAGATCAGCACGGCGATGCCGAGGATGAACAGAGCGCCGGGCAGGTTGCCGACACCCTTGAGCAGGAAGCCCGCCGCCACGGCGCCGACATTGCCGCCGGCGCCGATGATACCGGCAACGCCGCCGAGCGCCTTGCGGTCGATGAACGGCACGAGGGCGTAGGTGGCGCCGCAGGCCATGTGGGTGAACAGGCCGAAGGCGAGCATGGCGACGACGGCCAGTACCACCGAGCCGGCATAGGCGAAGGCGAGGAGGCCGATTCCTTCGCCGACCATCAGGGCGAACAGGAGCAAGGTGCGGCCGTCGAGGCCCTTCGAGCGTGCGACCCGGTCCGAGGCGATGCCGCCGAGCGCGCGGGCGAACAGGGCCAGCAAGCCGAAACTGCCCGCCGCCATGCCGGCCTGGGTCAGATCGAGGCTGAAGCGCTCGACATAATAGGTCGCCGCCACCGCGTGGATGAAGATCTCGACGCCGAAACAGGCGCCGTAGGTGATGGCGAGCATCCACACCCGGTAATTCGTCATCGCCTGCTTGAAGACCGCCCAGCCGCCCTTCTTGCCGGAATCCACCGCGATGCCGCGGGCGCGCAGCTCCATGATGTTGCCTTCGGGCGTGTCCTGCGTGAACCGGAAGTAGAGGAAGGCGACGACGAGCATCATCACGCCCGGCACGATCATCGACAGACGCCAGCCCATCGTCTTCTCGACGCCGACGCTGACGAGGGCCGCGAGGATCAGCGGCATCACGCTCTGGGTGACGCCGCCGCCGGCATTGCCCCAGCCGCCCACGGTGGCATTGGCGGTGCCCACCACGTTCGGCGCGAACATCACCGAGGTGTGGAACTGGGTGATGACGAAGCTCGCCCCGATGGCTCCGATGGCGAGGCGGAAGAACAGGAAGCTCTCATAGGAGTTGGCGAAGGCGATGCCGATCACCGGGACCGATCCGAGGATCAGAAGGCCGGTATAGGTCAGGCGGGGGCCGAACCGATCGCACATCGGCCCGATCAGCAGGCGCACCAGGATGGTGATGCCGACCGCGGCGATGTTGATGTTGTAGACCTGATCGTTGGTGAGCTCGAACTCGCCCTTGATCACCGGCATCAGCGGCGCGACCGCGAACCAGGCGAAGAAGCAGACGAAAAAGGCGAGCCATGTGATATGGAACGCGCGCATCTGCGGCGTGGCCAGACTGAACAGATCGATTCGGGTGGCTTTTTGGGACTGCATGCGGAGAGGCTCCAGGCGATCTGATGTCTCCCGGCACTCGGTGCGAGTGGCCCCCATTGCGGGGTGGGGAGAGATTGGTCGCTCACGCCACAGTGAGCACGAGCCGCCCGATTTCGGAGGCGTCTCTCGCGGGCGCCGTTGCCCACGTCGGGGCATTCGCACGGCGCGTGCCATGTCGAATGATTCTGAGATGTCGCTGCAGCATCCCGTTTTTTCCCCTAGGACGGTCCCGTTTCCACCTATGATTCCGGAGGTCTCGAGGGTTGCCGATGGTGCCTCTCCGATGATCGCTTGCGCAGGGGATAATCTCGAGGCTGCGTTGTTTGTAGGCACGACGCCGATTTGTGCAGGTCTAGCCCACAGCGTCGAACGACAGGCGATGCTTGCCGTGCGCCTGTCGGGCTGGCATCACCCACCACAATGACTGACACGCAATCTTCCGCCATCCAGCCTTTCGGCACCTACGCGCCCCGAGGGCTGGTGGCGCGTATCACCGACCGCACCGTGACGCTCTCCGGCAAGAGTTGGGCGGGGCGGCGCATCGGCTTCTTTCTGCGCCGGCTGGCCATCACGATGCTGCATGGACGGCCCCTCGACGTGGAGCGGTTCGGCGCGCGCATGCGGCTGCACCCCTACAACAACAATTGCGAGAAGAAGGTGCTGTTTACCCCGCAATTCTTCGATCCCGAAGAGCGGGCGCTGCTGGCCTCACGCCTGAAGCCGGGCTGCACCTTCCTCGATATCGGCGCGAATATCGGCGCCTACGCCCTGTTCGTCGCTGCTTTCGCCGGTCCGGGTGCTCGCATCCTCGCCGTCGAGCCGCAGCCCGACGTGTTCGACCGGTTGACCTACAACATCGCCCAGAACCCGTTCGGCACAGTGAAGGCGGTGGCCTGCGCAGTAGCCGACAAGGCCGGCGAACTGACGCTGTTCGTTGACCCGCGCAACCGTGGCGAATCGAGCTTGAAGATCGTCGGCACCAACGAGGGCGCGCAGATCCGCGTGCCGGCGGTCACCCTGCTTGGGCTCGCCCAGGGCGAGGGCATCACCCGCATCGACGCGATCAAGCTGGATGTGGAGGGTGCCGAGGATCTGATCCTGGAGCCGTTCTTCCGCGAGGCACCGGTCTCCCTGCACCCTCGTCTGCTCGTCATCGAGGATGGCACGGCGCAATGGCAGATCGACCTCGTCGGTCTGCTCGAGGCCCGAGGTTATCGGCAGATCGCCCGCACTCGGCTGAACCTGATCTTCGAGCGGGGTGCCGCCTGAAGCACGATCGTCGGCCCGGACCCGAAACCGCCTCCGGAGCCCAGTGCCTTCGAGTCTCGAATAAAAATATGTCTCTGTCGCCCGAGTGTACTGCTGGTCGAAGTACACTCATGGCAACGAGCCGCGTCTGTCTGTCCCACGCATGCTCATGTCTTGGGGTGAGTTGCCGTTCAGGAACGACTAGATGATAAAACTTCCCTCCGTCAGGCTCGATGCTACGACATCGTGCAGAATTATTTTTTGCGACGCGTCTGCAATCCTGGCGAACGTGATCTGTGTATCCTGACCGTCGTTGATCGCCTTGATTTCAACGTCGCTGAAGCTTCTCGCGATGGACGTTATGAGCAGACGATCAGTATTCACTTCAAAGTCATAGATATTGTCTCGCCCAAAATTGGCATTTTCATAGCCAAAGATGTTCTCGCCTAAACCTGAAAAAAGCTTGTCGTTACCGGTTCCACCAATGATGATATCGCTGCCGTCACCGGACGAGATCCGATCGTTTCCCTGCGAACCATTGATAAGTGTACCAATCTCCGAAGTCGTTTGAGATACGATGGTTTGACCATGGGTCACCAACTCGAACGACACATCTCCACCGTTCCGAACGTAAGTTTTTTCGATATTCCTGAAGTTGCTGTCCGTAAGTTCGATTGCGCCTGTGACGATCAATGCGTCTTTCCCCGTGCCTCCGTCGACGATCACGGGACTATTGGCAACGACCAAGCGGTCATTTCCCCCGAGGCCGTAAAGAGAGTCGCTCCCTCCATTGCCGATCAAGGTATTGGCGGCCGCGCTGCCCGTAAGATCGTCTCCATGGGTGCTGCCATTGATCCTGGAGATACTGATCAAGACGTCGCCTTCGGCATCGCCACCTCGATTGACCCCCGTGTTCAGGTTGACGGTGACGCCCGCTGAGGAATTTTGGTAGCTCGCCGTGTCGGTTCCCAAGCTGCCGTTCAGGATGTCGGCGCCAGCGCCTCCTTCCAGCACGTCGTTGCCGCGACGACCATTGAGCGTGTCGCCTCCGAGCCCGCCAAGAAGGCTGTCCGAGCCGGATCCGCCGGTCAGGAGGTCGGCGAAATTTCCGCCCTCGAGCGTCGTTTTTCCAAGGCGGTCGGAAAAGTTGAAATCGTAGCCTCCCGAAAACGCCGTAGCATGGTGCGACAAGCGGTCTTCAGAAAAGTAGAACAATGTCGTCCCGTCTCCATCGCTATCGCGAATTACGAGCCGCTCATCGACTCCGACGGATCGGACAAAAATATCTGCTTCCGGATCGTCGTCATACCGTTGCGGGGGAAATACAGTGATGGAATCGTCACCATTGTAACCTGCACCTACCGTGAGTTTAATAGTCGGCATGGCGAATCCTAGAATCTATCCAATAAGGATTTTGATCACTAGATTGAGCGTAACGGTCAAATTGAAGGTTGCAACTGAAAAACGAGGGGCGGTAAGTTTTTAAGGCAATCATCGTCGGGGCGGTTTATTTCCGTATCGAGGTGACGGCAATCGGTGATAGGGATTTGCAGGTTTGTTCACGTCGGTGCCGACAGTGCCCTCGAAAGAAAAGGTCCTGTTTGTCTTGCCATGATGGGGCGTTGGGGATGCTCAAAGCGGAGGTTCCGGTCCAACCCAACCCAGCGACCTGGTAGCCGGCCCTTGGCGGTGCAAGCCGCGAACCATCGGCGTCAAGCTATCGATGTGCCCCTCCTGCGTCGGATCATCCTGGCTGCGTCCGGGAACAATCGCGATAGGGGTGAGGGTGCCGAGCATTTGGTAGGTATGGCGGCCTTCTGGGACGACCGTCGGATCATCCTGACCGGACGGAGCCGGAACTTCGAACGGACGGTCGGCTGAGCACGCTCATCCATCCCATCGAACCACCTCATCCGGAGGTGCCCCGCGTATGTGGGCCTTGAGGAGCTCTTTCGTTCGCTCAGGTCCGGCTGGAGCCTTTCTCGACTGCGCTGCCGCGGCGCCTGACGATGAGGTGGAGATTGGGATGGCCAAAGACGTCATCGCCGCTCCCGCACCTCACGTCCCGGCCCGCCGTCCGCTTCGCGGCGGGCCGCTGGGAACAGGCTTCCCCGGGGGGAAGCCTTCTATTGCTCAGAGCGGGATGTTGTCGTGCTTCTTCCAGGGTTGCTCCATCTCCTTGGTGCGGAGCATGCCGAGCGCCCGGGCGATGCGTTTGCGGGTCGAGTGGGGCATGATCACCTCGTCGATATAGCCGCGCTCGGCCGCGACGAAGGGCGAGAGGAAACGGTCCTCGTATTCGCTGGTCCGTGCCGCGATCTTGTCGGTATCGCCGATCTCGCTTCGGAAAATGATCTCGACCGCGCCCTTGGCGCCCATCACCGCGATCTGCGCGGTCGGCCAAGCGTAGTTGATGTCCGCACCCACGTGCTTGGAGGCCATCACGTCGTAGGCGCCGCCGAAGGCTTTGCGGGTGATGATCGTCACCAGCGGCACGGTGGCTTGGCTGTAAGCGAAGAGCAGCTTGGCGCCGTGCTTGATGAGGCCGCCGTATTCCTGGGCGGTACCCGGCAGGAAGCCCGGCACGTCGACGAAGGTCACGATCGGGATCGAGAAGGCGTCGCAGAAGCGCACGAAGCGGGCCGCCTTGCGGGAGGCGTCGGAATCGAGCACGCCGGCCAGCACCATTGGCTGGTTGGCGACGAAACCGACGGTGCGGCCCTCGATGCGGCCGAAGCCCGTCATGATGTTGCGGGCATAGGTCGCCTGGATCTCGAAGAAATCGCCCTCGTCGGCCACGCGCCGGATCAACTCGCCCATGTCGTAGGGCTTGTTCGGGTTGTCCGGGATCAGGGTGTCGAGGGACTTGTCGAGGCGCAGCGGGTCGTCGAAGCTCTCGATCTCCGGCACGCCGTCGATGTTGTTGGCGGGCAGGAAGTCGACGAGGCGGCGGACCTGGAGCAGCGCCTCCACGTCGTTCTCGAACGAGCCGTCGGCGATGGAGGACTTGGTGGTGTGGACCTTGGCGCCGCCGAGTTCCTCGGCCGTCACCACTTCGTTGGTCACGGTCTTCACCACGTCGGGGCCGGTGACGAACATGTAGCTCGTGTCGCGGACCATGAAGATGAAGTCGGTCATGGCCGGCGAGTAGACGTCGCCGCCCGCGCAGGGGCCCATGATGACGGAGATCTGCGGAATGACGCCGGAGGCGGCGACGTTGCGGCGGAACACCTCGCCGTAGCCGCCCAAAGCCGCGACGCCTTCCTGGATGCGGGCGCCACCGGCATCGAAGATGCCGATGATTGGGGCCCGCATCTTCAGCGCCATGTCCTGGACCTTGACGATCTTCGCGGCATGCGTTTCCGAGAGCGAGCCGCCGAAGACGGTGAAGTCCTTCGAGAACAGGAAGACGGTGCGCCCGTTGATGGTGCCCCAGCCGGTCACCACGCCGTCACCGGGGATCTTCTGCTTCTCCATCCCGAAATCGGTGGAGCGGTGCTGCACGAACATGTCGAATTCCTCGAACGACCCATGGTCGAGGAGGAGCTCGATGCGCTCGCGCGCCGTCAGCTTGCCACGCTTGTGCTGGGCCACGACGCGGTTTTCACCGCCGCCGAGGCGAGCCTGAGCGCGCCGCTCTTCGAGCTTCTCGAGAATATCCTTCATGCGCGGTGAGCCTTGAGATGGGTGCGAGGAATTGGCGCCATACCGCATGTTTGGGCATGGCTTGGCGGTTCAGAGTCAAAAGCGCCTTAGCACGGAGGGCAGGCAGCGAAAATGGATTTAACGGGCAAGCTTTGCCAACTCCGCCGCAGACTCGAATTCGGTCTTGCGCAGGACATGGCGCGCTTCCGCCTCGGCGTCGCTTCCCCAGACACTGGCCTGATAGGCCTCGTCCACATGTGCCGCCGCCCAGGATTCCTGCGGGGTCAGGCGTCCGTGCAGGGTGGCCAGCGCGATGAGGAGCGAGCCCGTGAGCGTAGTCATCGTGTGGAGAGCCGCCAGCCGGAACGGCCCTTCGACCGCTTCGATCGCGCCGCACAAGGCGGTCACCGACGTCTCGGGTTGGGTGACGTGCATCACCCCCTCGCTGAGGATGAGGCGCGCATCAAAGGCCTCGTGTGCCCATTCGATCACCGGATCCCAGGCGCGGGCCTGATCGGCCACGAGGCGTTCCGGGTCGGCGGCGCGGTAGGCGACGAGATCCGTTCCGGCATAGGCCGAGAGGTCGTCGATCACCGCCTCGCGGCGGGGGGCGACGCCGTCGATGGCGGTGTTGGCGAGGCGCGTCAGCGGCATGGTCGACGGGTCGATGAACTCGACCTGCGCTGCCCATTCGGCGGCCACGGCCTCGGCCAGCGCCCGCGTCGGCAGGCGCAGCGGGTTGCGCGCCGGCGTGTTGGCGGACCGTCCATCGAGGGTCAGGCGAAACCCGCCTTCGTCGTCTGTGAGATCGGCCTCCGCGTAGAACCGCTTCGGCAGGGCGACACGCGTCTGCGCGCGCACGGCACGGTGTGGGTCGTGAACGGGAGGGGCATCGGAGGCGCCGAGCCAGCCGGCGGGATCGTCGTTGCTCATGGGGCGGGGTTCTAGCGCATCGCGCATCGGCCCGCGAGCGCTGAGCCGGGTTAGATCGCTGTTCCGGTACCGCGTCTAGTCGGACGCGAGGTCGCCGATGCTGGTGCCCGCGCCGGACTCGCGAAAACTTCCCGAGAATAGATCCGCCAGCGCGGAGGCGGTTTCCACCACGGTCACCGCCCCGGCTCCGAGCAAGGCACCCGGCGGGTGGTAGCCCCACGCGACACCGATGGCGGCCGCGCCGGCACTGACCGCCATGTCCATGTCGTAGGTGGTGTCTCCGATCATCACCGTGGTCTCCGGCAACGCGCCAACCTCGGCCATCGCCTGATGCAGCATCGCCGGATCGGGCTTCGATGGTGCGTCGTCCGCGGTCTGGATGGTGGCGAAGACGTCGCCCCAGCCATGACTTTCGATCAGACGGTCGACCCCACGTCGGGATTTTCCCGTGGCGACCCCGAGCCGAAGGTCGTCGCGGGCGCGCAGGCGTTCGATCAGGTCGGCCATGCCAGGGAAGAGCGGTTCCTCATAGGCGGGATCGAGCCGTAGGGTGTTGAAGGCGCGCTTGTAGCTCTCGGACAGGCCCTCCACGGGCCCATCCTCGCCAACGAGGCGCCGGAAGGCCTGCGGCAGGGAGAGCCCGACGACGGAGAGGGCCACCGCACGCGCGGGCGCTTCGATGCCGTGTTCGGCGAAGGCCATGCCTTGCGCGGCGACGATGAGGTGCTGGCTGTCGACGAGCGTCCCGTCGACGTCGAAGACGACGAGCTTCACGGGACCGTCCCGCATGGCCGCATCACGGCTGGCGCCCCTGCGGCGATTGCTGGGCCGGAACCTGTCCGGGCTTCTGGCGCTCGTAGCCGAGCTTGCAGCGGATCAGGAAGCGACGTCGCACGCCGCCGCGCAGGCCGCGCGCATGCGACAACCGATTACAGCTGGCATAGGACCGTCGCCTGCGGTCGCCCGCCCGCACCTGCGATCCATGGCGGCCTACGGAGGGAGGCGGCGGTGCCTGATTCTGCACCGCCGGAGCGGGAGCCGCTTTTGCCGCAGGACTCGGCGGATTCTGCTGTGGACCCGCCGCCTGCGCGACAGCCTCAGACGTCAGCGACGCTGATCCGAAGCACACGAACAGGCCGATCAGGGCGGTGCTGGCCATGGTCGCGAACGTCATCGGCATGGGTTCTCGCTGCAACGACGGGTGAGGTCGACCACAAGGATAAGGCATGGCGCCCGATTGCCAAGGCGCATCCGCGGATCCTCCCCGCCGATGCGGCCAAAGCGGATCACGCCTCCGGCGCCTCGACGATGGGATCGTAGCGCGAGGCGTCGAAGCCCAGCAGGTTCCAACTCTGCGCCATATGCGGCGGCAGCGGCGCCGTCACGTCCACCGGCTTCAGCGTGCGCGGATGCGGGATGACGATGCGGCGTGCCAGCAGGTGTAAGCGGTTCTGGATACCTCCCGGCAAGGCCCAGTTCTCGACGCTGAAATATTTCGGATCCCCGACGATGGGATGGCCGATATGCGCGGCATGGGCGCGGAGCTGATGCGTGCGCCCGGTCACGGGCTTCAGTGAAAGCCAGGACAGCTTCTGCGCCGCATTGTCGACCATGGCGTAATAGGTCAGCGCATGGGCGGCGCCGTCGTCGCCGTGCTGGGCTACCCGCATCCGGGCGTCGCCGTCGGGGGCTTCCTCCTTGGCAAGGTAGGTCGAGATCCGGCCCTGAGGCACGCGCGGGACACCGGCGGTGAGCGCCCAGTAGACCTTGCGGGCGGACCGCGATCGGAAGCTCTTGGCGAGGGTCGCCGCCGCCAGGCGTGTCTTGGCGACGATGAGGCAACCGGCGGTGTCCTTGTCGAGGCGGTGGACGAGGCGCGGCTTCTGCCCGTCCGGCCCGGTCAGGGCCTCCAGCAGCCCGTCCACGTGGCGCACGGTGCCGGAGCCGCCCTGGACCGCGAGGCCGAAGGGCTTGTTCAGCACCATCATGTCCGCATCCTCGTAGAGGATGAGCGAGCGCAGGAAGTCGGCGTCGGTGGCGTCACGCGCGACACTGCGCGGCCGTTCCGCCACCGGGTCGAGCTTGAGGGGCGGCACGCGCACGCTCATGCCCGGCAGGAGGCGGTCGTTCGGCTTGGCGCGCTTGCCGTCAACCCGCAGCTCGCCCTTGCGGACGATGCTCTGGACACGGGTGAAGGGCAGTTGCGGAAAACGCGTGGTCAGGAAGCGGTCGATCCGCATCTCAGCCTCGTCCTCCTCGACGATCAGCGTCTGCACGCCGGAGGCGAGGGTCGCGGAGGCGGCCGCGCGCTGCTCGCGCCGGGTCGGTCCCTCGACCGCCGGTTCCGGGGGCTTGGCGCCGGTACGGCGCGGACGCGGCGTGTCGAAGGCTTTCGCCGCGACCTCGTTACGGGGCGACCGCGTCCGAGGAGCGCGGGGAACCGAGGCTTGGTCGTCGTCCGGCGTCTCAGGGGCATCGCCGGGCCGCCAGGGCGCGCGCTTGTCGGCCTCGCCGCGCAACTGCGCCGCGCGATGGGCGGCGTCGAGGGCGCTCGTGCGCGGGCCGGTGCCTTCGCGGTCGGGCCTGCGGAACGCGCCGGGCTTGCCGGGACGGTAGGGCTTGCCGCCGCTGCCGGGCGGCCGGCCCTTGCCGGCGCCGGAACCTTTGCGTCCGGCATTGCCGCGTGATGGTGGTCTGGTGGTCATCGAGTGCTCGTAACACCCTCGCCCCTCTCGGCAAAGCGCTTCGAGAATGGGGCGCTGCATGAACCGGAGGTCAGGCCGCGCGGCGACCCGCCTCAATCGTGAGGCCCGTCCCGACGGAGCCGAACGTGTCGCCGTCGACGACGCGGGCGTTCGGCACGCCCGCCACCAAAGCGGCGCGGACATGCGGCAGACCCGTCGACCCGCCGGTGAGGAACAGGGCGTCGATGCCCTCCGCCGGCAATCCCGCCTGGTTCAGGCAACGACCGATTCTTTCGGCGATGCGCCGCGAGAGCTCCTCCGTCTGAGCCACGAGGCCGGCATGGTCGAGAGTGGCGGCGAGGCCCGGCTCGACCCAGCCGAGGGCCACGCCGCCCTGGCCCGCATCCGAGGCTGCGATCTTGGCGCCCTCCACCTCCATCGCGAGGGAATGCCCGCGCTCGGCCTCCACGACGGTGTAGAGCCGAGCGATCAGGTCCGGCCGACGCGCGTCGCGGCGGACTTCCTCGATCTCGCGCAAAGTCTTGGCGTTGTAGAGCCGATTGATGCTCGACCAGGTGGCGAGATCGTGGAAATAGCCGCTCGGCACGTCGAGATCGCCCCGGTTCATCGGGCTGCCGAGGCCAAACAGCGGCATCACCGTGCCAAGGCTGAGACGCCGGTCGAAGTCGGTGCCGCCGATGCGCACGCCGTCATTGGCGAGGATGTCGCCGGACCGGTCGACCTTGGCATGGCGCTCGGGGGAGAGCCGCACGATGGAGAAGTCCGACGTGCCGCCGCCGATATCGGCGATGAGCGCGATCTCCTCCCCCGTCACCTGCTGCTCGTAATCGAGCGCCGCCGCGATGGGCTCGTATTGGAACGAGACGTGGCGGAAGCCGATGCTCCGGGCGATCTCGCGCAGGGCATCCTCGGCACGGGCGTCGCCCTCCGGGTCGCCATCGACGAAATGGACCGGGCGGCCGTGGACCACTGTGTCGATGGCCGTTCCGGCCTGCGCCTCGGCCCGCGTCTTCACGGCGGAGAGATAACGGGCGATGACGTCGCGGAAGCGGATGCGCTCACGCCCCACCGGCGTCGTCTCCTCGAGCAGGGAGGAACCCAGCACCGATTTGAGGCTGCGCATCAGCCGGCCCGGCGTGCCCTCGACATACTCCGCCATGGCTGCGCGGCCGACGAGGGGCGTCCCCCCCGGTGGAAAAAAGATCGCGCTGGGAATCGTGACGTGGTCGCCCTCCAGCCGCAGCAGGGCCGGCCCTCGCTCGGTGACGAGGCCGAGCGTGGTGTTGGACGTGCCGAAATCGAGGCCACAGGCCGCCATGTAGGATCTCCGGACGGTCTGTCCGCTGGAAAGGGGGGGCCGCCGACCTACAGGCTGCGCTCCGCCGGGTCCACCGGTCTCAACGACCGAAATCGCCGGCCCGGCTCGCCTTCAACGCAGGGCTCCCACCGGTGAGCCGGCGCTTGAGCCGCACGATCGCTTCGCGCTGCAGCTCGCTCGCGGCCGAATGTGCGCTGGCGACTTGCGAGAGCATGTCGATGAAGTGCAGGCGCTCGGCCTCGGTCAGGTTGTCCCGCAGCAGGGGCAGCAATTCGTCGGCCACCAGCGAGAACGGCCGCCGGGCCTCGGTATAGGTCCAGGCTCGCTCGAACATGGCTGAGATCGAATCGATCTGAAGCGGAGAATCCATGAATTCCAGAATCTTGGTTTTCTCGGCGGCGGTGACGGGGCTGCCCGTGCGCACCAGCTGGATCATGAGGATCACTGCAGCGAGCCTGACGTCCCGCACTCGCTTCAGCGGCGTGCCGATGATCTCCTCCAGGGTCGACTTTGCCCGGCGCTGAAGTCCCTTCGTGTCGCGATTGACCTCCCTCAGCGCCGTCGCGGTGCCATGTGCGCGGATGATCCAGAACAGCACGGCACCCACGATCCCGATCACTGCGACGATGACGACCATGTAAACGCGCCTTTCCCCGGAGCCGGGCCGGTCGGATGGTTGAATCGGCCATGAGCATAGCGCCCTGGCTGCAGCGGCAAACCCCGAGGGACGTCCGACCCCGCGAAGGATCGCCACGCCGCAACCGATTCGCAACCAGCCGATGCGAGCGTTCAGCCTTCCCCGAGATAGCGGTGGCGCAGGTGGCGCATGTAATCCTCGGCACCCAGGGGCTTGCCGGTGGTGGCCACGAAGAGTTCGTCCGTCTCCAGGAAACTGCCGCGCTGGTGGACGTTCTCGCGCAGCCACCCGCGCAAGGCGGTGAAATCGCCTTGCGCCAGATCGGCGGGGATGCCGGGCAGACTTTCGCGGGCGGCGCGGAACAGCTGCGCCGCCGCCATAGCGCCGAGGGTGTAGGTCGGGAAATAGCCGAAGCTGCCGCCGGGCCAGTGGATATCCTGAAGGCAGCCGAGCCGGTCGCTCGGCACGACGATACCGAGCAAATCGCGCATGCCTTCGTCGAACGCGCCCGGCAGATCGGTGATGGCGAGGTCGCCGGAGATCATCGCCGTTTCGAGGTCGTAGCGCAGGAGGATGTGCGCCGGATACGTCACCTCGTCGGCATCGACCCGAATCAGGCCCGGCTCCACCCGCGTGTAGAGGCAGTGCAGGTTCTCCGCGTCCCAGGCGCTCCCCTCGCCTGCGAAAACATCGCGCAGACGAGGCGCAAGATAGGCACAGAACTCGGCGGAGCGGCAGGCTTGCATCTCGATCAGAAGCGACTGGCTCTCGTGCAGGCTCATCCCTCGGGCATTCCCCACGGGCTGGTGCAGCCACGTAGGCGGCCGGCCCTGCTCGTAGAGGGCGTGACCCGTCTCATGCAGCACGCCCATGAGAGCGCGGGTGGCGTCGGCCTCGTCGTAACGCGTGGTGATGCGCACGTCGTCGGTGGCCCCGCCGCAGAACGGGTGCAGGCTAATATCGAGCCGTCCGCGCTCGAAATCGAACCCGGCAGCGCGCATCAGCGTCAAACCCAGGGCCTTCTGCGCCTCCACCGGGAACGGTCCCGGCAATGGCATCGGCGCCGGCATCATCGCCTGTCGGTCGCGGATCGTCCCGATCAGGCCCGGCAGTGTCGCGCGAAGCTCCGAGAAGAGCGGGTCGATCACCGCCCGGCGCATGCCGGGATCGTAGCCGTCGAGGAGCGCGTCGTAGGGCGCGAGGCCCAGAGCGGCGCCCTTCGCCTCCCCGACCTGCCGTTGCAGGCGCAGGGTCTCGGCGAGATGAGGCGCCAGCATCGCGAAGTCGGATGTCGCCCGCGCTTCCCGCCAGACCATCTCGGAGCGGGACGAGGCCTTGGAACTCGCGGCGACGAGATCGCCCGGCACGGCCGAGGCATGAAGGTAGGCGCGGCGCATCTCACGCAGGTTGGCCCGCTCCCAGGCACCGAGGCCGGCCTCGTCGTCCGAGGCCTGTGCGATCAGGTCACCGGTCTCGGTGGCGGTGAGGATCTCGTGGGCAATGACCCGCAATTGGGCGAGCTGCTCGGCCCGGCCTTCCGCCGCGCCATTGGGCATCAGCGTCTGGGCGTCCCAACCGAGGATGCCTGCGGCGTCCTCGACGGCGCCGATGCGGGCAAAGCGGGTGGCGAGGCTACGATAGGCGCGCATGGTCGTGGGTGGCCTTCTGCATGACTGAGCGCCGCCCTATCACGGGATTTAGGAGCTGACGAAGAGATCAGCGCTCCTCGTCACGGCGTTGCTTCCTCAAGGCTTCCCAATGGTCGAGGCGGTCGCCGTAGCGGGTTTCCATGCCCCGGTCGGTGGGCTCGTAGAAACGCTGCCGGCCGAGCGCTTCGGGCCAGTAATCCTGGCCCGAGAACGCATCCGGCTCGTCGTGATCGTAGCGGTAGCCCTCGCCGTAGCCGATCTTGCGCATGAGCTTGGTCGAGCCGTTGAGGATGGTCCGGGGCGGCGGCAGCGAGCCGTGCTCCTTGGCCACCCGCGTCGCGGCCTTATAGGCATTGTAGACCGCGTTCGATTTCGGCGCGCAGGCGAGATAGACGGTGACCTGTGCCAGTGCGAGCTCACCCTCCGGCGAGCCGAGGAAGTCGAACGCATCCTTGGCGGCGGTGGCAACGACCAGGGCCTGCGGATCGGCGAGCCCGATATCCTCCACCGCCATGCGCACGAGACGCCTTGCGATGAACAGCCTGTCCTCCCCGCCGTCGAGCATGCGGCAGAGATAGTAGAGCGCCGCATCGGGGTCGGAACCGCGCACCGTCTTATGCAGGGCACTGATGAGGTTGTAGTGGCCTTCCTGGCTCTTGTCGTAGATCGGCGCCCGGCGCTGGACGATGTCCTGCAGGGTCGCGGCATCGAAGATTTCGTCGCGCTTGGCCGAGCGCCAGACCTCTTCCGCCAGGGTCAGGCAGGCGCGCCCATCGCCATCTGCCATGCGGACGAGGACGCCGCGCGCTTCTTCGTCGAGAGGCAGCGGCCGTTCGGTCAACGCCTCGGCGCGAACCAGGAGCTTGGCGATGGCCGCATCGTCGAGGGAGCGGAACAGCAGGACGCGGGCGCGCGAGAGCAGCGCGGCGTTGAGCTCGAAGGACGGGTTTTCGGTAGTGGCGCCGACGAGCGTCACGGTTCCATCTTCCATGACGGGAAGGAAAGCGTCGAGCTGCGCCCGGTTGAAGCGGTGGATCTCATCCACGAAGAGCAGCGTCCCCTGCCCCATCGTCCTGCGCTGGCGCGCCGCTTCGAAGACCTTCTTCAAGTCGGCGATACCGGAGAAGATCGCCGAGATCTGCTCGAACTTGAGATCGGTCTCGTGGGCCAGGAGACGCGCCACCGTGGTCTTGCCGGTGCCCGGCGGCCCCCAGAACACGAGCGAGCCGAAGGATTTTCCGCTGAGGAGCCGGGTCAGGGAGCCGTCCGGCCCGGTCAGGTGCTCCTGTCCCACCACCTCGGCGAGGGAGCGAGGGCGCAGTCGGTCGGCCAGCGGGCGCGGCGCATCGTTCTGTAGGCCGGCGGAAGCGAAGAGATCGGACATCGACGCATAGAAGACGTGGCCTGCGTCATCCCGCAATCCGCAAATGGCTCCGTCCCCGCGTTTCGGCGGGTCTACCCCGGTGCAGCGGGTGCTCCTTACCGTGGTCGAGGAGTGACCCGCCCGCCCCGTGGATGATGCATCTGGGCAGCCTTTTGGCTCACCATGAGAACAGGATGAACAGGGTTTGGTCGATGGTCAGGCGCGGCCATGCGACGGCATTATTGTCGTCTCCGTCCGCCATGAGTTCGGCATGAGCCAGGCCGGGACCTGAGCCGCCTGGCTCTCCGCGAGCGTATCCGGACGGGTGGCCCCGGATGCCGGCCGCGTGAACCCACGTCGGACCCTACCCTCCGAACACCGACGTCAGCACGGCGCCGCCCCGATTGATCGCGATCTCCCACATGCCCGAGCTTGACCGGGTCAGGCGCTCGAGGTCCTTGGTGGTGGTCACCGGGACGCCATTGATGGCGACGATCACGTCGCCGATCTGGAGGCCGGCGCGGGCCGCCATGGACCCTTCGTCGATGGACGAGACCGCGACGCCTTCGCTGGCGAAGTCCTTCTGCAACTCCTCGGCCACGGCCGGCGAGGTATTGACCAGGGTGGCCCCGAAGAAGGGCGAGCGCGTGCGCACCTTCACCGCGTCGCGTGGCCGCGTCTCGGGGGCGGAGGCAAGCTTGACCGAGACGGTGGAGCGGGTGGTGCCGCGTAGGATGCCGAACTTCGCGGTGCCGCTGATGCCTTTGAGGGCGAAGCGGTAGCCGAAGGCTTCCGGATCGTCGACGACCTTGTCGTCCACCGTGAGGATCAGGTCGCCGCGTTTCAGGCCGGCCTCTTCGGCCGGGCTCTTCGGCTGCAGGCTCGCAACCAGGACCCCGGTCGGATGGTCGAGGCCCATGCTCTCGGCGATGTCGGGCGTGACGTTCTGCACCCGTGCCCCAAGCCAGGGGCGACGCACGGTGGTGGCGCCACCCTTGGCCGTCTCGACCACGGCGCGGACCATGCTGGTGGGAATGGCGAAGCCGATGCCGTGACTCCCCCCCGATTGCGAATAGATCGCCGTGTTGATGCCGACGAGCCGACCCTTGAGATCGACGAGTGCACCGCCGGAATTTCCCGGATTGATCGCGGCATCGGTCTGGATGAAGAACTGATAGTCGGATGAACCGACCTGGGTGCGCGCCAGGGCCGAGACGATGCCCTGCGTCACCGTCTGGCCGACCCCGAACGGGTTGCCGATGGCCATGACGAAGTCGCCGACCTCGAGAGCTTCCGAATCGCCCATGGGCATCGGTACGAGCCCGCCGACGGGGCTCTTGATCTTGATCACGGCGAGATCGGTGCGCGGATCGCGCAGGACGATGCTCGCTTCGAACTCCCGCCGATCTGAGAGCGAGATACGAACTTCGTTCATGTTGTCGATGACGTGGTTGTTGGTGATGACGAGGCCGGACTCATCGACGATGACGCCGGAGCCGAGCGACTTCTGCGCCCGCTCGCCCGGCATGCCCTGGCCGCGGCCCGAGCCCTGCTCACCGAAGAACCGGCGCATGAATTCGTCCATGGCGCTGCGGGATGTGCCGCGCTGCTCCACATGCGAGGCGTAGACGTTCACCACCGAGGGTGCCGCCCGCTTCACCACCGGCGCGAAGGAGAGATCGACCTCGCCCTTCGAACTCGGCACGGCCTTGGCCGGTGCATGCGCCTCCGGTGTCTTCATCATCTGCGCCTGGGCAGTAGGCGAGACGGCGATGGTCGCGGTGACGAGGCAGGCGAGCAGCGGCCGATGAAACATCGCGATCTCCCGGATGGCAGGCGGCGGAGCCGCTGCAGAATCCGGGATATCTAGACGCGCCGGGGCGTCAGCGCGAGGGGTGTCACGGACGGCGGAGCGTTGCGGCGATGCGCCCTGCCCGGCGTGCGAGACTCGCGATGCAGCTCAACGAGGCATCGGCTGCCCGCTGCATCTCCGTAACTTGAAGGCGCAGGGCATCGGCCGGATTCTTCGCCGTCGACAGGGCTCGCCAATGCGCGAACGTGGCGATGCTCTCGTTGCGGACATAGGTCGTCAGCGTGTCGTTGGCGGCCGTGATCTCGGTAAACGCCGAGGCGGTGACGGCGACGGTGTTCGTCGGCGGCGAGGCGAGGTCCTGGGCCGAGGCGATGGCGCTTTCGATCTCGGCGGGCAGAAGGGAATCCTCGGCCGCCTCGCTCTCGCCTTGCGGGCTGTTGCCGGTAGGAGTGTGGCTCGTCGCCTCCTGCTCAGTGGCTGCGGTCACCACATCGGTGGCAGGTGGACTGTCCTGAGACGGGGCGTAGCCCGCGGGGGCGGTTTCCGGAGCGGCGTGAATGACGTCCGCCACACCCTGTCCGGTCAACAGCGCATCCGGTGACACGGTCTCCATCAAGGTCTCAGGCGCCCGCAAGGTCTCGCTCACGGGCAAGGCCTCAGGCTCGGTGGCAGCGACGTCGAGCGTGGATACTGAGACCGTCCCATCGTCCACAGCCAGGGTCTGCGAAACCGGCACCGAGTCGTCGGCGGTCGTGGTAGCCGTCTCAGCGTTTGAAAGTCGCGCCGATTGTCCGGCTTTGCTTCCCCCGCGACCGATCGAGCGTGCTTGTCGGCGTGTGGCCATGATTCGCGTCCCCTTCGTGCACAATCGACCGCGCATGGCCCGGCCTCGGCGTGCGCCCGTGTTCCAGGCACGTTACCGCGTCCATGCCATTTGCGCGAACCGGCACCGGGCCAGTCCGCGCGGAGGGGCTAGGATCAGCCGCTTTTGGCGGCGGACTGAGCCAGAGCGCCGAGATCCTTGACCTGAGATTGAAGCGTCGAAATCTGGCTGCGCAGGAACTCGCTCTGCAACTCGAATGCCTCTTTCAGATCGCGGGTGCGCACCAGCTTCTGGGCGAAGTCGAAGGTCGTGCTCGCATTGGTCTGAACCTGGTCGAGGCCCTTGGCGATCACGGATTGGATCGCCCCATGCGCCGTCGTCGACGAGGTCTGGAACTGTTCGGCGGATTTCACCACCGTGCCGAGCAGGTTGGTCACAGCGGTGCGGGCCTGATCGACGCTCTTTTCCGCGAAGTCGCGCAATTCGGCCGGGATCTCATAGGTCGGCGCGTTCATGTCGTTCCTCACTGAATCAACGGGAGCGACACGGAATGGCGCGCCGCACCATCGATATGTTGCGGCGCAATATAAGAGTCAAGACGGGTTTCGAGCAAGTGCCCGTCTGTAGCTGCGCAATCCGGGCTCTCGTTCGCAATCAAACGAGAAGACGATAGGATTTGAACGTGCAGTCTCGGCAAGCACAGCGAGGGCCGTCAAACGAAAGGCGCGTAGTAATGACACGCCGGCGGCTGTGTTGTGAATGCGGGCAAGCAGGATGATTCCGCGCGACGGAGTCCGGCCGCAAAGCACCACCGCGCGGGGCTTGGGCGACGGCAGCTATCCTGGTTTTCGGAGAACGTCGGTCGGTATGGGCGATACGTTTCGCGCGATCCTTCGATAAAGTTCGCCGAGCGCATCCGCATGGGCGTCGATGGACATGGGAGTGTCCCAGTAATGGGCGTGAGCGGCGCGCCCGAGCGTTTGCGCCTCGATCACGTCGAGATTCCGGAACGCGGTCGCGAGGGCTGCCCGCTCCGGCGCGACCACATAGCCGGTGACGCCGTCGATCACTTTCTCCGCGGCCCCGGACCTATCCGACGCGACTACCGGCAGCCCGACAGCCAGGGCCTCGTAGACAGTCAGAGGGCCGGTCTCGAACCACCGAGACGGCGCGGCCAGTGCCCTCGCCCGCCGAACGAGGATGGCCGATACCTCGTTCGGTGATCGCCATCCGAGCATTTCCACATGTGGCTGCGCCCGCAATTCCGCCTCCAGCGGGCCGGTGCCGATGAAGAGCGCCGGCATACCGGCATCCCGCGCCGCCTCGGCGACGAGATCTGCGCCTTTTTCGCGGGTCAAGCGGCCCACATAGGCGATGGCTTTCCCTGCCGCCGGATCGGCCCGCACTCCCGTCTCCACGCGCACGGGATTGTCGATACGATGATGGGTGACGGCCAGGGAGCCGAGAAGCCCACCCATGCGGCGGATACTGGCATCGCAGACATGAATCACGTGGAGATGGTGGTCATGCACGGCGCGGTTCTGGGCAATGCTCCGCCCGACCCGGACCGCTTTGTGGAAACGGCTTTTCGGATCGCAAGGAGCCGCGACGCAGGAGGCGGAGAGCGGCGTCAGCGTGCAAGGGCGATCCTGATCGAAGCGGTAATAAACGCCGTTGGGGCAGGCCAGGAAGTAATCGTGCAGGGTCACCACCAGCGGGATGCCGCTGTCGAGCAGGACGGGGAACACGCTTGGAGACAGGCTACGGGTCCATTGATGCAGGTGGACGATATCCGCCGGTTGCGGGAGGGCGCTGAGCACAGCGCGCAGACGAGCGGCGGAATTCCGGCTCCAGATGCCGGACAGTGCCGCCTCCAGGACCGGGCGGTTCCAGATGTCGGTGTTACCGAGGCAGACCCGCCGAATTTTCGGATGATCGAGGAGCGGATCCGCCGGTCCCTCGACCGCTTGGATGAAGGTGACGTCCATTCCCGCTCTGGCGAGGCCATGCGCGGATTCCACCGCGACCTTCTCGGCACCGCCGCTCGCCACGGCGAACTCTGCGAGGATCACGATATGCATGGCCTGCCCGGAACCTCGGCCGGCCTCGGGGCCCGTCATGCCCATGCCGCGAAAGCGACGCTAGGGGCTATCGCCTCACGTCCGGTAAACGCCACCGACGGAGCGGCAAGCCGCCATGACGGCGGCGACGGAAGGGATCGGGCATCGTCTCCTCGCGTTGGTCAAGGTGATTCCGCCGCCCCTGGCGGCGGTCAGGCGAGCCAGAGGAGGCACCCATGTCAGACCCCAAGCCAACATCCACGTCGGACACCGACGAGAACCGTCGTGTGGATCCGGCGCCCAGCAATGACAAGACGAATCCCGAAAATCATCAGGACGAAATGAGCCAGCGACTGGACGAGGCGCTGGAAGAGACCTTTCCGTCCAGCGACCCGGTCTCGGTGAAGATCACAAAGTAATCGGCCATAGGGACGAAAAATGCCAAAGCCGAGATGCGGGGCATCTCGGCTTTGGCATCAATGCGCTGTCATGAGGTCGCGCATCAGACTTCGCGCGACACCATCATCTTCTTGATCTCGGCGATGGCCTTTGCCGGGTTCAGGCTTTTGGGGCAGGCATTGGCGCAGTTCATGATCGTGTGGCAGCGGTAGAGCCGGAACGGATCGTGAAGGGCATCGAGGCGTTCGCCGGTATTCTCGTCACGGCTGTCGATGAGCCAGCGGTAGGCCTGCAACAGGGCCGCGGGGCCGAGGAAGCGGTCGCCGTTCCACCAGTAGCTCGGGCAGGACGTCGTGCAGCAGGCGCACAGAATGCACTCGTAGAGGCCGTCGAGCTGGGCCCGATCCTCCGGGGTCTGCTTCCATTCGCCTTCGGGCGCAGGCGTCTCGGTCTGGAGCCACGGTTCGACCGAGGCGTGCTGGGCGAAGAAGTTTGTGAGGTCGGGGACGAGATCCTTGAGGACCGGCATGTGCGGCAGCGGGTAGATCCGCACCGCGCCGGTCTTCTTGCCCTTCGCATGCTCCTGGCATTCGTCGATACCCATGGTGCAGGCGAGCGCATTCTGGCCCTCGATGTTCATGGCGCAAGAGCCGCAGATTCCCTCGCGGCAGGAGCGGCGGAACACCAGGGTCGAATCGACCTTGGCCTTGATCCATAGGAGAGCGTCGAGGACCATCGGCCCGCAATCGTCCCGGTCGACCTGATAGACGTCGACCCGCGGATTTGCGCCGTCATCCGGGTTCCAGCGGTAGATCCGGAATTCCTGGAGATTGTTGCCCCCCGTCGGCCGTGGCCAAGTCTTGCCTTCGGTGATCTGGGAGTTTTTGGGAAGGTTGAATTGGGCCATGGTTCGGGGTGCCTAAATCCGTCTCGTGAGTACCATCGTCGGGAGGAATTTCAGTCTTTTCCCTAGTAAACACGAGCCTTTGGTTCGATGTACTGAATTTCGTTTGACATTGTATACGTATGAACGGGGCGGTAATCGATATTCACCTGCTGGGACTTGTCGTCGAGCCACGAAAGGGTGTGCTTCATCCACTCCGTGTCGTCGCGATCGGGGAAGTCCTCGCGGGCATGCGCCCCGCGGCTTTCCTTGCGGTTGGCCGCCGATTCCATGGTGACGACGGCCTGACCGATCAGGTTGTCGAATTCCAGGGTCTCGAGCAGATCGGTGTTCCAGATCAGCGAGCGGTCGGTGATCTTGATATCGGCTTCTCCCTGCCAGACCTTGTGAATCAGAGCCTTGCCTTCTTCCAGCACTTCGCCGGTGCGGAAGACCGCGCAGTTGTTCTGCATGGTCTTCTGCATCTCGGCGCGCAGTTCCGCCGTCGGCGTGCCGCCATTCGCGTAACGGAAGCGGTCGAGGCGGGCGAGCGCCTTGTCGGCGGAATCCTTCGGCAGGTCCATCTGGCGGGCGCCGGGCTCGACGATCTCGGCACAGCGCAGGCCGGCGGCCCGGCCGAACACCACGAGGTCGATGAGCGAGTTCGAGCCGAGGCGGTTGGCGCCGTGCACGGAGACGCAAGCCGCTTCGCCCAAAGCCATCAGACCCGGCACCACCGTATCGGGATTGCCGTTCTTTAGGGTCAGCACCTCACCATGATAGTTCGTGGGGATGCCGCCCATGTTGTAATGGACTGTCGGCAGGACCGGGATCGGCTCCTTGGTGACGTCGACGCCCGCGAAGATCTTCGCCGATTCCGAGATGCCCGGCAGGCGCTGATGCAGAATCGCCGGATCGAGGTGGTCGAGGTGCAGGTAGATGTGGTCGCTCGTCTTGCCAACGCCGCGGCCGGCGCGGATCTCCATGGTCATCGAGCGCGAGACCACGTCGCGCGAGGCCAGATCCTTGGCGCTGGGAGCATAGCGCTCCATGAAGCGCTCCCCCTCGGAATTCGTCAGGTATCCGCCCTCACCGCGTGCGCCTTCGGTAATGAGGCAGCCGGCGCCGTAGATGCCGGTGGGATGGAACTGCACGAATTCCATGTCCTGCAGCGGCAGGCCGGCGCGCAGCACCATGGCGTTACCGTCGCCCGTGCAGGTATGGGCAGAGGTCGCCGAGAAGTAAGAGCGGCCGTAGCCGCCGGTGGCCAGGATCGTCATCTGGGCGCGGAAACGGTGGATCTCACCCGAGGCCTGATCGATGGCGATGACGCCCAGACAGCGGCCCTCCTCATCCATGATGAGGTCGAGGGCGAAGTATTCTATGAAGAAGTTGGTATGGTTCTTCACCGCCTGGCCATAGAGCGTGTGGAGCATGGCGTGGCCGGTGCGGTCAGCCGCCGCGCAGGTGCGCTGGGCGGTGCCCTTGCCGTAATCGGTGGTCATGCCGCCGAAGGGGCGCTGATAGATCTTGCCTTCCTCGGTGCGCGAGAACGGCACGCCCCAGTGTTCGAGCTCGTAAACCGCTGCGGGCGCATTGCGCACGAGGTACTCGATCGCGTCTTGGTCGCCGAGCCAGTCCGACCCCTTCACGGTGTCGTACATGTGCCAGCGCCAATCGTCGGGCCCCATATTGCCGAGGGAGGCCGAGATGCCGCCCTGCGCCGCCACGGTATGCGAGCGCGTCGGGAACACCTTCGAGATGCAGGCCGTACGCAGGCCGGCCTGCGAGCAGCCCACGGTGGCGCGCAGACCGGCGCCGCCGGCGCCGACGATCACAACGTCGAACGTATGGTCGATGATGGAATAGGCCGGCGCGCCGTTGCCGTTGGTTCCGTTGGTGGCCATGGGCAGATCCTTCGGGTTCTGGGGCGGGTCAGACGAGCTTGCCGAGGCTCACGCGCAGGATTGCGTAGAGGCAGGCAACGGCGACGACGACCGCGTAGGCATTGTTGGCGAACAGGCTGGCGAGCTTCAGCCCCTTGGCGTGGACGTAATCCTCGATGATGACCTGCATGCCGATCCTCATGTGGAGCGTGACCGAGATCACGGCGAGGATCAGGACGAGCGCGACGAGCGGGTGCGACATCAACGCGACCGCTTCCGGGTACGAGCGGTTGGCCATCATCGCGACGATGACGATGAAGGCGAGCATCAGTGGCGCGTTGGCGGCGGCGGTGAGGCGCTGCTGCCAGAAGTGACCGGCCCCGTGGCCGGAGGCACCGAGGCCTTTCACCCGGGCGCGTGGGGTCCGCATGGTCACGTTCGTGTTCTGACGGTTGTCTGCCATGGCGATCGCTCCTCAGCGTAAGATGAGGGCGAGCGCCCAGATCAGGACGGTCAGGATCACGGAGCCGATCAGAGTGGCGCGGGCGAGGCCCATGCGCTGCTCGCGGTCGAAGCCGTAGCCGAAATCCCAGATGAAATGGCGCAGGCCACCCAGCATGTGATGCATCAGGATCCAGGTGTAGACGAATAGGACTAGCTTCCCGATGATCGAGCCGAAAAACCACGCTACCCAGCCATAGGCCGCCGGACCGGAGGCGAGCGCCACGAGCCAGATCGCCACCAGGGCGGTGCCGCCATAGAGGGCGGTGCCGGTGATGCGGTGGAACACCGACATCGCCATGGTCCAGGTCCAGCGGTAGATCTGGAGATGAGGCGAGAGCGGCGGAGCGACCGTGGGTCTGACAGTAGGTGCCATTCTGCGAAAGTCCTCGGCGCTGTAGAGCCAATGCCAGCAGGGATGCTGCTCAGATTGGACCGTCTCTAAAGGGGTACGGCCCACGCGCCAATGCGCAAGCCGTATCGATGTGCATTGCGGTGTGACACACTCAACCGATCGTCATTCGGCTCGCGCTCATGGAAGACGGCCCAGAATGTTCCACCAGAGGTAGTCCAGCGGAGCGATGACGAAGAGTGAGGCGAGGCCAACCACGAGGGTCAGGATCGTCGCCGACCGGAGCGGTACCCGCCCCAGATCCATTGCCATCACGATGGGTGGGGCTTGGTAGGGCAGGAACAGGGTCGAGTATCCCACGACCTGGATCATCACCACGTTGGCGAGGTCCAGTCCGCTGGCGCGCGACATCTCGCCGGCCAAGGCCGTGTAGAGGGCCGGTGCGCCGTTGGCCGTGACGACGATCGCGAAGAGAGACGCGATGGCCGTCAGCACGCCGAAATTCTGGGCCGGCGCTCCGGGTTCCAGGGGCGCGACCGCGAGCAGAGCGTGGCCCAGCCTAGAGCCCAGACCCGTCTCGTTGACCACCGCCACCAGTCCCAGGAGCGCGGCCACATAGAAGCAGGTCCGCAGGTTCACCGCCCCGAAGGCTTCCGCAGGCAATACGCCGATGCGGGGAAGAAGGCAGATCACCGCCGCCGTCAACCCGACCCAGGCCGGGGCGATATGGTGGAGGCTGTCCGTCACCCAAAAGGCCAAGGTCAGACCAAGAATGATCGTGAGTCGCCGCTCCTCCGGCGAGAATGCCGGCGCGGGCTCGTCCGTATCCACGGCGGCGGCGCTCATCCGGTCCGGGAACAAGCGCACGATGGCTGCCACGAGGATCATGCCCTTCACGCCGGCGAGGACGGGTGCGTGGAGCAGAAAGTAGGGCAGATAGGCGAGGTGCAGGCCGTATTGGGTCTCTGCGGTGCCCGCCATGACGAGGTTGGGGACGTTGGCGGGCAGGATCGCCGCGGACAGCAGCGGCGTCGCCAGGGCTACCGCGAGAACCGCCCCGCTCCGGCCGGGGCGACCGGGCCCCAGGCCGAACGCGTCACAGAGCGCCAACACCACCGGGATCATCAGCGCAATGCGCCCGAGGTTCGAGGGCATCACGAAGGCAAGGGCAAAGGACAGGGCGACGACGGCGCCGATGAAGCCCGTGTAGGAGCCCGATAGCCGGCCGGCGAGGCTGCGCGCCAGGCGGGTGCCGAGGCCGGTCCGGGTGATCGCGAGGCCGACCACCATCCCGCTCAGTACGAGCCAGAAGGCCGACGAGGAGAAGCCGGAAAAGACAGTCGATGCAGGCGCGAGCTTCAGAAGCATCGCGGCGGCAAAGAACAGCATCGCCGTGACCACCTCTGCAACGATGCCGGTCGCCCACAGGCCCATGCAAACGACGAGCAGCATCCCGGTCACGAGAACCGTCTGTTCATCTGCGAGGATGGACGCCGCCTGCATCTGCGGGGAATGCTCCGCTGGAGCCGGGCAGAATGAGTCTCCCGTCTCACCGCGCGGACATTGATCTCGAAATGGAGTGGTTCGCAATTCGGATGTCGCCGACCGATCCTTCGCAAACGGCGAAGGATGGTCGATGCGTCGGGTGTCGAGAACGCGGTTCAGCGCACCCGTTTTTCCTGGTCCACGGCAAAGCGAATGAGATCGGCCAAGGTCCGGACGCCGAGCTTCTGACGCATGGCGGAACAGGTGTTGAGGACAGTGCGGTACTTGATCGACAATGTGTCGGCGATGCTCTGATACGAGGTCCCACGGCTGAGGAGGGAAAGGATCTCACGCTCTCGGTTGCTCAGATCCGCCAGGGGCGAGCGGCGGGCTCCGGCCTGCAGCACTGCGATCTCTACCGCGAGGTCGTGATCGAGGTAGCTTCGCCCGGCGCGTACCGCTTCGAAGGCCTTGAGGAATTCCGCTGTCCGAACATCCTTGAAGACGTAGCCGATGGCGCCGCTCTCCAGGGCGCGCGAAACGATCACCGGGTCGTTGTGCATGCTGAAGGCGAGGATGCGCGTCTCCCGCGCGAGGGTGTGGATCCGCCGGATCAGCGACAGGCCGGACAGCCCCTCCCCCTGCAGGCTGAGGTCGGCCACCACCATCGGCGGGCGCAGGCGGTGGAAGATCCGGTAGGCGGACATGATATCGGTGGCTTCGTGGATGGTCTCGACGCCGGCATCCTCCATGAGGCGCCGGAAGCCGCGCAGGACCACGGGATGATCGTCCACCACGAGAACGGCGGTCACGGCGAGACGCGTCCCTCGCCCTGGAGCGAATAGCGCTCCTTCAGCCTCGTGAGGGCGGTGGCCCGGTCGGCTCCCTGCTGGCGGGTGTTGTAGTAGTGCTGGCACATCTCGCCGAAGAGCTGCTTGCGATGGGTCGCGGCGGCGACCTCCTCCAGCCCGTCGAGAAGATCGGCATAGGGTTCGGGCTTTCCCGCCTCGGCCAGCATCTCGCCGAGCTGGACGATGCGGTTGGCCATCATGCGCGGATCCTCAATGAAGACCTCCTTGGCACGGGCGAGGCTGTGGCGGAGATGCTCGGTCTGCGAACCCACCTCCGCGGCGGGCCTGCCGATCTCGCGGCTCGCGAGCCACCGGGCCGGCTCGGTCGGGTCCGTATGCGAGAGCCAGGTCGGAACGTCGGCGTCGGATTTCGTGGCGACGAGGGCCTGATCGCCGGTGCTCGCGGCCTCGCTGCCGGCCTCGTCGCCCTTGTCGCAGGCCGCCAGGGCGAGGGGGAGGCACAGGATCGCGTGGCTGATCCGTTTCATCGCACCGCCTCCGAGTTCGAGCCGACGGCGAGGCTGCGTGGCCCTTCCGCCACGGGGATGCGGGCGGTTTCCGTCAGCGATTTCAGGTCGATGACCGAGACCGAATCCGAGAACCAGTTCGCCACATAGGCGAAGGCCCCATCGACCGCGATCCCTTCGGGGTAGCGCCCGACCGGGATCGTCGCCTTGAGGCCGAGGCTGCCCGAGTCGAGCACCGCGACGGTGCCGGCCTGCTGGTTGGTGACGAGGACGAGGCTGCCGTCCTCGCTAGTCGCGACGCCGTAGGGCATCCCGCCGATCCTCACCGTGGCCGTCACCGTCAGGCTGCCCGTGTCGACGACGCTGAGGTCGCCGCTGCGGACATTGGCCACGTAGAGCCTGTCTTCGGCGGGGCTCAGCCCGAGGGCGAACGGCCCCTCGCCCACCGGCACCGTCGCCACCCGCTCCATGCGCGCGGCGTCGATGACACTGACCTGCCGGCTCTCGCGGTCGGCGACGTAAAGCCGTCCCTTGCGGTCGAGGACGAGGCCGGCCGGGTCCTTGCCCACGGGGCAGTCGCCCTCGACGGCGCCCGTCGATGCGGAGAGGCGGACCACCCGTCCCCCGGCCCAGTCGCCGACGAAGAGGCTCAGCCCGTCCGCCGAGGCGGCGATGCCGAAGGCCTGTCCCGGAAACGGCAGGCGTTGCAGGACCACACGGGTTCGCCCGTCGACCACGTCGATCCCCGCGTGGTCCGGTTGACTCAGGTAGAGGCGGCCGTTCGGCCCGGCCGCCACCTGCGCGATCCCCTGCCCCACCGCGATGGTGGCCGCGACCGTGGTGGCCCCGGCCTCGATACGGCTCAGCGTCCCGGCTCCCTGGCTCGCCACATAGACGGGCCCGGCCTCCACCCGAGGGGTGGAGAGCGTCAGGACGAGACCGGCAAGGAGCATCGGGCGCAAAGGAGTCATCGCGCCGTCTTGCCCTCCAGGCGCGCCTTCAGACCCTTGAGCCCGTTGCTGAAATAGAGGTTCATCGCATCCTTACCGGCGGCGTCGCTGAGCTCCTCCGGTGGCTCGTTGCCGGTGTCGCCGCGATAGAAGCGGCCGAGCCACTCGACCTTCGAGCCCTCGCCCTCCGGCGTGACGGTGATCGTGGCCGAGTAGGACGAGACCGGCAGCGCCTTCAGGTCGGCATCGCCGAGGCGGTAGGAATAGCTGCGCTTGGCCGCGTCCCACTCGTCCAAGCCTTCGTCGAGGGTGCCGCCGTTCTTCAGGGTCAGCGTGCGACGACCGCCCGAGGCGTTGCCGCCGGTGCCGACGCTTTTCGCCACGTCCGGATGCCAGTTCGAGATGCCGGCGAAGTCGCCGACCACGGCCCAGACGGCATCGGGCTTTGCCGCGATGGCGATGGACTGATCCACCTTCTGCGGCGTCGGGCCGTGCGCGAGGGCCGTGGTTGCGAGGAAGGCGGTGGCTGCCAGGGGGGCGAGGAACGCGGACGGCAGGGCAAAACGCATCGATCAGACCTTCTTTACCAGGACAAAACGGCCGACCCCGAACAGAGGGGCGGCGAAGACGGCGAGGATCAGCGCGAGAGCGATCCCGCCGAAGACGGGGCGCAGGTCGAGGCTGCCGGGGAGCGGGCGCGGGGTCGCCGCGCGGACCAGCGCGGGGCCGAGCCCGGCAGGGCCGTCGAGATGGGCGTAGGTCAGGCCCGTCGCCTGAGCGAGAGTCTTGAGGTAGGGCTCGCGCACCGAGGAGAGATGCTCGGTGCCGGAGGCCGCCGCGGCGCCGAAGGGGGCGTTGCGCGGGTTGTAGCCCTCGCGGCTCTCGGCATCGGCGGGGGGCGGTCCGAACCGGTTCTCCTGCTGGACGTCGCCCGAGCCGTAGAACCCGGTCTCGCGGCCGCGATCGTTGTAGCGCGGGATCGGCGACAGGGCGTAGGCCCCCGCTCCGACGATGAGGCCACGCACGGCGCCCGGCTTGCCGTCGAAGGCGGGGCCACCTGTGCTCGGCAGGGGCGGCGCTTCCTGGCCATCGGTGATGAAGACGAGGTCGGTGCCGAGACTGGCGGCCATCTCCACCGAGCGGAACAGCCCGGCGGAGATGCGGCTGTCGCCTTCCCAGGCCATGCGCCAATCCAGGGCGCTCAGCGCCCCGTCGAGGGGGGCGAAATCGGCGCAGACTTCGATGGGGGTGAACAGGAGGAACGGCCGGCGCTCGGTGAACAGGCCCAGTGCCACCCGCGACCCGCAGGGCAGCGAGGTGACGAGTTCGCGCAAGGCCGCCTTCGCCGTCTCCAGACGACTTGCCGGTTTGCCGTCCGCCCCGACGTAGTCGCGGACGTTCATGCTGCCGGTGATGTCGAGGACCGCGAGGATCTCGACGCCGTTGCGGGTCAGCGGCAGGGGGCGAGCGACGAAAGTCAGCGCTACGAGAGCCAGTGCGCCGGCCAGGAGCTGGAACCGCCGGTCGCGCAGGTTTCGCCGGACCAAGCCGGGCGCGCTCACGGCTCGCCCCGCGGCTGGCCGGGGATCTCGGTCCAGATCTTCTTCGGTTCGGCCTTCAGCTCGTCGCCGGTCTTGCGGTCGAATTCGGGGAAGTCGCGGAGCAGGCGCGAGGCCACGTCGAGGTTGAACTTGGCGTCCCACAGGTCCGGCCGGCCCTGGAGCGCGCGCCGATAATCCTGACGGGCCAAGGTGATGAGCGGTCCGGCCGGATCGAGGTTGCTCCGTTCCAGATGGTCGAAGGCCTGGCGCAGGCGGGCATTGCCGAGCGCATAACGGGCGCGCGCGGAAAGTTCGGTCTCGCCCCGGCGGTCGAGGGATTCGATCAGCGGCTCGATCTCCTCGGTCACGCCGCGACGGGCGAGATGCTGAACCCGCGCCAGCAGGAGCTGAGCCGGGGCGTCGAGGGAGACCGGGACGTCCCGGCCGGCGGCGAGCGCCGCGATCGCGGCGTTGTCGCGCGCCGCCCGCCAGGCCGCCGCGCCGAAGCCGAGGGCGATGACGAGCAGAAATATGGGAAGTACGACAAGGAGATGCGGGCGGGCGCGGCGCAGGGCGTCGCCCAGTCCGGCACCGGCTCCCCCTCTCCCCTCTGCGGGAGAGGGTGGCCCTCGCGTCAGCGAGGGTCGGGAGAGGGGAGCGCGCTGTCCGGAGAGGTCGCCCCCTCTCCCGGTCGCTCCGCGCCAACCCTCCCCCGCAGAGGGGGGAGGGTTGGCGCGCTGCGGCGAGATTGGTTGTACAAACGCCTTCATGCGGCGAGCCTCTGGGGCTGGGGAGCCGGCGCGGCGGGGGCGGAAACCTCCGGCCGGCGCAGGCTGAGATCCGCCTCGGCGAGCTTGGCCGCGACGAGCAGGATCAGGCCTAACAGGCTGATTCCATAGGCCCATCCCGCGAGGTCGCGGCGCGGCCGTTGCTCGATATAGGGGATCGGGTCGCGCTCCAGGCGCTCGATCTGGCCGATGGCATCGGCCACCGCCTCGGCGCCCTCGGCCTCGAAGGCGCGGTAGGGTGTCCCGAGGCTCTTGAAGAACAGGTCGAGATGACGTTCGGGCGCCGCCTGAGGGGTGTCCTCGCCCGACGGTCTGTCGGAGATGGAAGGAGAGCCCTTGGTGCGCAGGAACAGCCAGTAGAGGTTCGGGCGAAGTCGCGCGAATTCGGCGCGCAACGTCCCCTGGACGCGGGGATCGATCACCGCCGCGCCGTCGGAGACGATGAGCAGGGCGCGCGAGACATTGGCGGTACTGGCGCCGAACTGCGAGAGCGCCATGCCGAGGCCGCGCGCCACGTTGGTGTAGTCGAGGCCCGGCCGGTCGATGGCGGCGATGGCCGCGCGGACCGCCTCGTGCCGATCGGTCATGGGCACCACCAGCATGGGGGCCGTGGAGAAGGCCGAGACGGCGAACTGGTCATGGGCGCGGCTGCCGACGAACTCGCCGAGCAGCCGGCGCGAGGCCGCCGCCTTCGATTCCTCGGCACCGGAGGGCTGCAATCCGGCGAAGGTCTCGTTCATGCTGCCCGAGCGATCGACGAGGATCGAGACCTGGGCGCCGATGCCCGTGCGGGTGATGGTCTCGCCCTGGCGATAGGGACCGGACAGGGCGACGACGAGGCCGCCGATGGCGAGGATTCCGGCCGCGCGCAGGCCCCAGCCGATGAGGCGCGACAGGCCGTCGACGGGGCTTGCCGCGATGCTGGATAGCGGGGTGACCCGCTGGCTCGACGCGGCGAGCGGCAGCAGCGCCAAAGGCAGCAGCCACAAGACCCAGGGAAAATCCGCCATCAGACCCATGCTTCGACCGCCATCGGACGGGTTTTCGGCCCGTTCATGATTCCCGCTCGATGGCGGTGAGTTTCCGGGTCAGGGCCACGATGTCGGCCAAGGGAAGACGCCGCATGGCCCCGGCCGGACCGGGACCGAAGAAGCTGTGACGCGAGGCGTCGAGGAAGGCGGCGAGGCCGGCCCGTTCCCGCGCATAGGCGGGATGGCGGGCGAGGAAGGCCGGCAGGTCGTCGGCCAGGACCCGGCGCCCGTCGGTCTCGTCCAGCGCCCGGTGGAGAGCGAGAAGCGCCGTCTCGTAGACCGCCTCGTCGTCTCCCCGTCCGGCCAGGGAGCGCAGCCGTCGCAGGCAGCCGGCGAAGGCCCTTCCTCCGCGTTTGGCGAAGGGCCACCATGTCCGGTCCCAGGCGAGACCCGCGAAGGCCAGCAGGGCCATGGCCATGAAGCCGGCGCTTCCGACCACGAGGGGTTGCGTGTCGAGGGACGCCACCCGCCCGTCCGGACGCAGGTAGTTCCTCGGGTCTTCGCGGGCCGGCGGCTGGACCTCGCGCAGGGGCGAGATGTTGAACGACCAGGGCGGGACCTGGGCCTTGGCCGTGGTCGCGCCCTTGTCCGTATCGCTCACGAAGGTGACGGTGAAGCCAGGGATCTCGAGGGCGCGCGCATCGAGGGCGGCGTAGAAGTTCTGATAGGTGAGATCGAGGCGCACCCGGCTGCCGCCGCCCTCGGATGCCTGCGTGACCGCGACGGTGCGAAGGTCGAGCCAATAGGTGATCGCGCCGGGCTGGGGCAGCGAGGCGGCCTGCAGGGCAAAGCCCGGCTCGACCACGATATCGACCTGGGCGCGGACGAGATCGCCGAGGAAGTAGCCGAACGGGCGCGGCGTGCGCACCTCGACGGTCCGCACCTGGGACTGGGCGGTGAGCGACGAGCAGAGCAGGAACAGGAGCGGGGCGAGGCGGCGCATGGGATGCCTCAACTCGCCAGGAGGTGGCGGCTAATCGCGTCCGGGTCGAAACGGCCCGCGAGGCGGAAGGGCGGACGACCAAAGGTGGACGCGATCCGGCGCAGGGTCTCGGCCCGCTCGGCTTCGCGCGCGATCCAGCGGCGGCGCAGGCCGGGGCGCATGAAGACCACGCGGCGGCCCGCACCTTCGAGATCGTCGAGTTCCATCAGGCCCCATTCGGGCAGGCCGTCCTCCTCGGCGGAATCGGCCAGGACCACCGGCACGAGGTCGTGGCGCGACAGGCTCGCGAAAGTCTCGGCGATGAGTGCCTCCGGCCAGCGGAAGTCGGAGATCAGGAACACGATCTTGGGACGGCCGACGAGGCGGCGCGCCGCCTGCTCCATCCCGTCCGTGCGGTTCCCCGTACAGGCGGCGCCCGCCAGCCGGGAGGCGACGTCGCCGGCAATGCTGCGGCGACGGCTCGCGGGCAGGAACACGTCCTCCCGCAGGGTGGCATCGCAGCCGATGAGGCCGAAAGCGTCGCCGATGCGCGTGGCCGAGGCGGCGAGGCAGCCGCAGAAGGACGAGACGAGCCCCATCCTGTCCGCCTCGCCGGAGAAGCGCATGGAGGCGGAGAGGTCGACCAGCGCCCAGACTTCGAGCGCCGTGCGGCTCTCGAAGCGCCGGACATAGGTGCCTTCGAACGGATCGCGCAGGGTGGCGCGGACGTCGATGCGGCGGGCATCCGGCATGCGCAGGAACGGCACCTGGTCGCGGAAGGTGCCGAGGCCGCCGGCATCGCGACCGCGATGGGCGCCCGCCACCGTGCCGGGCACGCGGCCGCGCGGGCGGTAGACGATGTCCGGCGTCGGCTCCTGGGGCGTTCTCTCGGGCGCCGTCACGGGGCGGGCACGGTGTCGAACACGGCGCGGCAGAGTTCCGGCACGATGGTGCTGCGGCGCATCTCGTAGATCGGCTCGAGGAAGACGCGGTGGGCCATCACCTCGGGAAAGATCGCCCGGATATCCTCGGGCACGAGCCAGTCGCGGCCCTCCAGCCAGGCGCGGACGCGGGCGGCGCGGACGAGGAAGGCGACGCCGCGCGGGGAGGCCCCGCCCTGGATCAGGGCCGACATGTCGATGCCGGGCAGGCGGATGCCGGCCTCGGCCGGGCGGACCAGGGCCTCCCACAGGCCGACCACGTAGGCCTCGATGGCCGGGCTCGCCTGGATGCCGTGCTGGATCGCCGCGCCGATCCCGGCCATGGCCGCGTGATCGAGGACGCCGCCGTCGATGCCGGCGATGAGGGCGTCGGTGTCGTGGAAGCGCGGATCGAAGACGAGGGCGCGGCGCGCCTCGGCGTCGCGCGGGGCTTCGAGGCCGATCTCCATCAGGAAGCGGTCGCGGGCGGCGGCCGGAAGCTCGAAGGTCTCCTCGCGCTCGACGCGGTTGCGGTCGGCGAAGACCTGGAGATTGGGGAAACGGTATTCGCGGTTGAACGCGGTGAGACTCCGCTCGGCCATGAGGCGGAGCAGGAGCGAATGGACCTGCGGACGCGCGCGGTTGATCTCGTTGAAGAAGAAGATCGAGAGGTCTTCGGATTGCCGCAGAACCGGCCCCGGCTCCACGCGCGGGCGACCGTCATCGGCGAGGTAGGTGTGATAGATGAGGTCGGACGGCATCATGTCCACCGTGCCCTCGATGCGCTCGTAGGCGCCTCCGAGCGCCCGCGCCACGGCGCGCAGCAGGGTGGTCTTGCCGACGCCGACATCGCCTTCGAGCAGCACGTGGCCCCGGGCGAAGAGCGCGATGGTGAGGAGCCGGATCGCCCGGTCCTGGCCCACCACGGCGCCGCGGACCGCGCGCTCGAAACGGCCGGCCGCCTCGCGCCAATCGGTGAGCATCGCGTCGCCGGAGCGGATGTCGTTCATGGGGTTTGCCTTTGAGGACAGCGGCCGCGATCCCCGGACGGAGCGGTCCAGGCGCCTGAGGGGATCGCGGTCACCGTGATGGCCGCCCAAAGCGATGGGCGGCGACGACGTCAGTTGGAGGAAATCTTGGTGACGTCGTATTCGAACTTGCCGGTCTTCTTGGCGGCTTCGATGCGCTTCTTGTTGCGCTCTTCCATCAGCCTGATCGACTCCGACTGCTTGTTCAGCTCTTTCGGATCGTGCTTGGGGTCGTATTTCGTGCCGGCGATCTTCTCGGGGAAGCCGGGCTTGGGCTGCCAACAATCGCCGGCGGCCTTGCACTTGGTGCCGTCATAGGCGAGCGCGGGAACGGCGAGCAGCGCGCCCGCACCGATTGCGAGAGCCGTGATGAGTGTCCGCATGGTCGTCTCCTCTGGTTTTGATTGCTACGGCGTCCGCCGCTTCTCGCTCACCGCGCGAGGCATCCCCGCGCGACGTGACTTCCCAAGACCGCTACTCCAGCGGTGGGCACTGGCCCGGAGCGTCCTTGGGGAAGGTCTCGCCCTGCTTGTAGGGCGTGTATTTCTTCTTCTGCTCGTCGTTGAGCCAGACGGCGTCCTTGACCGGGCCGGTATAGAGGTGCCGGATCCAGGCGATCGTCTGCAGCATCTCGTCGGGCGTCAGGTTCTCGTTGTGCGGACCCATCATGCCGTTGGCGCCGCCGAAGATGGTGGCGAACAGGCCGGTATCTTCGGTGTTGGACGGATAGGTCCAGTAATTGTCGTTGAGGCCGGGGCCGAGCTTGCCTTCGGCGAGATGCCCGTGACAGCCGGAGCACGAAGTCGCGAACAGCGACTCGCCGTTACGCAGGCAGGACTTGTCGTCGATGTAGAGGTTCTTGCCGGTCTGGAAGAACTCCTTGACGGCGGGAGTGTCGCGGCCACCCTCCTTGCCCTCGGAGGTGTTGAGTTCCTCACCGGTGACGGTGTTGCGGAAGGTCATCCCCGTTGACGGGCCCGCATTCGGCTGGGCCAGGGCCGCCACGCCGATGGAGGTAAATCCGAGGGCGAGGAAGGCGGCGAGGACACGGTTCGTGTGACGCATCGATTTGCTCTGTTTATCCCCGGACTTGCGGCCGAGGTGGGCGTACCGGTGCTCAGCGCACCGGCGACGCGGGACAGGGTTCGGAGGATCAGTTGGAGACGGGGGTGACGGGCACGCCGTCCTGGCGCAGGATCGCCTCGATCTGCGGGCGGGCCTTGGCGATCGCGGCATCGAGGGCCGCCTTCAGGGCCTGGTCGTCGCGGCGGACGCCCATGGACTGGTCGAAGCTCTGCGGCACCTTCTGGCCGTCGCTGCGCACCGTATCGTCCGGCACCGGATTCATGCGCAGGGGCTGGCTCGAATCCTTGACGTAGCGGGCGACGTCCGGCGCGAAGGCCACGGCCACGTCGGCCTTGTTGGCGACGACTTCGCTGACCATGCGGGCCGGGTCGATCTGCGTGTAGGTGTTGCGGGCCGCGCGGAAGTTCACCAGCGAGTAGAGGTAGGCCATGTCCTCCTCGTAGCGGCCGATATCCTTGAGCATCGCCTCGCCGGGCGTGCCGAAACCGACGACCATGTGGTCGATGGTCTTCAGGCGCGGGTCGGTCCAGGACTTGATGTCGAGGTCCCGGTCGGCGCGGGTGATGAAGACGTAGCCGCTGCGGTAATACGGCTTCGTGGCGAGCACGCGGGGGTCGTCGCTGTCGAGGCCGACCACCACGTCGCACAGCTTCTTGTCGAGGCTGTCGCGCACGAGATAGATCGCGGCCTTGTCGGACCAGACGAACTGCGCCTTGCGCCCCATGGCCTCGGCGACGGCGGAGGCGATGCGGTTCTCGAGCCCGGAGCCGTCCTTCATCGAGAGCGGCGGCTGGTTGGCCGCGCAGACCCGGAGGACGCTGTCGTCGGGCGCGGATTTCGTGTCGGCCTGCGCGAACGCGGCACCGCCCAAGGCGAGGACAGCCGCGACGGACAGACATCCTTTGGCGAAGGACATGAGAGCGTTTCCGTTGTTTTTTATGGGTCGGATTCGTTGGGATCGAGGCGGCGTGAGCGGAGCGCCGCTCTCCTCCCCAGCGGATCTCGGGCCTGCCCGAGATCCGTCGAGATTGCGGGGAGGAGTTGGGGTGGGGGTGGCTCCGCCGGCCTCCGCGGCCTGCGGGTCACCCAACCACCCCCACTCCTGACCTCTCCCCACAAGGGGGAGAGGGACGCGCTCGTTTCCCGATGCAGCCGTTACTTGGCTGCCGTCTGGTACTCGCCGACGCTCGGATCGTCGTACGGACCCTTGCCGTTGAGCGAGAACACCATCACGCCGCCGCCCATCTGGGTGTAGTTGGCGAGCTTCTTGAAGGCGCCCACCGCGCCGAGACCGGCCGTCGGATCCTGAAGGTCGAACACGAGGCCGACACCCGGCCAGCCGCCGACGCCGTAGTAGATGGCGACGTACTGATCACCCTTGTGGCTGTAGGTGATCGGGTAGCCGATGGCGCCCGACGGCATCTTGAACTTCCAGAGAAGGTCTCCGTTGTCCGAGTTGCGCGCCTTGATGTAGCCGTCCAGCGTTCCGTAGAACACGAGACCGCCGGCGGTCGCCGTCGTCCCGCCCCACACGGCGAAGCGCTCCATCTTCTCCCATTTGAACTCGCCGGTGATGGCGTTGTAGCCCTTGATCTGGCCCAGACCTTCGTAGTTCTGGCGATCGCCCTTCGGGCCGGGATACATGTTCAGAGTGGCGCCGACGAAGAACTGACCGGCACGGTAGGGAAGCATGAAGGGCTCCCAATCCATGCAGATGTGGTTGATGCCCATGAAGAAGAGCTTGCGCTCGGGATCGTAGGAATCGTGGCCCTGGTTGTGGTAGCCCATTGCCGAGGGACAGATGTCCTTGGCGAGGTGGTCCATGCGGGTGCCGTATTCGGGATCGCGCACCGGCTGGCCGGTCTTCAGGTCGACCGACTTGAACACGTTGACGGTGTCGTCGATCTTGTTGGCCGAGACGAGCGAGCCGTCCGTCCGGTCGAGCGTGTAGACGATGCCGTTCCGGTCCGGATGGGTCAGGAGCTTGCGGTCCTTGCCGTCCTTGTCCTTCTGGTTCGACAGCATCATCACGTTCACGCCGGCGTAATCCCACTCGTCGTGCGGGGTCTTCTGATAGCCGAACTTGGCTTCACCCGTATCGGCGTCGCGGCCGAAGATGGTCATCGTCCACTTGTTGTCGCCGGGACGCATGGTCTCGTTCCACGGCGCCGGATTGCCGGTGCCGAAGTAGATCAGGTTGGTGCCCGGATCGTAGGCGTACCAGCCCCAGTTGGTGCCGCCGCCGATCTTCCAGGCATCGCCCTCCCAGGTGGAGGTGCCGAGGTTCTTCTGGCCGTAATGGGGGTTCTTGATGTTGAAGTCCGCACCCAGCAGCAGGTCCTTGTCCGGGCCGGTGGCGTAGGCGCGCCAGACCTGGGAGCCGGTCTTCACGTCGTAGGCGGTGAGGTAGCCGCGCACGCCGAGCTCGGCGCCCGAGGAGCCGATGATGACCTTGTCCTTCACCACGTAGGGGGCGATGGTCAGGGTGGAGCCGACCTTGATGTCGGAATTCTCGACCTTCCACACCGTCTCGCCGGTCTCGGCGTTGAGCGCCATGACGTTGCCGTCGAGCAGGGTCTTGAGGATCAGCGCCGGGGTCTTTCCGTCGCCGGGCCAGTAGGCCAGACCGCGGTTCACGAGATCGCAGCAGGCGACGGCGCGGGCGGCCGGGTTCTGCTTGGGCTTGTCCTGCCAGAGGATCTTGCCCGGATCGTCGAGGGCGAGGGCGAACGTGTTGTTCGGGAAGGAGGTGTGGATGTACATCTTGTTGTCGACGACGACGGGCGCGCCCTCGTGGCCGTTGAGCAGGCCGGTCGAGAACGTCCAGGAGACCTTGAGGTCCTTCACGTTCGTCGTGTTGATCTGCTTGAGCTTGCTGTAGTTGTCCGAGTCGTAGTTCTTGCCCGGCATCACCCAGTTTTCATCGCTGTTCGACAGATCGATGAGCTTGTCGTTGGCTGAGGCGATCCCTGACAGTCCGATCGGTGCCAGGGCCAAGACGGCCAGCACCGAGACTGAATTCAGTAACCTGTTCATTCTGCGTCTCCTGCCCTTCTGCCGCGTGCTCGACCCCAGGGGATCGGCCGCAGCCATTGCTTTCGCCGGTTCAGCAAACAGTCAGTCGATCGATGTTATGAACGTATTTATAAGAATAACCTGACGCTGGCCGCTCTTATAAAAGACTTATTACTGATCCATCGGCTAGCTATATAATCATTTGCTTTGCCTGATGTCTTTAGCCACTTCAACCTTTTTTTACAGGACGATTTGGCAACTTGAACCATACCTTTGTGCAGCTGTTCCGGGTCGATCCGGAAGGCATCCGTCGATGCGCCACATGCGGGCGGGGCCGGTCTTTCCCTGCGGGTCGAAGGGCTTAGCCGGCTCGGCGATGGCGATCCGCGCGATGGGGCGATCCGGCGTCCGGCAGGGCATCATGCCTGGGCGCAGAGGCCCGGCGGTCATAATGCGCAAGATTTTTGCACCGTTCCGCGTCAGGAAAAGCGTCCTGTGCCCTCGAACCCACGCTTTACTCAAGGTGGACCGGCGCTAAACTAAGCCCGGGTAGGAAACAAAAACGAGACATGTCGATGATCAGAAGAACAACTGCGCTCGTGATTTGCCTGATTGTCCTGCCATCCATTGCCAATGCGGCACGGTTGACCATGGATGACAAGGTGTCGCGCTGGCCCCGTGCCTCCACGGACGAGAAGATCGATTTCGCCACGCGCATGGGCAAGGCCTTCTCCAGCCTCAACGCCGAGCTCGACAAGAACTACTTCATCCGCTGCCTGGAAGAGACCGCGAACATCGGCAATCCGGGCGAGATCAAGCTGGAATCGGCGGTGAAGATGTGCGTGTCCGTGAAGAAGGACCCGCCGGAATAGGCGGCCTTGGCGCAGGCCCGTGTTCAAGGCGCGAGGCCACGGATTCCGAACCGCCCTCCTCCCCGGATCGAGCGGCGATGGCGCAGCATCAGCATCGGTTCACATCGCAGATGACCCATGTCGCAGCCGACAACTCGATCCGCCGGAGGCACCGTGCCCGGTTCCGCCTGACACCCGGAGCGGCCCTGGCCGGCCTCGCGCTCATGGTGGCGGGGGCGGCGTCGGCGGAGGAAGGGCGCATGGCCGCTCTCTATCCGCATGACGGGCGCCGCGACCTGACCGGCGCCGACATCACACGCTATCCCGGCGCGGGCGTCCTCTTCTGCCATCGCCGGCCGGACGGCATCCCCCAGAAGGCGGCGGCGGCCTGGCTCGTGGGGTCGCCGCGTCTCGTGGTGATGAACGCGCACAATTTCCGCAACCGCCGCATGGAGGTGACGCGGGAGGTGGAGGATTGCTTCTTCCAGATCGGCGGGCGGAATTACGGCTTCGTGCCGGCGAGCCTGCGCCTCGGTGCGGCGCCCGACGCCAAGGCCCTGCACATCACCGACGATTGGGCCCTGCTCGATCTCACCGAGGCGGTGGTCGGCGCGCCGCCGCAGCCGGTCCCCGACGCGCCGATTCTGGCCACGGGCATCGCGGAGATCCCGGTGGTGATGGTCTCACCCGGCGGGCACGAGAACTATCGCGGGCCGAGCAGCACCGAGACCTGCGCGATCCACCAGATCGATCCGCCGACGGAGGACGACATCCGCCGCGCCCGGCACAATTGCAACGACGGGTTCGGCGGCTCGGGCTCCGGCCTGTTCGATCTGTCGGGCCGTCTCGTGGCGATGCAGAGCGCCTCGCTCTCCATGAACTCGCGGCGCCCCTTCGATCTCGAGTTCCATTACGGCTCCGCCCTGCTGTTCGAAGGCGCCCTCCTGGCGGCGATCCGGCAGGCCGTGACGGCGGAGGGCGAGGCCGCGAAGACCCGGTGAGGCGCGGGGGCGTCTCACCGCCTGAGTCCGTCGTTTTTCCAGGGCTTTACCTCATCCTGAGGTGCCGCGAAGCGGCCTCGAAGGAGGCTTCCAGGGATCGCTGTGGCGTCTGGAGGGCTCCTTCGAGGCCCGCTGACGCGGGCACCTCAGGATGAGGTGGTCCGCTGGGATGATCGGCTCCGGCATGAGCATCCGATTAAACCGGCGCTCAGTGCACGGTCGGCGCCGGCTCCTCCGGCGCGAGGGTGACGACTTCGGAGAACGGGAATTCGAGAACCGTTTCCCCGGCTTCGTCGGTGACCACCAGGATGGCTCCCATCAGGCGGGCCTGGGCCTCCGATTCGGCCATCGTCGCCTGGATCGTGTCGCGGGCGACCTCCCAGGCATGGTCGGCATCCCGCAATTCGGTGCCGGTGGGATCGGCGATGACCTCCCGGCCGATATGGGTGTGAAAGAAAAATCGGGGCATCGGCGCGTTCGATCCGCTCGAGGAACAGCTGCCATCACCTGTAAGCTGCGGCGCGGCGGCGCAAGGCCTGACGGCCCAACCTATAGGGCGAAACGATCGTCCGCGCCTCCTCAGCCCCGAGCCAATCGCGAATGGCGCTGGGAATAGGCGGCATAGATCACCAGGGCGGCGCCGATCCAGAGCGCGAAGAGCAGGTAGGTGTCCCGTGGCAGTGCCGCGATGAGCGCGAGGCAGCAGGCGAGGCTCGCGAGGGGCACGAGGGGGTAGAACGGCACGCGAAATCCCCGCGGCAGGTCGGGCCGCGTCCGGCGCAGGATGACGACGCCGAGGGAGACCGCCGTGAAGGCCACGAGGGTGCCCATGCTGGTGAGGTTGGCGAGCACGTCGAGGGGGACGAGGGCCGCCAGCGCGGCGACGAAGAGCGCCACCACCAGCGTGTTGGCGTTCGGGCTCCGGGTCCGCCGGTCCACCCGCTGGAACAGCGCCGGCAGCAGCCCGTCCCGGCTCATGGCGAAGAGGATGCGGGTCTGGCCGTACATCGTCACCAGGGTCACGGAGAAGATGGAGGCCACCGCCCCGATCGACAGGACGAGGGCCGGCCAGGCCGTCCCGGTGACATTGCGCAGGATCACCGCCAGCCCGGCATCCTGCCCGGCAAAGTGCGTCCAGGGCTGGGCTCCGATCCCCGCGAGGGCGACGAGGAGGTAGATCGCGGTGACGATGACCAGGGAGAGGAGGATGCCCAGGGGCAGCGTGCGGGCCGGGTCGCGCACCTCCTCGCTCGCCGTGGAGATCGTATCCAGGCCGATATAGGAGAAGAAGATCGTCGAGGCGGCGGTGCCGATGCCGGCAAGCCCCAGCGGCGCGAAGGGCGTGAGGTTCGCAGGCCGGAACGCCGTGAGGGCGACGACGGCGAAGAACACGAGGACCGCGAGCTTCAGGACCACGAGAACCGCGTTGATCGCGGTGGATTCGGCGGCACCCCGCAGGAGCAGCAGGGTGCACAGGCCGATGAGGACGATGGCCGGCAGGTTGACGTAGCCGCCCCGGCCGGGGGGCTGACTGATGGCATCCGGCATGGTCCAGCCGATGAGCGCACCGAAGACCTCGTTGAGATACTGGCCCCATCCGACGGCGATGGCGGAGGCGGCGACCGCGTATTCGAGGAGGAGGCAGGCCCCGACGAGGAAGGCCGCGAGTTCGCCCAGCGTCGCATAGGCATAGGAATAGGACGAGCCCGAAAGCGGAAGTGCCGAGGCCAGTTCGGCGTAGCAGAGCGCCGTCAGGCCCGCCGTGACGGCGGCCAGCACGAACGAGACCAGGATGCCGGGGCCGGCCTCCGGCACCGCCGCGCTCAGGATCACGAAGATGCCGGTGCCCACCGTGGCGCCGACCCCGAGCATGACGAGGCGGAACAGGCCGATGGAGCGTTCGAGGGGCCGGGCTCCGGCGTCGGTATCCTGTGCCGTGGGCGAGACGGGTTTCCGCCGCAGCACCGCCCGGCGCCAGTCGCTTCGTCCCTCGTCCGATCCGATCACCGACCCCATCGCTACACGACCTCACAGCGACCGGGACGAGGGGTGCCGATCTTGTTTCTTTGCTAACGGCAGCAAGCGCCATGCCGCCTCCCACGACTCCGAGGGCGTGATCGAACGGATGCCGAGACTGGTCCCGATCCTGCCACGCGACCGTGACCCCTCCTCACACGGGTGTCGTGCGCGGCCCCTATGCTGTCGGCGGACCGGAGAATGAACCCATGGACGAGAAACGCTGCATCCTCATCGGCGTGCCGGTCCAGGAGGGGACGAGCCGGCTGGGCTGCGACATGGGCCCGAGCGCCTACCGGGCCGCCGGTTTGTGCGGCGCCCTCACCGCCCTCGGCCTGGTGGTGGAGGATCGCGGGAACATCGCCCCTCCCCCCGGCGAGGCCGTCGCCCATCCCAATCCGAGCGTGACCAACCTCTCCGACTTCGCGCGCTGGACGTCGGCGCTCAGCGAGGCCGCCTATCGGGCCGGGGGCGAGGGCCTGCCGATCTTCCTCGGCGGCGATCACAGCCTCTCGGCCGGTACGATCTCGGGCATGAGCCGGCGGGCGGCCGAGGAGGGAAGCGAGTTGCACGTGCTCTGGCTCGACGCGCATCCCGATCTCCACACCCTGGAGACGACGACGAGCGGCAATCTCCACGGCGTGCCCATGGCCTATGCTCTCGGCCTCGCGGGGTTCGGTCCCTACCTGCCGCCGCCCGTGGCGCCGGTGAAGCCGCACAACGTCTGCATGATCGGCCTGCGCAGCGTCGATCCGGCGGAGCGGCGGACGATCCGCGAGGCCGGGATCACCGTGCACGACATGCGCGCCATCGACGAGTTCGGCATCGGCATCCTGCTCAAAGCCTTCCTCGAACGGGTGGCCGCCGCCGGCGGATGGCTGCATGTGAGCCTCGACGTGGATTTTCTCGATCCCGGCATCGCGCCGGGCGTCGGCACCACGGTTCCGGGCGGGGCGACCTTCCGCGAGGCGCATCTCGCCATGGAAATGCTGCACGACAGCGGCCTCGTCCGCAGCCTCGACCTCGTGGAGCTCAACCCCTTCCTCGACGAGCGCGGCCGCACCGCGATCCTGATGACGGATCTCGCCGCCAGCCTGATGGGACGCAGCGTCCTCGACCGGCCGACGCGGAGTTTTTGACCGACGGGGTTCACACCACTCCTCGGACAGGCGGAGCGCGTCCCTCTCCCCCTTGTGGGCTACTCGCTCTATCCAACCGGGGTTCGACATGAGGCGCGACGGGCTTCCTCTCCTTCCAGGAGAGGGGACCCGAGGTGCCCGCCAGATGGGTGAATATCGGCGGCCGATTTGGATCGGCGTCGCGCAGGGCGAACGAAACGGCGTTCAGAGCCGGTCGCGGGCGCCGGTCAGGAATGCGCGCAGGTCCTGCGCGGTGGGGAAGTAGATGTCGGCGTCCGTCTCCTTCCACAGCTGCTTCAGCGTCTCGTCGGACGCCTCGCAGAGGGCGCGGTCGATGAACTGCCGCAACCGGACGCGCTCCTCGCCGCGGAAGAGGTTGAGAACGAAATCGTACATCTCGTCGAGCGTCGGCGCGCCGCCACCGATGTCCAGCATGAACCAACGGCCGAAGGCCAGGAATTCCGGGGACGCCTGCATGTCAATCTCCGTCGTTGCGCCGGTGTGTCGGTGACATCGCTGCTCCCTGAGATCCTCCATCGCCCGTTTTGGCAATTGCACGACCGGGCGGGCTAGCGCCTCCGGTCTCGATCACGTCCGCGAAGCGCGAACAATGCGCTCAGAGCCGGTCGCGGGCGCCGGTCAGGAATGCGCGCAGATCCTGCGCGGTGGGGAAGTAGATGTCGGCTTCCGTCTTGTTCCAAAGTTGCTCCAACGTCGCGTCGGACGCCTCGCGGAGGGCACGGTCGATGAATTGCCGCAGCCGGACGCGCTCCTCGCCTTGAAAACGTCTGAGACCGAAGTCGTACATCTCCTCAAGCGTCGGCGCGATGCGATCGATGTCCTGTATGTACCAGCGTGCAAAGGTCAGAAATTCCGGGGAGGCCTGCATGTCAATCTCCGTCGTTTCGCGGATAAGCAGTATGGATGCGATATCCGCGGGGACTGCCCGGATCGTGAACGATATACATTCCGACACCGTAGGTCGTGCGCAGATACGGCTCGAGCTGCCCCGCCGTATAGGCTTCCCGCCCGGTTCTGTATCCGAAGCGGGATTTTATGAATGCATCGTCCCTTTTACCGGTCGCGACGTCGTCAACCTCCGAAGCATTCTGTTCCAAGGTGCGATTGACGAGATCGTTCGCAGTCTCAATGGATTCGAAAGAACCATCTCGCCGCAAGCCGTAGGTTACAACGGGGAATGTTCGTTTGCTGGCCTGGACGCGAGCTAGCAGTTGTGCATCTGTTTTACCGACATGCTCGCGAAGCGTATGGCCGCCGCGCACCTCTTCTTCGGAGATCTCGACCGTGTACCGACGGTTGAGGTCATCCGAGACGTAGACGATCCGCGCATCGTCACCGGAATCATATCCGTCGCCCGCACCGCCGTCCGTCCATTGGCCGCCGTCCGGATGTCCGGCCGGCACGCGGGGTTGATCGGCGTGCTACGCACGGAGCGACAGACGCAACCGCTGAAACGCGACCTGAACACGGCACGACCTGATCAGCCATCTCGCCCGCAGAAGGGCCGTTGCGCTCGACGACATCGGATTCACCCCCTAGATCAAGCTATTATACCTATAAGGGAATAATAGCTTGATCTTGATCACGAAACAGGGGCGCTGAGACGCGAAACGCCGGAGCCCCTGTCGAGGCCCCGGCGTCGCGCATTGTCCGAAAGGCCGGGCGAGTCGCCCGGCCGGCCTGCTTTCAGAGCGAGTAGTACATCGTGAATTCGACCGGATGCGGGGTCATCTCGTAGCGCATCACTTCCGTCATCTTCAGTTCGATGAAGGAGTCGATCTGGTCGTCCGAGAACACGCCGCCGGCCTTGAGGAAGGCGCGGTCGCGGTCGAGGTTGGTGAGCGCCTCACGCAGGCTGCCGCAGACGGTGGGGATCTTCTTCAGCTCGCGCGGGGGCAGGTCGTAGAGATCCTTGTCCATGGCCGGGCCCGGATCGATCTTGTTGATGATGCCGTCCAGGCCGGCCATCAGCAGGGCCGAGAAGGCGAGGTAGGGGTTCGCCATCGGGTCGGGGAAGCGGACCTCGACGCGCTTGGCCTTCGGGTTCGTCGTCCACGGAATACGACAGGAGGCCGAGCGGTTGCGGGCCGAGTAGGCCAGCAGCACGGGGGCCTCGTAGCCGGGCACCAGGCGCTTGTAGGAGTTGGTGGACGGGTTGGTGAAGGCGTTCAGCGCCTTGGCGTGCTTGATGATGCCGCCGATGTACCAGAGGCATTCCTGGCTGAGATCGGCATACTTGTCGCCGGCGAAGATCGGCTTGCCGTCCTTCCAGATCGACTGGTGCACGTGCATGCCCGAGCCGTTGTCGCCGAAGACGGGCTTGGGCATGAAGGTCGCGGTCTTGCCGTAGCTCTGGGCCACGTTGTGGATCGCGTATTTGTAGATCTGCATATGGTCGGCGAGCAGGGTCAGCGTGTCGAACTTCATGCCGAGCTCGTGCTGGGCGCTCGCCACCTCGTGGTGGTGCTTCTCGACCTTGACGCCCATGGACTGCATGGCGGCCAGCATCTCGCCGCGCATGTCCTGCGCCGAATCCTGCGGCGGCACCGGGAAATAGCCGCCCTTGGTGGCGACGCGGTGGCCGAGGTTGCCGCCCTCGTAATCGGTGAAGCCGTTGGTGGGCAGTTCCACCGAATCGAGCTGGAAGCCGGTATGGTACGGGTCGGAGCCGAACTTCACGTCGTCGAACACGAAGAACTCGGCCTCGGGGCCGACATAGATCGTGTCGCCGATGCCGGTGGACTTGAGGAACGCCTCGGCGAGCTTGGCGGTGCTGCGCGGATCGCGCGAATACGGCAGGCCGGACGAGGGCTCGAGCACGTCGCAGACGATCGACATGGTGGAGGCCGAGAAGAACGGGTCCATGCAGGCCGTCGCCGGGTCGGGCATCAGCAGCATGTCGGATTCGTTGATCGCCTTCCAGCCGGCGATCGACGAACCGTCGAACATCGTGCCTTCGGCAAAGATTTCCTCATCGACGAGGGACACGTCGAACGTGACGTGCTGCCACTTGCCCCGGGGATCGGTGAAGCGGAAATCGACGTACTTGACGTCGTTGTCCTTGATTTCCTTGAGGACCTGATCGGCGGTCTTTGCCATCCCTGTGTCTCCTTCGAGGCTCGGCCTGTTTCGGCCGTGGTTTTGCCGCACCACGCGGTGGCGTGCCGCGGATTGGGAAGGGGCGTGCGCGAAGGGACTTAGCTTCTGGTGCGGCGCGAGGCTAGAGCCGTGCGCCACCGTATCGTGACAGGTCGACGCCTTCGCACCCCGTCATGCCGTCGGATCCTTGCCGTCAGATCCTTGCCGTCCGACCATCGCCGCCGGCCGGCCGATGCCGTGCCGGGAGGACGCGTCAGATGGCGTCGGTGCCGGTCTCGCCGGTGCGGATGCGGATGGCTTCCTCGATGGTCGAGACGAAGATCTTGCCGTCGCCGATGCGTCCGGTCTGGGCCGACTTGCGGATGGCTTCCACGGCACCCTCCACCAGGGCGTCGGAGAGGACGATCTCGAGCTTCACCTTGGGCAGGAAGTCGACCACGTATTCGGCGCCGCGATAGAGCTCGGTATGGCCCTTCTGCCGGCCGAACCCCTTGGCTTCGATCACGGTGATGCCCTGAAGGCCGACCTCTTGCAGGGCCTCCTTCACCTCGTCCAGCTTGAATGGCTTGATGATCGCTTCGATCTTCTTCATGCCGAACGGGCCTGACCTGAATGCTGCTCCGGGTCCTTTTCCTACCATCGCGGCTCGGCCTTCGCCACGCCGTTTTCCCGGAGACGGGTGTTAAATTGCCTATTCGGTAGGCATTGAATGCAAATCGTTTCAGCCACGACCGCTTTGCGCCTGAAATAGCGGCGCGGCATGAGCGGTGCGCAGGCATGGTCACACGAGACAAGGCGAAAGTTCGCAATGCCGTCACACCGTCTCATCACCGTCGACGCGATGCGCAGGATGGATGCCGCCGCCATAGCGGCGGGCGTTCCGGGAATCGAGCTGATGCGCCGGGCGGGCGCCGCCGTGGCCGCCAGGGCCGCCGCGATGGTGGCCGCGCCCTCCCGCATCCTCGTCCTCTGCGGACCCGGCAACAACGGTGGGGACGGTCTCGTCGCCGCCCGTCTCCTCGAACGGAACGGCTACGCGGTCGACCTCGTCTGCACCGTGCCGGTGGACAGCCTGACGGGTGATGCCGCCCTGGCGGCGGCGGAATGGCAGGGGGTGGTGCTCACCGAGGCCGATCCGGCGGGCGCCGCCCTCGTCATCGACGCCCTGTTCGGGGCGGGCCTGTCCCGCGACCTCGACGGCGCGGCGAAGACCCTGGTCGAGCGGGTCGCCGCCACAGACGTCCCGGTCCTCGCCGTCGACATTCCGAGCGGGATCGACGGCGATACGGGCGCTTTACGCGGGGTGGCGCTGAGGGCGCGCGAGACGGTGACCTTCGTCGCGCTCAAGCCCGGCCACCTGCTGCAGCCGGGCCGCGACCATTGCGGCCATCTCCATGTGGCCGATATCGGCATCGGCGATCCCGCCCTCGAACAGGGGCTGGCCGGCACGCCGAGGGTCTGGCGCAACGGACCCGATCTCTGGGGGCACGACTTCCCGAGGCTCGACGCCGTCAGCCACAAATACACCAGGGGGCATGTGCTGGCCCTGTCCGGTCCCGCCTTCAAGACGGGGGCGATCCGCCTCGCCGCGCGGGCGGCGTTGCGGGTCGGGGCCGGCCTCGTCACCATCGCCTCCCCCACCGCCGCGATGCCCGAGAACGCCGCGCATCTCACCGCGATCATGCTGACCCCGTGCGAGACCGCCGACGACCTCGACGATCTCCTCGTGGACGAGCGCCTCAACGTCATCCTCGCCGGCCCCGGCATGGGGAGCGGCGAGGCGACCCGCGAGCGTGTCGCCGTGGCGGCCGGAATCGGGCGAAGCCTCGTCCTCGATGCCGACGCGCTCACGAGCTTCAAGGGCCATGTCGACCAATTGGCGAGCCTCATCGCGGATGGCGGGGGCCAAGCGGTGCTGACCCCGCATGCCGGGGAGTTCGGCCGCCTCTTTGCGGTCACGGACGCCGTCGATCCGAAGGCGAGCAAGCTCGAACGGGCGCAGAGGGCGGCCTCCCTCGCTGGGGCGGTGGTGGTGCTGAAGGGCGCCGATACCATCGTCGCCGCGCCCGACGGACGCGCCGCCATCAACGACCACGCCACGCCCTATCTCGGCACCGCCGGCTCCGGCGACGTCCTCGCCGGCCTCGTCGCCGGCCTGCTGGCGCAGGGCATGCCGCCCTTCGAGGCCGCCTGCGCGGCGGTCTGGCTCCACGGCGATGCCGGGCTGCGGCACGGGCCGGGCCTCATCGCCGAGGATCTGCCGGAGATGATGCCGAAGGTGCTCGCCGGCCTGCTGTGACGGCGGAGCGACTTGGCAAGGGGGGCGATCCCGCTCGTCCGGATCGACGACCCCCTTTGTCCCTCTGCGGACGGACCGCTCGGGGGCGAAAGGGCTTTATCAATGAATCTAAAATAAATAGGGCGGGGGCGCAGCTCTTACCCTTTGGAAATGCCGCATGTCGACCTTTTATTTTACGTATAATGGCGATTATAATCCTCTAGATAAAGTAGATATACTGCAGGATGGGTCTTCCGCGACGGATGGACCAAGCGGCGTTCATGCTTTTGGACCCGAAGATGGATTCAACTTCATCTTCAATAATACTTCTAACCTTGTTAGCGGTGGAAATTTATTTATCGATGCTAACAGAATGAGTGGAGATAGCGTTGGATACGTGATGGGCGGGACCGAATACTCTGTCTCGGCCGATATGTCCGACAACACGGCGTCGGTCTATCTTGAGGGCGGTAGTTTCGGCGACATCCTGCGGTCAGGCTCCGGTGCCGATACCCTGAAGGGCGGAAGTGGAAACGACGTGCTGGAAGGCGGCGCGGGCGCCGATACGATCCGAGGCGACCTGGGTATCGATACGGCGAGCTACGAGCATGCCACCGGCAGGGTCTACGCCAGCCTGGAAGCGCAGATGGGTTATGAAGGCGATGCCAGCCAGGACACACTCATCGACATCGAAAACCTGACCGGGAGTACCTTCGACGATTCGCTGGTCGGAGACGACAACGACAACACCCTTCGCGGCAATGGCGGCGAGGACGACATCGCCGGTCGGGGTGGTGACGACCGGATCGTCCTGTCTTCGACGCCCCTCTCCATCAGCGGTGGCGACGACAAGGACGTGCTCATCGTAACGGGCGGCGGCACCGTCAGTCTCATCGAGAGAACGTTCTCCGGCATCGAGACCGTGTATGTCCGCAACGACACCCATCTCGATATGACCAACGTGCTGGCCGGGAGCAAAATCGTCTCGCAATCGACGTCGGATCACGACGTGAGGATCGTCGGCACGTCGGGCAACGACACGATCAAGGGCGGCAAGGGTGGTGACACGATCGACGGCGGCCTAGGCAACGACACGATCAGGGCCGGCACGGGTGGTGACACGATCGACGGTGGTATCGGCAGCGATAAGCTCTTCGCGGGCACGGGTGCCGACAGCTTCCGGTTCCAGGCCGGCTTCGGCCGCGACAACCTCTACGGCCTGGACCTGAACGCCGATCACATCGTGGTCGACATCGCCGGTGTCGATGCCACCGATATCCTGCTTCGCCCCATGAGCGGCGGTCGCCATACGCTGGTGACGTTCGAGGGCGTGGAGGCCGGCAACAAGATCATCCTGCACGACATGAACGTCGACGATGTCCGTGACGTTCAGAGCGAGCTGTTCCTGTTCGGCGCCTGAGGGGCTGTGGATTGGAAGTCTCGGCGCGCAGCCGCTCATCCCAGCAGACCACCTCCGGATGAGGTGACGTCTTGGGGAAACCACTCGGACAGGCTCCGAGCAGGTCGGCGGAGGCCGTAAAAGGCGGCCCTTCGTCCCTCAGGTCACCTCGAAGCTCGTCCACAGCCCGGTGTCGAACCGCTCCAGCACCGTGGAGCCGATGACCCAGCGGCCCGGATTGTCCGCCTTGAAGGCGATCCGGGCCGTGCGTCCCTCGAGCAGCTGGAACGTGTCGAGCCAATAGGGCTCCCAGCCGTCGTCCAGGGGGTGAAGCAGCCGGAAGGCGTGGCCGTGAAGGTGCAGGGCCTGCGGGAAGGCGGTGTCGTTCCGGATGGCGAGCACCACCACCTGGCCGCGCTTCACCGTGAAGGAGGGAGCCACGCCGGAGGCGCCCGTGATGCCGTTGATGGCCCAGACCCGGTTCGGGTCACCCGAATAGGCCGGTTCGGCGCCGGGCTTGTCCTTGTCGAGCTTGGCCCCGCCGGTGATCGCCATGTCGCGGCGGACGGCGTTCTGGAGCTTGACCTCGGCGGGCAGGAGCTTGTTCTCGCCGACAGGCGCGATCGGCGGGCGCTTCTCCGTCGCCGGCTGGCCCTTGGCGGTCAGCGTCGCCAGGACGAGGCCGTTGCCGACCAGGGCGTTGACGGTGACGCTGGCGCCGGCCTCCGCCGGCATGTCGAGCATCAGGTCGTAGCGGGTGCCGGGGGGAAAGGGCAGCGTGGCGCGCAGGGGCTCGAATGTGTCGGTGGGCTGGCCGTCCACCGCCACCACGTAGACCTTGGCGCCCTCGAACCGGATGCGGGTTCCGCGCGCGTTGCAGACATTGCCCAGCCGCAGGCGGATCCGCGATCCCGGACGGACCTCGATCGCCTCCGGCACCGGCTTGCCGTTGATGGTGACGAGGTTGCCCAGGCGCCCGGAGGCCGCGGCGAAGGCGGCCTGCCCGAACGGCATCAGCGCACCGTTCTCCTCCAGCCGCCAATCCTGCATCAGCAGCGCGAGGTCCTGGTCGAGGGAGGGCGGCGCGGTCTCCTCGACGATCAATGCACCGGCGAGGCCCCGCCCCGAGGGTTCGCTCGAACCGCCCACGACGAGGGGCCGGATCAGGAACGTGCCCGCATCCGGCGGGACGAAGGAGTAGGTGAAGTCCGCCCCCGGAGCGATGGGCGGCTGGGTCACGCCGCCGACGCCGTCCATGGCGTTCTGGTTGCGGACCCCGTGCCAGTGGAGGGAGAGCGGCTTGTCCGTCTTGTTCTCGACGCGCAGGCGGACGGTCTCGCCGAGCTTCGCCCGGATGACGGGGAGGCTCGCCTTGCCGTCGAAGGTCCAGACCGGCGTCTCGGCGGCGGGCTCGGGCTTCAGGCGGTTCGCCCCCGGCCCGGCGACGAGCGCGCGCGGCTCTGCTAACGGTTCCATCGGCTTTGCCGGTGCGGGCGCCGGCTTGGGTGCGGCTTTCCCCGGCCCCGTCTGCGCCTCCGCGACCGTGATGAAAGCCGGTCCGGCAAGGCCGAGGGCCGCCGCCCGGCCGATCAGGGACCGGCGGGACAGGCCGCCGGTCTCCGAGGGGGAACGGCCATTCTTCGGGTCGGAACTCGGCATGTCACCTCGGACGGAAGTCGATGGACGGGCGGGCGCAGCCGCCCCGCCGGCATGCTTGTAGACGGCGCTCCCGCGCGGCGCCAACCGCCGCCGCGCGCCCGATGGACCACGTCTTATTTTTTTGCTGCGGACTTGCGCGCGCATGCTATAGGACCGCGCTCTGGCGGCTGAAAAGGCGCGCCGGGCGTTGGCGCTTGCGGGCGTGGCGGAACTGGTAGACGCGCTGGATTTAGGTTCCAGTGTCGCAAGACGTGGGGGTTCGAGCCCCTCCGCCCGCACCAGCCTCCGCCGTCGGGAACGGATTGGCTCACAGCGATGGCCGGCCCGCTCTGCCGCTCGGAGTCGGCCTCCGGTCGGGCGCGCTTCGTCAAACGCCGCCTGTGGTGTCACGCCCTGACGGCGGTGCCACGCGAGAATTTTTGACCGATCACACGGACGACAGCGGGAAGACGACGATGCAGGTGACCGAGACACTCTCCCAGGGTCTGAAGCGCGAGTTCCAGGTGCTTCTGGCCGCCAAGGAGCTCGAAGAGCGCCTGACGACCGAGCTGTCCACCCTCAAGGACAAGGCCCAGATCAAGGGCTTCCGCCCCGGCAAGGTGCCGGTAGCCCATCTGCGCAAGCTCTACGGCCGCTCGGTGATGGCCGACGTGCTGCAGAACGCGGTCAACGAGGCCAACCAGAAGATCGTCACCGACAACAACCTGAAGCTCGCCCTCGAGCCGAAGATCGAATTCCCCGGCGAGGCCTCGATCGTCGACCGGGCGCTCGAAGCCAAGGACGACGTCTCCTTCAACGTCGCCCTCGAAGTGCTGCCGAGCTTCGAGCTCGCCGACCTGTCCGACGTCACCCTGACGAAGCAGGTGGCCAAGCCCAGCGACGAGGAAGTCGACGAGGCCATCACCCGCATGGCCTCCTCCAACCGCGCCTTCACCCCGAAGGACGAGGGCGCCGAGGCCGCCACCGGCGACCGCGTCACCATCGATTTCGTCGGCAAGATCGACGGCGTCGAGTTCGACGGCGGCAAGGGCGAGGGTGTCGATCTGGAGCTTGGCTCGGGCTCGTTCATCCCCGGCTTCGAGGACCAGCTGGTCGGCGCCAAGGTCGGCCAGTCCCTGGTCGTGAAGTCGACCTTCCCCGAGGCCTACGGTGCCGAGCACCTGGCCGGCAAGGACGCCGAGTTCGACGTGACCGTCACGGCGATCCAGGCTCCGGGCGAGACAAAGATCGACGACGAGCTCGCCAAGGGCTTCGGCATGGAATCGCTGGAGAAGCTGAAGGAGGCCGTCGCCGGCGCCCTCGGCGGCGATTTCGAAGCCCAGTCGCGCCGCAAGCTCAAGAAGGAGCTTCTCGACGCCCTGGACGGCAAATACGCCTTCGAGCTGCCCCCGAGCCTCGTCCACCAGGAATTCGCCGCCGTTTGGGCACAGGTCGAGCAGGATCTGAAGACCCGCGGCAAGACCTTCGAGGACGAGGGAACCACCGAGGAAAAGGCCACCGCCGAGTACCGCAAGATCGCCGAGCGGCGCGTCCGTCTCGGCTTGGTGCTTGCGCAGGTGGGCGAGACCGCCGATATCAAGGTCAGCGACGACGAGGTGAACCAGGCCCTGATCGCCCGTGTCCGGCAGTATCCCGGGCAGGAGCAGCAGGTCTGGGACTTCTACCGGAAGAACGCACAGGCCCTGGCCGAGCTTCGCGCACCCCTGTTCGAGGAGAAGGTCGTCGACCATGTCCTCGCCCAGGTGAAGCTGGTCGAAGAGCCCGTCTCGAAGGATGCTTTGTTCGCCGACGAGGATGCCGATGCGGCCAGCGCCGAATCGACCGAGTCGAAGGCGGACGAATCCCAGGCTCCTTCGGGCGACGATCTGCCGGCCGTCGCCAAGGTCGATTGAGCTCGAGGCTCCCAAAAGGGCGGCGGGCTTGGATGTAAAGGCGGCGTTCACCGCCGCCGTAGTTCGCTGACACGTCCGGCCCGCGCCCTGATTCGCGCGGCCGGACCCCTTGAAGCCTGGGGCACGAGAATGATGAGAGATCCGGTCGACTATTATAACAGCGCACTCGTTCCCATGGTGGTCGAGCAGTCGAGCCGCGGCGAGCGCGCGTTCGACATCTATTCTCGCCTGCTGCGTGAGCGGATCATCTTCCTCACCGGCCCGGTCGAGGATTACGGCGCCTCGCTGATCGTGGCGCAGCTGCTGTTCCTCGAAGCCGAGAACCCGAAGAAGGAAATTTCCTTCTACATCAACTCGCCCGGTGGCGTGGTGACCTCGGGCCTGTCGATCTACGACACGATGCAGTTCATCCGCTGCCCGGTGACGACCCTCTGCGTCGGCCAGGCCGCCTCGATGGGCTCGCTGCTGCTCACCGCTGGCGAGCCCGGCCATCGCTTCGCCCTGCCGAACGCCCGCATCATGGTCCACCAGCCCTCCGGCGGGTTCCAGGGCCAGGCGACGGACATCCTGATCCATGCCCGCGAGATCGAAGCGCTGAAGAAGCGCCTCAACGAGATCTACGTGAAGCATACCGGGCGCGACTACGACACCATCGTCCAGGCGCTCGAGCGCGACAATTTCATGACCGCCGACGCGGCCAAGGAATTCGGCCTGATCGACGAAGTGATCCAGAAGCGTCCCGAGCCGGCCGCCGCCTGATTTCGACCGCGCCGTGGCCGCCTGGCGGCCCCGGCGCGTCCTTTAGAGGCGGGCCGCGCGTGCGGCTTTGCCTTGATCCCGTCGCGGCAGCATGCTTGCATCGCGAGTCTGACCTACCGGCAGAAGGCGCGCAGGTGACTGTTTCTTTAGGCGGGCGCCCTTAGATCTTAAAAGATGCGCGTGCGCCCCGGGGCTGGCGTCGCACCCGCGAACGGAGACCGACATGAGCAAGACTGGCGGCAACGACTCGAAGAGCACGCTGTACTGCTCGTTTTGCGGCAAGAGCCAGCACGAGGTCCGCAAGCTGATCGCGGGCCCGACGGTGTTCATCTGCGACGAGTGTGTCGAACTGTGCATGGACATCATCCGCGAGGAATCGAAGTCCTCCCTGGTGAAATCGCGCGACGGCGTGCCCACGCCGAAGGAGATCCGCCGCGTCTTGGACGATTACGTCATCGGCCAGGATTTCGCGAAGAAGGTTCTCTCCGTCGCGGTCCACAACCATTACAAGCGCCTCGCCCACGCCTCGAAGCACAACGACGTCGAGCTGGCGAAGTCCAACATCATGCTGATCGGGCCGACCGGTTCGGGCAAGACCCTGCTCGCGCAGACCCTGGCCCGCATCCTCGACGTGCCCTTCACCATGGCCGACGCGACGACGCTGACCGAGGCCGGCTATGTCGGCGAGGACGTCGAGAACATCATCCTCAAGCTGCTCCAGGCCTCCGACTACAACGTCGAGCGGGCGCAGCGCGGCATCGTCTACATCGACGAGATCGACAAGATCTCTCGCAAGTCCGACAACCCGTCGATCACCCGCGACGTGTCGGGCGAAGGCGTGCAGCAGGCCCTCCTCAAGATCATGGAAGGCACCGTCGCCTCCGTGCCTCCGCAGGGCGGCCGCAAGCACCCGCAGCAGGAATTCCTGCAGGTCGACACCACCAACATCCTCTTCATCTGCGGCGGCGCCTTCGCCGGGCTGGAGCGGATCATCTCGGCGCGCGGCAAGGGCACCTCGATCGGCTTCGGCGCCACCGTCCAGGCTCCGGACGACCGCCGTACCGGCGAGATCTTCCGCAATGTCGAGCCCGAGGACCTGTTGAAGTTCGGCCTGATCCCGGAATTCGTCGGCCGTCTGCCCGTGCTGGCGACGCTTGAGGACCTCGACGAGACCGCGCTCAAGCGCATCCTGCAGGAGCCGAAGAACGCGCTCGTCAAGCAGTACCAGCGCCTGTTCGAGATGGAGAATGTCGACCTCACCTTCCAGGACGAGGCGCTCTCCATGGTGGCCCGCAAGGCCATCGAGCGGAAGACCGGCGCCCGTGGTCTGCGCTCGATCCTCGAGACCATCCTGCTCGAGACGATGTACGACCTGCCCGGCCTCGAATCCGTGGAGCAGGTGGTGATCGGTCCGGAAGTGGTGGAGGGCAAGTCGCGCCCCCTCTACATCCACGGCGACCGCAACAAGGACGTTCCGGCGAGCGTCAGCGCCTGAGGGTGCGACTCGGCGGCCGAGGTTAGCCGCCGAAACGGTCCGGGGAGAATTCTTGAAAAAGTCCTCCCCGGCTTCCATCTGAATTGTCAGACGCGACGGCCGCACGCTCACCTTCTGAGGTGCGGTGTCCGCCTCCAGCCTCACAGTTCAACGATGTCCCCGACCCCGCGATGCGGCCTGGTCGGCCCGTGGCAGGATGCTTGCTCATTTCGAGGAGCTAGAGCCCGGAGTCCATCAAGAGGAAGTCCGACATGTCCCAATCGAAATCTCGCCAGCCGGTCGTTCCGGGTTCGACGGGCTCCTACGCCGTTCTGCCCTTGCGCGACATCGTCGTCTTCCCGCACATGATCGTGCCGCTCTTCGTCGGCCGCGAGAAGTCGATTCGCGCCCTCGAAGAGGCCGTCCGCACCGACCGCCACATCCTGCTGGCCACCCAGATCAATGCCAGCGACGACGATCCGTCCACCGATGCGATCTACAAGATCGGCACGCTGGCCAGCGTCCTGCAGCTGCTGAAGCTGCCCGACGGCACCGTGAAGGTGCTCGTCGAAGGCGCCGGTCGCGCCAGGATCACCAACTTCAACAAGTCGGATTCGTTCTACGAGGCCGAGGTCGAGACGCTCACCGACGAGCTCGGAGACCCCGTCGAGGCCGAGGCGCTCGCCCGCTCGGTCATCTCCGAGTTCGAGAACTACGTGAAGCTCAACAAGAAGATCTCGCCCGAGGTCGTCTCCGCCGTCACCCAGATCGACGAGCCCTCGAAGCTCGCCGATACCGTCGGCTCGCATCTCGCGGTCAAGATCGCCGACAAGCAGGCGATCCTCGAAATCCCCACGGTGGCCGAGCGCCTCGAGCGCGTCCTGTCGCTGATGGAGAGCGAGATCTCCGTGCTCCAGGTGGAAAAGCGCATCCGGACCCGCGTGAAGCGGCAGATGGAGAAGACCCAGCGCGAGTACTACCTGAACGAGCAGATGAAGGCGATCCAGAAGGAGCTGGGCGATTCCGAGGACGGCAAGGACGAACTCGCCGAGATCGAGGAGAAGATCGAGAAGACCAAGTTCTCGAAGGAGGCCCGCGAGAAGGCGACGGCCGAGCTGAAGAAGCTCCGCCAGATGTCGCCGATGTCCGCCGAGGCCACCGTCGTGCGCAACTACCTCGACTGGATGCTCGGCATCCCGTGGTCGAAGCGGTCGCGGATCAAGAAGGATCTGCTGGGCGCCCAGACCATGCTCGACCAGGACCATTTCGGTCTGGAGAAGGTCAAGGAGCGCATCGTCGAGTATCTCGCCGTGCAGCAGCGCGCCAACAAGCTCACCGGCCCGATCTTGTGCCTCGTCGGACCTCCCGGCGTCGGCAAGACCTCGCTCGGCAAGTCCATCGCCAAGGCGACCGGCCGCGAATTCGTGCGGATGTCGCTGGGCGGCGTGCGTGACGAGGCCGAGATCCGCGGTCACCGTCGGACCTATATCGGTTCGATGCCCGGCAAGATCGTCCAGTCGATGCGCAAGGCCAAGACCTCGAACCCGCTCATCCTGCTCGACGAGATCGACAAGATGGGCCAGGATTTCCGCGGCGATCCGTCCGCGGCGCTCCTCGAGGTGCTCGACCCGGAGCAGAACGGCACGTTCAACGATCACTACCTCGAGGTCGATTACGACCTCTCGGACGTGATGTTCGTGACCACGGCGAACACGCTCAACATCCCTGCGCCCCTGATGGACCGCATGGAGGTGATCCGTATCGCCGGCTACACCGAGGAAGAGAAGCTTCAGATCGCGCGCAAGCACCTTATCCCGGGGGCGGTGAAGAAGCACGGCCTCACGGTCAAGGAATGGGAGATCGACGATTCGGGCGTTCTCATGCTCATCCGCCGTTACACGCGGGAAGCGGGCGTGCGTAACCTGGAGCGCGAGATCTCGAACCTGATCCGTAAGGCGGTGAAGGAGATCCTCATCACCAAGGTGAAGGCCGTCGCCGTCACCGAGGAGAACCTGCCGAATTTCCTCGGTGCGCCGAAGTTCCGCTACGGCGAGATCGACGAGGAGGATCAGGTCGGTGTGGTGACGGGGCTCGCCTGGACCGAGGTCGGCGGCGAGTTGCTGACGATCGAAGGCGTCATGATGCCCGGCAAGGGCAAGATGACGGTCACGGGTAACCTGCGTGACGTGATGAAGGAGTCGATCTCGGCTGCGGCGAGCTATGTCCGCTCCCGGGCCGTCGACTTCGGCATCGAGCCTCCGCTGTTCGAGCGTCGCGACATCCACGTCCACGTTCCCGAAGGGGCGACCCCGAAGGACGGTCCGTCTGCCGGTATCGGCATGGCCACCGCCATCATCTCCACCCTCACCGGCATCCCGGTGAGGAAGGATGTGGCGATGACCGGAGAGGTCACCCTGCGTGGCCGCATCCTGCCCATCGGCGGCCTCAAGGAGAAGTTGCTCGCGGCTCTGCGCGGCGGGATCAAGACCGTCCTCATCCCCGAGGAAAACGCCAAGGACATCGCCGAGGTGCCCGACAGCGTGAAGAACGGGATGGAGATCATCCCGGTCTCGCGGATGGATCAGGTGCTGAAGCACGCCCTCGTGCGGCAGCCGGTGCCGATCGAGTGGGAGGAGCCCCTCCCCTCGCCGCGCCGTCCCGTCGTCGGCGAGGACGAGCCCGCCACCGTCATCGCCCATTAGGCGACAGGTGCTTTGAAAATGGAAAGGCCCCGGAGTACGCTCCGGGGCCTTTTCTTTGTGGCCCGCTGAGGGTTGCCATCCCGACGATGCTTGGATTAACGATGCGGCGCGCATCGGGCGGTTAGCTCAGTTGGTAGAGCGTCTCCTTTACACGGAGAGGGTCGGCGGTTCGAGCCCGTCACCGCCCACCACGCCTCTTCCCGTTCCCTTGCCCCTCCCCGGCTACAGAGACCAGCGATGACCGCGCGCGGCTTCCCCACACCCTGGCTCGTCGTCGAGAAAGTCGAGAGTTTCTGTATCGAGGATGCGGACGGGGCCGCCGTGGCCTGGACCTACTTTTCCGACGAGGCGGAGAAGCGGGAGGCGACCGGCCTCATGACCCGCGAGGAGGCTTTGCGGATCGCCAGGGCCATCGCGATGATCCCCGAGATGCGCACGATCATCCGCAGCATCCAGGACGGGTTGACCGAGTCGGATCAGCTCACGGATTGAGCCGCGCTGCGAGGACGGACGCGCTTCAGTTTCCGGCGAGGACCAGGGCCCAGAAGCGCTTGTAGCGCGTACCCGGTGCATCGACGCGGGCGATGCCGATCCGCTTCAGCTGAGGCATCAGCATGTTCTTGTTGTGCTCGGACGAATTTTTCCAGCGAGCGAGCACCTCGTCGAAGGTGTTGGAGCCGGCGCTGAGGTTCTCGGCCGCGAAGGAGCGGCCGAATCCCGCCCGCGCCATGCGCGACTCGAAGGTGCCGCCGATCTCGTGGCTGAGCCTCCCGGCCTTGGCATTGGATTCCGCCTGGTAGGAGGCCGCCCGGATCAGGCTGGAATCCAGCACCACAGGGCCGAGGCCGTGCGACGCCCTGTAGCGGGAGATCGCCGCGGCGGCGGCACCCTCGTCGAGGATCACCGGGCTGGTGAGGTTGTCGGCCTCGGGCAGGATCGTCGGCCCGCCGCAGCCGCCGAGCGTCAGCAGGCTCCCCACGAGGACGACGGCGCATAGCCGCGACAGAATGGGAGACATGGAAAAGGGGATCATCGCTCGGTGCCGGTTCGCTGCGCTGCGGTGTCGTCGGCTCCGCCATCCCGGTCCGATGGGGCGAAATCGCGGCGGCGGGACGAACCGGGTCGTTGGACGGGCGGGTGTATCCGATCCGCCACGCGTGGTGTTTGTGCGGATGGATTCAGGCGAAGCTCGAACCCGGCGCCGATCCCGTCAGATCCGCGTTCCGAGCTCCCGGGGCGGCGAACCGCAGCGCCACGCTGTGATACGGTAGTCGGGATGGGTGTCGATCCACCGCGCCAACTGCGGCTGTGCCACGCGGATGCAGCCCCTCGCATCGGCGACATCGAGCGGCAGCCGCTTCGATTCGCAGGTTTCCGGCGCATTCGCCATGCAGGCGGTGAAATACAGGAAGAAGAAGCCTGCCATGGTTCGGACAGCCCATTTCGCGAGTTGCGCTCGGGAAAAGGCTAGGGCGCGAACGTCCCGTGTCGAGGGGCATCCCTCGGCGCGACCCGTATCGAGGCTGCACGTTCGGTGATTTGGGTTGTGTGAATGGCGCGGGCGACGGGACTCGAACCCGCGACCTCCGGCGTGACAGGCCGGCACTCTAACCAACTGAGCTACGCCCGCGTATCTGGGTAGCTTGGCATTCGGATCGTCCCGCATGAGGCAGGTCGATGATGGACGTGGCGCGGGCGACGGGACTCGAACCCGCGACCTCCGGCGTGACAGGCCGGCACTCTAACCAACTGAGCTACGCCCGCACGGCGTCCCGCCCCGTTTCCGGCGGTTTCGGGGGTCTAGTTTCCGCACCCCGGCCTGTCAAGCAACCGGACGCCGCATTTCCATGGAAAATCCGGTCACCGTCGTTTCGAGGCGGGATCGCGCGAACGGGGCGGCGGCTCGACGAGCACGGCCGCCATTGAAACCACGTCTCTTTTCTGTCATACGCCCCCTCGCGTTGAACCGCCCGGCCGATAGGGCTGCCGTGGCGGTTCGTGCTGCTCCATCAGAAGCATCAACCGAGCGCACGCCTTCGACCTGTCCCAGGGTCGGAGGGCATGCGCGTTCAGGAGAGCCAAATGCCCAAGCTGAAAACCAAGTCGGGCGCGAAGAAGCGCTTCAAGATCACCGGCACCGGCAAGGTCATGTATGCCCAGGCCGGCAAGCGCCACGGAATGATCAAGCGGACGACGAAGCAGATCCGCAACCTGCGCGGCACCACCACCCTGTTCGAGGGCGATGCTGCCAACGTGAAGAAGTATTTCCTGCCCAACAGCCGGTAATCCTTCGCCGCAGCCGATACTGTTTTCGTAATCCAGGAGAGAACCCATGGCCCGCGTCAAGCGCGGCGTGACCAGTCACGCAAAGCACAAGAAAGTCCTCAAGGCCGCCCGTGGCTATTACGGCCGGCGCAAGAATACGATCCGGATCGCCAAGCAGGCGGTCGAGAAGGGCATGCAGTATGCCTACCGCGATCGTAAGAACAAGAAGCGCACGTTCCGCGCTCTCTGGATCCAGCGCCTCAACGCCGCTGTCCGCGAGCACGGCCTGACCTATTCGCGCTTCATCAACGGTCTCGCGAAGTCCGGCATCGAGGTGGACCGCAAGGCCCTGTCCGAGCTCGCCATTCACGAGCCGGCCAGCTTCGCGGTGGTGGTGGAGAAGGCCAAGGCCGCTCTCCCGGACCTCGCCAAGGCTGCCTGATCCGTAAGGCTGCCTGAGGCGCGTTCACACGCCCTCTCATTCGTCGATGCGAAAGGCGCGGACCGAAAGGTGCCGCGCCTTCGTTTTTCGCAAAGGATCGTCGGCAGGCGCGCTTGCATTGGCGGCGCTTACCCGCAAAACCGCTCGCGGGGGCCGCACACGATCCGAAGGCCAGATGCCAACCGGTGGTTTGAACCGATGACCGATCTCGAAACCCTCGAAGGCGATCTGCTCGGACAGGTCGGGAGCGCGTCCGACGAGGCCTCCCTCGATGCCGTGCGCGTCGCGGCGCTCGGTAAGAAGGGCTCGATCTCCGACCTGCTGAAGACCCTCGGCAGCATGACGCCGGACGAGCGCAAGGAGCGCGGTCCGCTCATCAACGGCCTGCGCGACAGGGTCCAGGGCGCCATCGCCACGCGGCGCGAGGCACTGGCCGAAGCAGCCCTCGAAGCCCGCCTCGCGGCGGAGCGGATCGACGTGACCCTGCCGGTGCGCGAGGCGCCGGAAGCGCGCGGGCGCATCCATCCGATCAGCCAGGTCATGGACGAGATCACCGCGATCTTCGCCGATATGGGCTTCTCGGTGGCCGAAGGCCCGGACATCGAGACCGACGATTACAACTTCACCGCCCTCAACTTCCCGCCCGGCCATCCGGCGCGCGAGATGCACGACACGTTCTTCCTGGCGCCCGACCGCAACGGCCAGCGCAAGGTGCTGCGCACCCATACGTCTCCGGTCCAGATCCGCACCATGCGGTCCCAGGAGCCGCCGATCCGCGTGATCTGCCCCGGCCGCACCTATCGCCACGATTCCGACCAGACCCACACCCCGATGTTCCATCAGGTCGAGGGGCTGGTGATCGACAAGAGCGCCACCATCGCCAACCTGAAATGGGTGCTGGAGGAGTTCTGCCGCACCTTCTTCGAGGTCGATGCGGTGAAGATGCGGTTCCGGCCGTCCTTCTTCCCCTTCACCGAGCCGTCGGCGGAGGTCGATATCCAGTGTTCGCGCAAAGGCGGCGAGATCCGCTTCGGCGAGGGCACCGACTGGCTCGAAATCCTCGGCTGCGGCATGGTCCATCCGAACGTGCTCAGGAATTGCGGCTACGACCCGGATTTCGTCCAGGGCTTCGCCTTCGGCATGGGCATCGACCGGATCGCGATGCTGAAATACGGCACGCCCGACCTGCGCCCGTTCTTCGAGGCGGATGTGCGATGGCTGGAGCATTACGGCTTCCGCCCGTTGGACATCCCGAGCTTGGTGGCCGGGCTGACGAGCTAAGCAGGTTCGCATGGGCAAGCCAACGCTTCGCCTCGCTTAGGTCTTTGATATATCGCAGGTTTTGAGCGCAAGACCAGTGACCGCTTTTGCTAAACCTGCTTAGGATACCGAGGGAGGGATCGCGCATGACCGAGCAGGAGATCCGCCAGGTCGCCAACGAGGTGCTGCGGGAAACGCTCGGACCACACGGGTTCGAGAGTGCCGATGTCCGCCCTGCTCCAGACTTCGACGGTGAGCCCTCTCTCCATGTGACGGCGCATTTCAGGCCGAAGGCAGGGGTGACCAGCGGAGACGCTTCGACCAGGGCCCTGTCGGCCCTACGGAAGCGGCTGCTCGATAAGGGCGAGGAGCGATTTCCCTACATTCGCTACGATTATCCGGACGACGAAGTGCTCGGCGACGACCCATCGGAACCCATGCCGGACCGGCACTGATGCCGAGGCTCGGCAATCCGCTCGTCTACGATCTGCTCGAGACGTCCCGCGCGCTGGCAGACACGCGCGGCCGGGTAAACCTTCGTAAAGCGGCAATGCGCCGGGCAGTCAGCGGGGCCTACTATTCTGTCTTTCACGCTCTTTGCTTCATTTGCGCGAGCGAGTTGATCGGGTGGACCCAGGAGAACGACATCGTCGAACCGATCTACCGCCTGCTCGATCATGGAACGGCAAAGAAGCGTCTCAACAGCCGGGATGCGAACCTGATCGGACCGACCGTTACCGATATCGGCAATAACTTCCTGAGTTTGCAGGAAGCTCGAAACGCCGCCGACTATTCGCCGCCTACTCTGAAGGTTCGTCATGACGAGACGTTGCGCTACATCGAGCTTGCGGAACAGACCGTGACATTGATCGAATCTCTCACGACCCTCGACCGCAAGAAGCTTGCGGTTCTCCTGATCGCCAGAACCCGGCCCCTCTGAGCCGAAGAGACGAACTCATGAAATTCACCCTCTCCTGGCTCAAGGAGCACCTCGACACCGACTCGTCTCTGGAGAACATCTCCGAGACGCTGACTCGGATCGGCCTCGAAGTCGAAGGCATCGAGGACAAGGCGGCGGCGCTCGCGCCTTTTGTCGTCGCCCATGTGCTCACGGCCGAACAGCACCCCAATGCCGACCGTTTGCGTGTCTGCACCGTGGATGCCGGCGACGGGCAGCCCGTGCAGGTCGTCTGCGGAGCGCCGAATGCGCGCGCCGGGATGAAGACGGTGTTCGCGCCCCCCGGCACCTACGTGCCCGGTCTCGACAAGACCTTGGCGGTCGGCAACATCCGGGGCGTCGAGAGCCTCGGCATGCTGTGCTCGGGCGCCGAACTCGGCCTCGGCGAGGAGTCCAGCGGCATCCTCGATCTGCCGGCGGACGCCCCGACCGGCCAGACCTACGCGCTCTATGCCGGGCTCGACGATCCGGTCATCGAGATCAACCTCACCCCGAACCGCCCGGATTGTACCTCGATCCACGGCATCGCCCGCGATCTTTCGGCTGCCGGCATCGGCGTGTTGAAGCGCGAGCCGATGCCGCCTGTGCGTGGCGAGGGCGAGTGCCCCGTGCCGGTCGCCCTCGATTTCGAGCCCCTCGATAAGGGATTGTGCCCGTATTTCGCCCTGCGCCTCGTGCGCGGCGTGAAGAACGGCCCCTCCCCCGACTGGATGCAGGCCCGCCTGCGCGCCATCGGCCTTCGCCCGATCAACGCGCTCGTGGACATCACCAATTACCTTACCTTCGATCGCGGACGCCCGCTCCACGTCTTCGACGCAGCCAAGGTGAAGGGCGCTCTCACGGTCCGTCGCGCCCGCGACGGCGAGAGCCTGAAGGCCCTCGACGGCAAGACCTATGCGCTCGATGACGGCATCGTCGTCATCGCCGACGAGAACGGCCCCGAATCCATCGGCGGCATCATCGGCGGCGAGGCCTCCGGCTGCGACGACGGCACCGTGGACGTGATCATCGAATCCGCTCTGTGGGATCCGGTGAACATCGCCCAGAGCGGCCGGCGTCTCGGCATCATCACCGATGCCCGCTACCGCTTCGAGCGCGGTGTCGACCCCGTCTTCGCCCTGCCGGGGCTGGATCTGGCCACCCGCATGGTCGTCGAGATCTGTGGCGGCACGCCGAGCGAGGCGGTGATCGCCGGTGACTTGCCCGAGACCGAGCGTGTCATCGATTTTCCCTGGACCGAGACCCGCCGGCTCGCCGGGATCGAGCTGTCCCGCGCCGAGATGAAGGTGACGCTGGAGACCCTCGGGTTTCACGTGGCCGGCTCGGGCGAGCGGGTGAAGGTTCTCACCCCGTCCTGGCGCCCGGATGTGGAAGGCAAGGCCGATCTCGTGGAGGAGATCATCCGCATCGCCGGCCTCGACCGGATCGAGCCGAAGCCACTGACGCGCGGTGATGCCGCCATCGCCAAGGCGACGCTGACGCCCCTGCAGAAGCGCACGCGTCTCGCCAAGCGGGCACTGGCCACGCGCGGCCTCGTGGAGGCGGTGACGTGGTCGTTCATCCCGCATGACGACGCCGTTCTGTTCGGCGGCGGCAAGGCGGATCTGGCGCTGGCCAACCCCATCGCCGCCGATCTCTCCGACATGCGCCCGAGCCTGGTGCCCGGCCTACTCCGGGCGGCCCAGCGCAATGCCGACCGCGGCTATGGCGACGTCGCCCTGTTCGAGGTCGGCCAGTGTTTCGAGACCGACCAGCCCGAGGGCCAGTCGATCCGCGCCACGGCCATTCGCCGGGGAACGGCACGCCACGAGGGCGCCGGCCGCCATTGGGCGGGGGCCGCCGCCACCGTCGATGCGTTCGAGGCGAAGGCCGACGCGCTGGCGCTCCTCACGGCGCTGGGCGTGCCGACCGGCGGCCTCCAGATCGTGGCGGGTGGTCCCGGCTGGCTTCATCCCGGACGCTCCGGCACGATGCAGTTCGGGCCGAAGAACCAGATCGGCTATTTCGGCGAGATCCACCCCCGCGTGATGAAGGCTCTGGACCTGAAGGGCACGCTCGTGGCCTTCGAGATCACCCTGGATACGATCCCCCTGCCGAAATACCGCCCCACCAAGGTGAAGCCCGCGCTGGCCCTCTCCGACTTCCAGCCGATCTCGCGCGACTTCGCCTTCGTCGTCGGGCGCGACGTGGCGGCGGGCGACGTGGTGAAGGCGGCGCAAGCTGCCGAGCGCAAGCTCATCGCCGGGATCGACGTCTTCGACATCTACGAGGGGACGGGCATTCCCGAGGGCGCGAAATCCGTCGCCATCGCGGTGAGGCTCCAACCGGTGGAGCGGACCCTTACCGACACGGAGATCGAGGCCGTGACGGCCAAGATCGTCGCCGAGGTCGCCCGCAAGACCGGCGCGACTTTGAGGGGGTGAGAGCTTGTCTGAGGTGTTTTTCCAAGGCCTTACCTCATCCCGATGTGCCGCGTAGCGGCCTCGAAGGAGGGCTCCAGATCACGCACCGGCCTCTGGAGGCCTGCTTCGAGGCCCTTCGCCGGGGCAAAGGGCACCTCAGGATGAGGTTGTCTGCTTCGATGATCGACTCGAGCATGAGCAGCCACCGAAAAATCCGATCCGACAGGCTTTGAAACGGCGCTCGGAACTCCAGACAAGGAACCGACCACATGGCGAACCAGGAACTGATCGACGTCTTGTCGGCCGCCAAGCATCTGCCGAAGGCGGCGATGCTTGAGGCCCTGGCGAGCCCCGCCGACATCGCCGAGCCGGTCCTCGCCGTCCTGGCTTTGGCGGCGGAGGGCAAGGAGCTCGACGAGGCGCAGGGCAACCTGCTGTTCTGGGGAGTACACGTCCTGGCGGCGGCCGGTGAGACGCGCGCCTTCGCCCCGCTTCTCACCATCCTGCGACGCCAGGATTCCGACGGGCTGGACGCGCTCCTCGGCGACGCCCTCACCATCACCATGGCGAAGATGCTCACCAGCCTCTTCGATGGCGATGTCGCGCCGATGCACGCGCTGCTGCTCGATTCGACGGTGGACGGCTTTGCCCGCTACGAAGTCTTCGCCGCCCTCGCCTACCTGACCCAGATCGGACGGATCGACCGGACCCAGACCCACGATCTCCTCGTGCGGTTCGACGACAAGCGCGCCGCCGTCGAGGGCGACATCGCCTGGGTCGGCTGGGAGGAGACCATCGCGCTTCTCGGTTTCGCCGACCTTGCCCTGCGGAGCACGGCGGCCAGGGCCGACGGGCGTCTGAGCGACGAGTTCAGCGATGCAGGGTGGTTTCACACCACCCTTCGCCGGGCGACCGCGAAGCCGAGCGACCTGCAGCGGTTCGACGGACAGAATTACGGCACGTTCGACGATCCCATCGGGGCCTTGGCCTGGACCGCCGAGGGGGCGGGCCTTCCGATCCGCAATCCGGTGAAGATCGGCCGCAACGATCCGTGCCCGTGCGGAAGCGGGAAGAAGTACAAGAAGTGCTGCCTCAACGCGGCCTGACGAAGGGTGAGGATTGGCCCGGACCGTAAAGGTCCGGCGGGTCCGGTCGCGAGGACGCGACAGCCTTCACCTGTGGCGTTACGATGAACCCACCGCATTCATCTTCGCCGGAGCAGCGCCATGTCCCTCGTGATCCCCATCATCCTCGGCTCCGTCCGCAGCGAGCGCCAGGGATTGCGCGCAGCGCGATTCCTCGTGGCGCGAATGCAGGAACGCGGCATCGAGGCTCCGCTCGTGGATCCGGCCGAGTTGAAGCTTCCGCTCCTCGACAAGATGTACAAGGAATATCCCAAGGGCGAGGCGCCAGCGGTGCTGGAGGACCTTGCCACGCTCTACCGCCGGTCGGATGCGTTCGTGGTCGTCTCGGCCGAGTACAACCACTCGATCCCGCCGGCCCTCTCGAACACGCTCGATCACTTTCTCGAAGAGTATTTCTGGCGGCCTTCGGCCATCGTCTGTTACTCGGCCGGGCAATATGGCGGCGTACGGGCGGCGATGCAGCTCCGGGCGATGATGGCCGAGCTCGGCGCGCCGAGCATCGCCTCGCTGCTGCCGATCCCCCGCATCCACAAGGCGCTCGACGAAGAGGGCGTGCCGCAGGAGGAATGGCTCTCGAAGGCCGCCAAGCGGTTCCTCGACGAGCTCGTCTGGCACGCCGAGGCGCTGAAGGCGCAGCGCGCCAAGGGCACCCCGTATTGAAAGCCTGTTCGATTGGATTTCTCAGCGGATGCTCACGCCAGAGTCGAGCATCCCAGCAGACCGCCTCATCCTGAGGAGCCCGCGTCAGCGGGCTTTGGGGGAGCCCTCCATTTGGCGCACGATGTCTGGAAGCCTCCTTCGAGGCCACTACGCGGCACCTCAGGATGAGGTAAAGCGTTGGAAAAGCAAATCAAACAGGCTTTGAGGGTGGTGCTCCGTGCCGGGAACCCGCCGATGCGAGGCCCGGCGCGGGTCTTGCGCGTTGACCATCCATGATGCCGGAGGCCGCAGCAAAGATGACGATTCTTCAGACCCTTCTCGCCGACCTCGTGAAGGCGGCGCTGATCTCCGACGACGCCGAGAGCCTTCGCTGGCGTGACGATGCGAGGCGTGCCCATGCGGCGCTCGCCTCGGACCCGTCGGCTGTGGCGGGGTTGAAGATCGACGGGATCTGGACCTTGGCCGTCCGCGAGGCGGAGGCACCCGCGTTTCGCGCGTCGGAGACCCGGGTCTCGTTCATGCTGCCGGTCGCCTGCCCGTTCAGCCTTGCCGAAATCACGGATCCGGGTTTCGACATCGATGCCGGGGTGGAGCGGATCGTCGGTTCCGCGTCCACCGGTTGATGGACATCGGAAGAACATTGCCCCCGGCCTCGCGCGGTCCCATGTTGTCGGATGTGGAAAGGCCCGAGCCTGAGGCCTTTCGACCTCTCGTCGCCAAGACATGAGCGGCGCGTTATACGAGTTCGAGCCCAGAGACATTTGGCCAGACGCATCAATCCCAACCCCGGGCAGAGCGCCCTTCCCTCCCGCGAGCAGATCCTCGCCTTCATCGCGCAGGCGACCGAGAAGGTCGGCAAGCGCGAGATCGCCGCGGCCTTCGACATCAAGGGTGCCGACCGCATCGGCTTGAAGCGCATCCTCAAGGAGATCGAGGAGGAAGGGGAGATCGAGCGCGGGCGGGCCGGGTTGGTTCCGCCCGGCCGGCTGCCGCCGGTGACGTTGGCCGATATCAAGTCGCGGGATCGCGACGGCGATTTCTTCGCGGTTCCCGTGGAATGGGACCACGCCAAGGGTCCGCCCCCGAAGATCCTTGTCTCGTCACCGCGCAACGGCAAGAAACCCGGCCGTGCCGCGCCCGGTATCGGCGACCGCGCCCTTCTGCGCGTCGAACTCATTCCCGGCGAGAGCGGGCGCTATTCCGGCCGTGTCATCAAGGTGATCGGCAAGAACAAGGCGGAGGTGCTCGGCGTCTACCGCTCCGGCCCCGATGGCGGACGCATCGTGCCTGTTGAAAAGCGGGCGCAGGGCCGCGAGATCGCGATTCCGGCCGGCGAGGAAGGCGAGGCGCGGGACGGCGACCTCGTCAGCGTCAGCCTCGTCAGCGAGAGCCGGTTCGGCCTGCCGCGAGGGCGCGTCACCGAGCGCCTCGGGTCGCTCGGCTCGGAGCGCGCCGTGAGCCTCATCGCGCTCCATCTCCACCACATCCCCCACGTCTTCGCCGCCGACACCCTGGCCGAGGCCGACGCGGTGGAGCCGGTGGGGATGAAGGGACGGGAGGATTGGCGCGCCGAGCCTCTCCTGACCATCGACCCCCCCGACGCCAAGGACCATGACGACGCCGTGATGGCGGTGCCGGACCCGGACGAGGCCAATCAGGGCGGCTTCGTCGTCACCGTCGCCATCGCCGATGTGGCCGCCTATGTCCGCCCCGGCTCGGCCCTCGACCGCGAGGCGCTGCTGCGCGGCAACTCGGTCTATTTCCCGGACCGCGTCGTGCCGATGCTGCCGGAGCGCATCTCCAACGACCTCTGCTCGCTGAGGGAGAAGGAGGATCGGCCGGCCATCGCGGTGCGCATGGTGATCGGCCCCGACGGGGTGAAGAAGCGCCACAGCTTCCACCGGGTCATGATGCGCTCGCGCGCCAAGCTGTCCTACGCCCAGGCGCAGGCGGCCATCGACGGATTCACCGACGAGACGACCGCGCCGCTGCTGGAGCCGATCCTGCGCCCGCTCTGGGCCGCCTACGCGGCCCTGACGGCGGCGCGCGAGGCCCGCGGCCCCCTCGCCCTCGACCTGCCGGAGCGAAAGGTGCTGCTGACGCCGGACGGGGCCGTGGACCGGGTGGTGGTGCCGGCCCGCCTCGACGCGCACCGGCTCATCGAGGAGTTCATGATCCAGGCCAACGTGGCCGCCGCCGAGACCCTGGAACAGGCCAAGCAGCCGCTGATCTACCGGGTCCATGACGAGCCGGCCCTGGAGAAGATGCGCGCGCTCGGCGAGGTTCTCGCCTCCATCGGCATCAAGATCCCCAAGGAAGGGGCACTCCGCCCCGCCCTGTTCAACCGCATCCTCGGCTCCGTGGCCGAGACCGAGCACGCGATCTTCATCAACGAGGTGGTTCTGCGTTCGCAGGCGCAAGCCGTCTATGCCGCGCAGAATCTCGGGCATTTCGGCCTGAATCTCCGGCGCTACGCCCATTTCACCTCGCCGATCCGGCGCTATGCCGATCTCATCGTTCACCGGGCGCTGATCGCCGCCTGCCGCCTCGGGCCGGACGGCCTGTCCTCCGACGTGACGGTGGGCGCCCTGGACCAGATCGGGGAGCAGATCTCGGCCGCCGAGCGTCGCGCCATGGCGGCCGAGCGCGAGACCATCGACCGGCTCATCGCGCATCACCTCGCCGACCGGGTCGGGGCCACCTTCACCGGCCAGATCTCGGGCGTCACCCGCGCCGGGCTGTTCATCAAGCTCGACGAGACCGGTGCCGACGGCTTCGTGCCGATCTCCACCATCGGCAACGATTTCTACCACCACGACGAGGCCCGCCACGCCCTGGTCGGCTCGCGCAGCGGCGAGACCCATCGCCTCGGCGACCGGGTGGAGGTGAGGCTGGTGGAGGCGGCGGCCGTGGCCGGCGCCCTGCGCTTCGAACTGCTCTCCGAAGGCCAGACGAGGCCCGGGGCCGGGGGGGCAAGATCTCCGCGCTCGCCGAGTTTCCACAAGGCCGGACCGCCCGGCAGGCCCGCCGGCATCCGCAACTCCGGGTCGCGCCACCGCGGGTCGCGCCGCTAGGGCGGCTGGTGTAGGGTCACTGAACGTTGAGCGTTCATCTCTCCCTACCGCTCCCCTCATCCTGAGGTGCCGCGTCAGCGGCCTCGAAGGAGGGCTCCAACTGGCTCAGTGGTGGCTGGAGGGCTCCTTCGAGGCCCGCTTCGCGGGCACCTCGGGATGAGGTTGCGGCGTTCGAGATTTGAAGCAGAAAGTAGGGAAGCCATGACAGCGAGCGTCGAGTCCCTGCCCGGTGAGCGCATCGGCCTCGTCAAAGCCATGGCGCGTGGCTTCGTGTGCCGCTGCCCGCATTGCGGCGAGGGCAAGCTCTTCGGCAAGTTCCTGAAGGTCCGCCCGGCCTGCGACGCGTGCGGGCTCGAATTCCACCACCACCGGGCGGATGACCTTCCTCCCTATGTTGTGATCTTCATCATCGGACACATCGTCGGGTATTTCATTCTCGAACTCGAGACGAATTACGACGTGCCGTTGTGGTTTCAGCTCTCGTTCTGGCCGATCGTCACCCTCGGATCGGCCCTTGCCCTGCTGCAGCCGGTGAAGGGCGCGGTGGTCGGATTGCAGTACGCCCTTGGCATGGGGGGCTTTGCCACGCTACCGACGGCCCCAAGCGTGGCAATTGCGCGCTCCGAGGAGGTTCAGCTTGGACCAAGCGACAATCCTACCCCCGGCCTCGGCCGCGCCTGAATCCCCCAGGCGCGCCGCCGCTCTGCGGCCCCGCAACGCGGCGACCCTCATCATCATCGACCGCACGGCGCGCCAACCGAAATTCCTGATGGGCAAGCGGCATGAGGGCCTCGCCTTCATGCCCGGAAAGTTCGTCTTCCCCGGCGGGCGGATCGAGCCCGGCGACCGGCGCATGAGCGTGGCCGGTGCCCTCTCGTCCCGGGCCGAAGATGCCCTGGTGAAACGCGTTCCCCGTGCCTCGCACTCCCTCGGGCGGGCGCTCGCCCTGGCGGCGATCCGCGAGACCCATGAGGAGACCGGCCTCTTCCTCGGCACCACCGAATACGGCCCGCCCGAGACCGTGCCGGAGGGAAGCTGGCAGGCGTTCAAGCAGTTCGGTGTGATGCCCGACCTCGAAGCGCTCCACCTCGTGGCGCGGGCGATCACGCCGCCGGGCCGGCCACGCCGGTTCGACACGCGCTTCTTCACCATCGATCGCAAGGCCGTGGCCGCCGAACAACCGGGGATCGTCACGCCGACATCCGAACTCGTGGAACTCGCCTGGGTGAGCTTCGCCGAGGCGCGGGAACTCGACCTGCCGCGAATCACCCGTGTGGTCCTCGACGAGCTGGAGTTGCAGATCGCCGGCGGGTTCGCGCCTTACCTGCCGATCCCGTTCTTCTACGAGCGCAACGGCAGAAACGTTCGTGAGGTTCTGTAGACGATCCAGGAACCGGACCCGCTCACGTTCCGTTGAACAAACGAGGATAGAGTTGGAGTACGACCATGATGAAGGGCGGTTTGCTGTGGTTGATCGGCATCCCATTGCCGATCATTCTGCTGATCTACTTCTTCACGTCCTGGCTGCACTGAGCCGCATTGGGACGAGAACGAGCGCCGGCGCGATGCCGTTGCGGCGGATATGAAACGGAAAAGCCCTCTTTCCCTTACCGGGAGAGAGGGCTTTTTTCTTGTGCCGGCCTAAGCAGGTTGGCATTGGCGAGCCAACGCTTCACCTCGCTCAGGTCTTTGACATGTCGCAGGTTTTGGAGCGCAAAACCGGTGACTACTTTTGCTAAACCTGCTTGGGTCCGGTGTTACTCGGCGGCGTCGAGGCGTGGGCGGACGATCTCGGCGCGCTCGCGCTTGACCAGTTCGGCCGTGAGGAACGCGACTTCCAGCGCCTGCTCCGCATTGAGGCGGGGATCGCAATAGGTGTGGTAGCGATCCTGCAGGTCGTCGGCCGTCAGCGCGCGGGCGCCGCCGGTGCATTCCGTCACGTTCTTGCCGGTCATCTCCAGATGAATGCCGCCGGCGATGGTCTGCTCCGCCCGGTGGACGCCGAAGAAGCCTTCGATCTCCGTCATCACCCGCTCGAACGGACGCGTCTTGTAACGGCCGGCCGCGATGGTGTTGCCGTGCATCGGGTCACAGACCCACACGACCTTGCGGCCCTCACGCTCCACCGTGCGGATCAGACCGGGCAGATGCTCGCCGACCTTGTCCGCGCCGAAGCGGCAGATCAGGGTCAGGCGGCCTGCCTCGTTCTCCGGGTTGAGCTGGTCGATCAGCTTGATCAGCCCCTCGGAGGTCATCGACGGCCCGCATTTCAGCCCGATCGGGTTCTTGATCCCGCGCGCATACTCGATATGCGCGTGATCCGCCTGACGGGTGCGGTCGCCGACCCAGAGCATGTGACCCGATGTGGCGTACCAGTCACCGCTGGTGGAATCGACGCGGGTCAGCGCCTCCTCGTAGCCCAGCAGCAGCGCCTCGTGGCTCGTGAAGAAATCCGTGGTGCGGACCTCCTGGTGCGTCTCGGGGTTGATGCCGATGGCGCGCATGAAGTCGAGGGCGTCGCTCATCCGCTCCGCCACGTCCTGGTAGCGCGAGGATTGCGGGCTGTCCTTGACGAAGCCGAGCATCCAGCGGTGCGCGTTCTCGAGATTGGCATAGCCGCCGGTCGCGAAGGCACGCAGCAGGTTGAGCGTCGCCGCCGACTGGCGGTACGCCTCCAACTGCCGGCGCGGATCAGGGATGCGCGCCTCCTCCGAGAAGGTGATGCCGTTGACGATGTCGCCCCGGTAGCTCGGCAGGCTCACGCCATCCATCGTCTCGGTGGGCGAGGAGCGCGGCTTGGCGAACTGCCCGGCGATGCGCCCGACCTTCACCACCGGCGACCCGCCCGCGAAGGTGAGCACCAGCGCCATCTGCAGGAAGACGCGGAAGAAATCGCGGATGTTGTCGGCCGAATGCTCGTCGAAGCTCTCGGCGCAATCGCCGCCCTGCAGCAGGAAAGCTTCCCCGGTGGAGACGCGGGCGAGCGCGGATTTCAGCTTGCGCGCCTCACCTGCAAAAACGAGGGGCGGAAAGCTGGCGAGCTGGGTCTCGACCGTCTGGAGCGCAGCGGCATCCGGATAGGCCGGTACCTGCTGGATCGGCAGGTTGCGCCAGGATGTCGGCGTCCAACCGGTCTTCGATGTCCAACGCTCGCCCATGATGATCTCCCGTCCACCTCTCGGCCGGCTTCACGAAAGGGGGAATCCTTTGCGAAGAGCGCGGCTTATAGAGCGGTTCTCGAAGAGAAGCGAGCGCTTCGGATCGACGGGCTGCCCCGCGCGCGAGGTCATCGCCACGGCGAGACGGCGGAACGGCGAGCGGGTTCCTCGCCCGTGACATCGAGGGGGCGAGACCGAAGGCGGCCGGGTTCCTCGGGCCTCACGCCATGGCGGGGACCGCCGGAGCGGATCGACCTGGGCGCGAGGCCTTGGGTGAGAGGCAGAGCGCGGCGCGAATGAAGATGCCTGTCAGCGCCAACTCGATGGCGATCCTCGCGGCGAGGACGTCGGTGACGTGGATCCTGACGAGATGGAGCATTTCGCTCACCGCCACGGCTGCGACGGCCCCGACGGTGAAGACGAGAAGGGAATTCCGGCCGAGGCGACTGAGAGGGTGATCGGGCCCCATCCGATACAACAGGCGGATGAGCGGCGCTCGCGGCGCGGCGGCGACGACATAGGCCAGGGCCATCACATGCAGGAAACGCAGCGGCGATTGGTAGGTTTTGCTGGCGCCGAACCAGAACGACGCGTTGCGATGCTCCGCCCATTCGAGGGCGTCCGGCGAGACGCGGATCACGATCGCGGCGAGCATCGGGTATGTGGCGAGGTAGGCCAGGGATAGGGCAAGCGCCGAGCCGCTATGGGGCAACGGGACGTCCAGCGTCATCGCCCGGCCGAGGGCGATCCCTGTCGCGAACAGGAGGGTCCAGGGCAGGATGGTCAGGGCGAAGGGTTGGCCGGACAGACTGTTGGGCAAGACGAGATCGAAATGGCCGGCGATGGCCCAGGTGATCAGCGCGGGCGGGATCGGGGCCCACCAGCGCCACGCGGCCAGGCGCAGCAGGACGGGTGCGATCAGCATCAGCACTACGTAGAGGCGCAGGACGCTGGAATAGCCGACGGTCTGACGGAACGTCACCGCATGCCAGAACATCGTCCAGGGGCCGTGGTCGCGCAGCAAGGCCGCGTCGCCCGTGACTTCGCCGATTGGCCCGCGGATTTCCAGAATGAGCGCGAGCAGGGCGAGGGTCGCGAGAATCAGGGCAATATTGAACGTGTGCAGCCGCATGGCCCGCACCCACAGGGGTCTGACGAGCCCGGCGACGTCCACCGGATGCGGGCGCTTCGAGAAAGCGAGCGACGTCGAGATCCCGCTGAGCAGGACGAACACCTCCGAACTGTCGGAGAAGCCGAGGCGGGACGGCGAGAGGTGGAAGAGATAGCCACCATCGAGATGATTGACGAAAATGTTGACGAGGCAGAGACCACGGATGGCATCGATCGTCGTGCGCCGCTCGATCACGGAAGAGTCGTCCAGAAATTGGTCTACAACCAAGTTTGGACGAGTTCCCGTTAAGACTGCGTTTCTCCGGACTCGTCGAGGACGGCACGCTCGCTCTTTACGCGGGAGCGGCTGCCTCGCCCTACTCCCCCTCCCCGTCCTCCACGGCGATGCCGTGTTCCGACAGGATCCAGAAGATCGCCTCGAGATCCTCGGCCGTCACGTCGCGCGGCGGCAGGGCCTCCTCCAGATCCTCGTAGGTCAGGCGGCGCGCCCGCTGCGCTTCGGCCTTGGCGAGCAGGCGATCCACCGTCTCACGCATGTCCTCCGGCAGGGCGTCGTGACTCGGCAGGCGACGATCGACATCCGGAAACAGCGCCTGTTCCAGCATTCGGTCGATGATCGCCTGGCGCCGGTCGTGCGCGTCGTCGTTCTTTGCCATGCCCCGTTATGGAGCGCGAAAGCCGCTCGAAACAAGAGAGCCCCGCATCGCCGACTTCATGGCGCCGGAGGACGCGGCGGCCTCAACCCTGAAGGGTCGAGGCCGAGCGGGCGATGGTCACCGGGATCGCCTTGGCGGCCGGCGTCTTCGATTGCTCGTCGTGGTGCCAGAGCGGGATCAGCGGATTGAGCTCCGGGTAGTAGCCCGCGCAATTCCCCGGCGGGATGTTGTAGGCGACGATGCGAAGCCCCTTCACCGAACGGACCCTATCGTCGGAGACCGTCGTCACGTCGACGATCTCGGCATCGGCAAAGCCCAGGCGAGCGATGTCGTCGGCATTCATGAACAGGATCGTCCGCGTGCCCTTCACGCCACGGAAGCGGTCGTCATAGCCGTAGACGGTGGTGTTGAACTGGTCGTTCGAGCGCAACGTGATGAGGTCGAGGGCATCTTCGCTCCGCAGCGGCATGTCGGGATCGGCCTCGATTCCCTCCGGAACCGTGAAATTGGCCTTGCCCGTCTCCGTCTCCCAGCGGCGGTCGCGGGCGGCCAGCGGCTTGTGGATGCCGCCCGGCTCGAACATCCGGCCTTCGAGGTTGTGGAACACCGAGGGGTAGGTCGCCTCCATGGCCCCGCGAATGCGGGAATAGTCACCGACCCATGAGTCCCAGGGAACGTTCGGATTCGGCTCCAGCGTCGCCTTGGCGATCTCGGCGACGATCCAGGGCTCGGAGCGGACCTGGTCGCTCACCGGATTGGTCTTGCCCCGCGAGCCATGGAAGCACGAGGTCGAGCTTTCCATCGAGACCGCCTGCGGTCCGCTTGCCTGGGTGTCGATCTCGATCCGGCCGAGGCAGGGCAGGATATAGGCGACCTCACCGTTGATGAGGTGCGAGCGGTTGAGCTTGGTCGAGATCTGCACGGTGAGGCGCATGGTCCGCCATGCCTCCTCCATCCGCACCGTCTCGGGGATGGCGCGGACGAAGTTGCCGCCGAGGCTGATGAAGGCCTTCACGTCCCCGGACACGATACCTTCGCAGGCCTCCACCGTGTTGAGGCCCTTCTCGCGGGGCGGCTCGAAACCGTATTGCTCCTTCAGGACATCGAGGGGCGCGAGTTCCGGCTTCTCGGTGATCCCCACCGTGCGCTGGCCCTGAACGTTGGAATGGCCGCGAACCGGACAGGGGCCGGCGCCTTTCCGCCCGATATTTCCGCGCAGGAGCAAGAGGTTCACCAGCATCTGCACGGATTCCGTGCCCTTGCGATGCTGGGTCAACCCCATGCCGTAGACGCCGATGACGGCACGCGCGCGGGCATAGACGGTGGCCGCCGCCTCGATGGCGGTGCGGGTGAGACCCGACCGGCCTTCGAGGGCCGCCCAATCCTGGCTTTCGCAATAGGCCGCGAAGGCGTCGAACCCGTGGGTGTGCTCGTCGATGAAGCTCCGGTCGAGGATGCCCGGACGTCCGACGCCCAGCGCCTCCCGGTCGGCGGCGATGAGCGCCTTGCACATCCCGGTGATCGCCGCGAGATCGCCGCCCGCCTTGACCTGATGGTACTGGGTCGAGATCTCCGTGGCGTGGCGCGTCGCCATCTCCACCACCGATTGTGGGTTGGTGAAGCGCTCGAGCCCGCGCTCGCGCAGCGGGTTGAAGGTGACGATCGGAACCCGGCGTTTGCGGGCCTCCTGCAACTGGTGCAGCATCCGGGGCGCGTTCGAGCCGACATTCTGGCCGAAGAACAGGATCAGGTCGGTGGTGTCGAAATCCTCCAGCACCACCGTTCCCACGGGGACGCCGATCGACGCCTTGAGGCCGACGGAGGTCGGCTCGTGGCACATGTTGGACGAGTCGGGCAGATTGTTGTTGCCGTACATCCGGGCAAGGAGCCCGTACATATAGGACGTCTCCAGCGACGCCCGGCCCGATGCGTAGAACACCGCCGATTTCGGATCGAGGGCACGCAATTCCCGACCGATCGCCGCCGTCGCCTCGTCCCAGGAGACCGGCACGTAACGATCGCTGCCCGCATCGTAGCGCATCGGATGCGTGAGCCGGCCCTGCTCTTCCAGGGCGTAATCCGTCCAGTCGCGGAGTTCCGTCACCGTGTGCCTGGCGAAGAAGTCGGGGCCGCAGCGCTTGGCGGTCTGCTCCCAGGCCGTCGCCTTCGCGCCGTTCTCGCAATATTCGAACGTCAGCGGCTTGGCGGGCTTGGCCCAGGCGCAGGATACGCACATGAAGCCGTCCGGCTTGTTCTGCTTCATCAGCAGCGCCGCGCCCGACACCGGGATCTCCTCCCGCAGGAGGATCTCGGTGAGGGACTGCGCCGAGCCCCAGCCGCCGGCCGGCCCGCCATAGGCCTCGATCTTCGGCTCCGCCATCTTGTCGGTCATTCGCTGGGCCTCTGACGCTGGGTCGGTTGGCAAGCCAACGGCAGCGCCGAGTCCCTGTTCCGGGGTGCGGCTCTAACCCACTCCCTCCGGCCGTTTGGTCACGGCGGGCACCCGCATGGTGACGAGTTCCTCGCCCGCGGTGGGATGGACCGCGATGGTCCGGTCGAAATCGGCCTTCGTCGCGCCCATCGTCACGGCGATGGCCACCGCCTGGATGATCTCGCCGGCATCGTGGCCGACGATATGGACGCCGAGCACCCGGTCGCTGGCGCAATCCACGATGATCTTCATCAGGACACGCTCGGCGCTGTTGGAGAGCGTCGCTTTCATCGAGCGGAAGCTCGACTTGTAGATATCGACCGCCTCGAACCGCTCGCGCGCCTGATCCTCGGTGAGGCCGACGGTGCCGATTTCGGGCGTCGAGAACACGGCGGTGGCGATGAGGTCGTGGTTCACCGCCCAAGGCTTGCCGCCGAAGACGGTGTCGGCGAAGGCATGGCCCTCCCGGATGGCGATGGGCGTCAGGGCGGCACGGTTGGTGACGTCGCCCACCGCGTAGATCGAGGGCACGCTGGTCTGCGAGAAGGCGTCCACCGGGATCGCGCCGCTCTCGTCGGTCTCGATGCCCACATTCTCCAGGCCGAGGCCGCTCACCGCCGGCTTGCGCCCCGTGGCGACGAGAACCTGGTCGACCTCGATGACGCTGCCATCGCCCAGGGTGGCGGCGATGCCGCTGTCGCGCCGTTCGAGGCGCTCCACCGTCTGGTCGAGCCGGAGATCCAGGCGCTTGTCGAAGGCGAGGCCGAGGGCGTCGCGGACCTCGTCGTCGAACCCGCGCAGCAGGCGGTCGCCCCGGTGCAGCAGGGTCGTGCGCGACCCGAGATGCGCGAAGACGCTGGCGAATTCCACCGCGATGTAGCCGCCGCCGATGATGAGGATACGCTCGGGCAAGGTCTCCAGCTCGAAGACTTCGTTGGAGGTGATGCCGAGATCGCCGCCGGGAATGACCGGCACCTTCACCGGATACGCGCCCACCGCCACGAGGATGTATTTCGCCCGCACGCGGCGCCCCGAGGCGACGAGGCGGATCGTATGCGCGTCCTCGATGACGGCCCGCTCCGCGATGACGGTGACGCCCGCCCGTTCGAGATTGGTGTCGTAGATCGATTCGAGGCGCGAGACCTCGGCGTCCCGGCGGGTTTTCAGGACGCTCCAGTCGAAGCGCGGCTCGCCCACCGACCAGCCGAATCCGGCCGCGTCCTCGAACTCGTCGGCGAAGCGCCCGGCATAGACCATGAGCTTCTTCGGAACGCAGCCGCGGATCACGCAGGTGCCGCCGATCCGGTACTCTTCGGCAAGACTGACCCTGGCGCCGTAGCCGGCCGCGATGCGTGCCGCCCGCACGCCCCCCGAGCCGCCACCGATGACGAACAGATCGACGTCGAATTCGTCGGTCATGGCAGATTCCTCACAGTGACGGATGCGGGTTCGGCGATCTTGGCGGAACGCGGGGCTGGTTCCGTCCGCTCTATCGCAGGAACACGATGCCCGTCATCGCCGAACGCCGAGAATCCATCGTCGCAGATGGTTATGCCGTGCCGGGATGGCTGCCCGGCCGCGGGCTCGACGTCCGAACGACGTGCCGGCTACAGGAGGAAGTCACTCGCGTGCAGGCTCTCCACCACGTTCTTGAGGGAGATCTGGAAGTCGGCCTTGCCGTCGCCGGTCACGTCGCCCTCCACGATCGTCGCACTGCCTGAGACGAGGGCGTGGAGCTGGCCCGCCTGCTTGCTGAAGGCGGCGTCGCCGATGAAGCTGAAAGGCTGATCGCCCGTCGCACCCGTCACGGCTTGGATCAGGTGCAGATCGATATGGTCGGCACCGATGGTGAAATCCGAGATCTGGTCCCGGTGCTCGGCGCCCACCGCGCTGTCCCTGACGGACTTGAACTGGAAGGTGTCGTCGCCCGCCCCGCCGAGGAGGACGTCGCGGCCGCGTCCGCCGATCAGCGCATCGTCCCCCGCGCCGCCCTTCAGCGTGTTTGCGGCGGCGTTGCCGGTGAGAACGTTGTCCCCGGTGTTGCCGGTTCCGTCGATCGCCGACGTGCCGGTGAGCGTGAGGTTCTCGATGAACTGGCCGCCGATGGAGAAGGACACGGAGGATTTGACGAGGTCGACGCCGTTCAAGCTCCGCTCGATGACGCGATCGCCGGAATTATCGACGATGTAGACGTCGTCACCATCGCCGCCCTTCATCGTATCGGCGCCGGTATAGCCATCGATGTAGTCGGAATACCGCGATCCGTTGATCGTGTCGTTCCCGGCGAAGATGTCCTTCAGCACGTATTGCGTGTCGTTGTGATCGAAGAATGTCTTCTCGTGGGCGACCGTCACGTCGATGCCGCGCAGCGTGCTGTAGAGGCCCGCGCCGTCGTCGTAATCGAGTGCCGTCGTCGTCCCCGATGTCGGGTCTCCGTTCCTCGCGTAAGTCAGATCGTGGCCTTGGACCAGGATGGCCGTGCGATCGTTGAAATCGAGCTCGTATCCGTTCGGGCCAGTATCGTAATAAAGTCCACCCGTCTTATCGAGGTGCCAGATATCCAGCGTTCGAAAATCGACCTTGTCGTAGACGCTGTACGTCGCCATCGTTTCCACCCGTGTTCGAGCAGCGATGTCTGGGCCTGACAGTGCCTATGGCCGGATCATCGCGTGGGGCGCTCGGTATCCGGGCCTAAGAGCGTTGTACATTCACACAATTGCGACGTGCCGGACCGGGACGAAGCCTCCTTCGACGTGGTCGCTCCGGTAAGATCGCAGGTAGGAGCCTGGCGATATCGACATGCATCTGAGCCATGGGTGGCGGCCTGAAGCATGGTTGCAATGGTAACGCTAAATATTTTTCGAGACGGCCGCGATCCCAGCTACGCTTAGCGGCCGTGTATCGGGTGATATCTACGGAACGCTTTGGCTTCCATCGGAATTGAATGGGTCCGATGAGGGAGATTATCATGCGACATCAGCTGGCTACACTCGCCTTTGTGGCGATTCTTGGTTCGAGCGCGGCCTACGCGCAGACCACCGTGACCGGCAAGCCCGCCACCGACGCCGAGACGAGCGCCAAGTCCGGCGGCCAGGAATCCGTGACGCGGCCCAACACCGACAAGCCCGACGCGAACCGCCCCGCCACCACACAGGCGACAGCGGCCAACGCCAAGCTCGAAGAAGGCGCCAACAGCTTCACCGAGGGCCAGACCCGCAGCCGGCTCGAGCAGGCGGGCTACAAGGACGTCAAGGAACTCAAGAAGGACGACAAGGGCATCTGGCGCGGGGCGGCGACGCTCAACGGCAAGCCGGTCACCGTCGGCGTCGACTTCAAGGGCAACGTCGCGGCCAACTAGCCGCGCCCCTGAAGCCGCAGGCCTGTCGATACAGTGAGAGGAACGATCCCATGGCATACCAGACCATTACGGCACTCTACGATTCCTACGACGATGCCGGTAAGGCTGTCGCCAAGCTCGAAGCGTCGGGCATCAGCCACAGCGACATCAGCATCGTCAGCAGCAACGAGAACGACCGGCATGCCGGACGCGTGACCACCGCCGATCATACTCGCACCGACACCGCCGAGACGGCATCGACGGGTGCCGGCACCGGAGCGGGCGTCGGTACGTTGCTGGGCGGCGCGGCCGGCCTCCTGACCGGGCTCGGCCTCCTCGCCATCCCGGGCGTCGGTCCCGTCGTCGCCGCCGGCTGGCTCGTCACCACCCTGGCCGGTGCCGGCATCGGTGCCGCGGCCGGTGGCCTCGTCGGCGGCCTGACCGGCGCGGGCTTGAGCGAAGCCGATGCCCATACCTACAGCGAGGGCGTGCGCCGGGGCGGTACCCTCGTGACCGTCAAGGCCAACGATGCCCGCGCGTCGCAGGTGATGGACGTGCTGGAAGAGCACGGTTCGGTGAACGTCACCGAGCGCGCCGAAGGCTGGAAGGCCGATGGCTGGACCGCGCCGACCACGACGCCCTCCGATGCCACCACGGTCCCCGGCGCCCGTCCGGGCGTGCGCTCCTACCCCACCGCGCCGCTGTAATCCCGGCACCGATCCCAAACGGAAAAAGCCGCCCGAAAGGGCGGCTTTTTTGTGCTGTCTCGATGAGGAGACGAAGCTTACTTGATCTTGGTTTCCTTGAAGTCGACATGCTTGCGCACGACGGGGTCGTACTTCTTCATGGACAGCTTCTCGGTCTGCGTCCGGGAGTTCTTCTTCGTGACGTAGAAGTAGCCGGTGTCGGCGGTCGAGATCAGCTTGACTTTAACGGTGACGGCCTTGGCCATGGCGCGGTGCTCCTGAAGGTGGCGGCATTCCGCTTGAGCGAAACGCAAAATGGCCGGCACGGACCGGCTGAATTCCGCGCGGTCATTGCCTCATCGGGCTCACTTCGTCAAGGCCGGGGCGGTTCTCCGAAGCCGCCACAGGACGAGGCCGGCATAGGCGACGAGCACGCCGCACATGGCATGGGCGAAGCCCTGGGGGGGCATCAGGTCCATGCCGCCGCCGATGATCGGCGGCCCGACCATCAGGCCGACATTGTAGAAGATCAGGAAAGCGGCATTCGCGCCGGCGAGCTCGGCCCCGCGCACGCTGGCCCCCAGATGGGCCAAGCCGACCGTGTAGAGCGTGCCGGTCAGGCCGCCCCAGATCAGCAGTAGGACGGCGAGCCAGAAAGGGGACGCCGAGGCCGCCGGGATCAAGGCCGCGCCGATCGCACCGCCAAGGGCCGAGGCGAGGAGGAGGTGGCGGCGGTCGAACCGGTCGGCGAGGAGGCCGAACGGGATCTGGAACAGGACGTGGCCGAGAGCGAGCATGCTGACGAGACCGGCGGCACTCTCCGCATCGAGCCCGATCCGCAGGCCGTAGAGCGGCAGGATGGCGAATCCCCCGGTCTCGACGGCGCCGTAGACCAGGGCCGCGAAGATGGCGGCCGGCGCCAGCCGGACATAGCCGAGGACGCCTCGGCTGCTCTTTCCCTCGATCACCGGCGCCAGGCCGCGCGCCAGGGCGATGGGCACGGTCCCGAGGAGGAAGAGAGCCGCACCGGCGCAATACGGTGCATAGCCATGGGTGCCGATGACGACGAGGAGGGTTGGTCCCACCGCGAAACCCAGCGCAAGCACCGTCGCGTAGATGCCCATGACGAGGCCGCGCCGGGCCGGGGGCGCGACCTCGTTAATCCAGAACTCGGACAGCACGAAGAGGACGCCCAGCGTCGCCGAGAAGACGAAGCGGAGGGGGAACCACCAGCGGATATCGTGGAGCAGCTTGAACCCGACGAGGGAGGCGGCGCCGACGCAGATCGCCAGGATGAGAAAGCGCACGACGCCGATCCGGGCGGCCAGACGCGGCACGAACGGCACGGTGACGATGCTGGCGAGACCCGCCAGAGCCGTATTGATGCCGATGACCGTGCTCGACACGCCCATACGCTCCATCTCGAGGGAGAGGAGCGGGATCGACAGGCTGAGGCCGATGCCGACCACCGCCACGCAGGTGATCGCGGCGCTCATCGCCGCCACATGCGCGCGATCGAGGGTGTCCGAGGCGGGGCGGTCGAGCATGATCCAGGGCCGTTCCGAGGGATGCGCGAGAGGGCGCATGGAGGGTGAGGCTCTACGCCATCATCCCCCTTCCGCGGAACCTGCCGGACGGCTGGGCCGGGCTGCGCACCCGGCCAGCCGGCGCTATCGTGCCGCCGATTTCAGGGGCTTCCCATCCTGCTTGGGGGCCTGGCGCTCCATCTTCTGCCCATCGCGCAGGTCGACGGGCGGGCTCAGGACGATCTGCTCGCCCCCGTCCAACCCCTGGTCGATCTCGATGGTGGTGCCGAGATCGCGCTGGATATGGACGCCGCGCCATTCCACCGTGCCGTCGTCGCGGGAGATCGCGACCTGGGTGCCGCGCTGATTGAACACCAGGCCCTCGGCCGGGATGACCGTGTTCCTTCCCGTCCGCGGCACCTTCAGCGTCACGTAGACGTAGAGGCCGGGCCGCAGGCTGCCGTCGCCATTGGGAACGTCCACCTGCGTGGTCAGGGTCCGGGACGAGGTCAGCAGGGCGACCGAGCTGCGCTCGACCTTGCCGGAGAAGGTCCGGTCCGGGATCTGCGGCACCTTGATCGTCGCGGCGACGCCCGGGCTTACCCCGACGGCGAGATTCTGGGGCACGTTGACGACCACGCGCAGGACGTCGTCCCGGTCCATGGACAGCAGGGCGGTGCCGGTGCCGTCAGCCTGGACGAGATCGCCGATATCGACGCTGCGGGCGGTCACGACACCGTCGAACGGGGCGATCACGTCCTTGAAGCCGGTCAGTGCCTTCAGGCGGTCCACGGTGGCGCGCTGCGCCTTGATGTTGGCCTCGGCCACCTTCACTCCCGCTTCCGCCGAGGCGAGGCTCGCGCCCTGGCTCAGGACGCTGGCCTGGGAATTGTCCGCGTTCTGCTTCGAGGCCCAGCCCTGCACGGCGAGGGTCGAGGTACGGCTGTTGGTGGCGGTGGCGAGATTCACGTTGGCTTTCGCCTGATCGACCATGGCCCTCGCCTGGAGCAGCTGGGCTTCGAGTTGGCCCACCTGCGCCTGGGCCTGCGCCAGCTGCTGGTCGAGATCGGGGGCGGCGATGCGGATGAGGATGTCGCCCTGCTTCACCCGCGTGCCGATATCGACCCGGCGCTCGGCGATGTAGCCCGTGGCACGGGCGAAGAGGGAGGCCCTGGCGAAGGCGTCGGTCTGTCCGGGCAGGGTGATGTCGATGGGCTGGTCGGCCCGCTCCACCGCGATGGTCCGCAGCTTCGGCACGAACTCCCTGGCCTTGCGCTGCGTCTCTTGCGCCGCGGCGGCCTTCTGCCAATGGCCGTAACCGCCCCAGCCGAGCAGGCCGACGGCGATGAGCCCGGCGATGAGGAACGGCCCCTTCCCCGGCGGCGGCGGGATCTCCGCCGGGCCTCGCCCGGACCCATCACTCGAACCATGAGCCGTCACCGTGCCGGACTTCTCATCGATCGCGTCACCAGGGCTGTTCCCGCTCATGCGTAATCCTGAAGCGGCTTGACCTCGCCCCGCCTGAGGAGGGTGTAGAGGAAGGGCACGAAGAGCAAGGTCGAGGGCGTGCCGATGGCGATGCCGCCCATCACGGCGCGGGCCAGCGCCGCGTTCTGCTCGCCGCCCTCCCCGGTGCCCAGCGCCATGGGGATAAGGCCAAGGAACATCGCGCCCGCCGTCATCAGCACCGGCCGCAGTCTCGTTTCACCCGCCAGCAACGCCGCTTCCGCCGCGCTGCATCCCGTCGCCTCCCGGTGCTCCTTGGCGAAGGTGACGAGGAGGATGGAATTGGCCGACGCGATCCCCACCGACATGATCGCCCCGAACAGCGACGGGATCGAGAAGGTCGTGCCGGTGATGAACAGGCTCGCGACGATCCCGCAGAAGGCGAGCGGGAGCGCCGCAAGCACCACGAGTGGGTCGCCCCAAGACTGGAAGTTCACGGCCATGAGCAGATAGACCGCCACCAGGGCGATGGAGAGGCCGATTCCCATGCGGAAGAAGGCCGATTGCATGTTCTCGATCTGCCCGCGCACGGTGATCTTGTCCGGAGCCGGCAGGGCCTTCTGCTCTTCCTCGACGATCCGGCGGATGTCTTTGGCCACCGAACCGAGATCGGAATCCTGCACCGCCGCGTAGATGTTGAAGGTCGGCTGCGTGTTGACGTGGTTGATCACGGTCTGCGACCCCTCGCGGCGCATGGTCGAGACGCTGGAGAGCAGCGTCAGCACGCCCGGCGCATCGGAATTGCCGCTGACGAGGAGCGGAGTGTTCTGGATCGCCGTGAGGCTGTCGTTGCGGTATTCCGGGGTCTGCACCCAGAGTTGGTAGGGGATGCCGGTCTTCGGGTCGGTCCAGAAGTTCGGCGTCACCTGGAAGGAGCCGGACAGGGAGACGTTGAGCCCTTGCGCGATCTGCTGCTCGGTGAGGCCGAGCTCGGAGGCGAGGCGCCGGTCGACATCGACGAAGAATTGCGGCGTGCCGACGATCTGGTGGAGATGGACGTCCACCGCCCCGCGCGTCTCCTTGAGGCGACGGACGATGTTCTGCGCGGCGGCGAGGTCCTTGGCGGTGTTGCGGCCCGAGACCTGGATGTCGATCTGCGCCAGCGTTCCGAAATTGAGGATCTGCGTGATGATGTCGGATGGCTGGAAATAGACGATCAGGTCGGGGAAGCGCTCGCGCAGCACCTCGCGCAGGCGCTTGGTGTAGTCCGCGACCGAGCCGTGGCCCTCTTTCAGGTTGATGAGCATCTGTCCGTCGTTGTTGGCGACGAACGACCCGTCCGAGAAGGCGAAATTGTAGTTGTTCGCGGGCAGGCCGAGATTGTCGAGAACCTGGTCGATCTCGCCCTCGGGGATGACCTCGCGGACGACGGCCTGGACTTCGGCGAAGGTCTGCACCGCCGTCTCGATGCGCATGCCCGGCCGGGTGCGCAGATGCAGCGTCATCTGGCTCGATTCGACCTGCGGGAAGTAATCCTGGCCGACGAAGCCGAACAGGCCCGCCGTGCCCGCGAAGATCACCGCCACGGTGGCCAGCGTGACGACGCGGCGGCGCAGGACCACGTGGAGCAGTCCGAGATAGCTACGGTGGAAGCGGGCGAACCGGGCTTCGAATCCCCGCCGGAACCAGCCCGCGAGGCGGAAGAGCGGCCCGAACAGCCATCCCAGCGCACGGGCGACGCGGCCCCTTCGCGGAGCCTGCCCGCCCTTGCCGTGATGCGCTTCGTATTCCCGTGCCACGAGCACGTCGATCAGCACCGGCACCAGGGTGCGGGACAGGACGTAGGAGGTCAGCATCGCGAAGACGACGGCGAGCGCCTGGGGCGTGAACAGGTATTTCGGCGTGTCCGTGAGGGCGAAGACCGAGACGAAGGCGGCACAGATCGAGAGTGTCGAGATCAGCGCGGGTTTGGCGATGCCGGCCGCGCCCTCCACCACGGATTTGCGGAACGGCTCCCCCTCCTCGAACAGCCGGTAGGTGTTCTCGATGGCCACCGTGGCGTCGTCCACGAGGATGCCCACCGCCAAGGCGAGTCCGCCCAGCGTCATGACGTTGATGGTCTCGCCCAGCGCCGTGAGGATCGCGAGCGAGGTCAGGATCGACAGCGGGATCGAGACGAGCACCACGATGGTGGAGCGCCAGGAGCCGAGGAACAGCAGGATGGTCAGGCCGGTGAGCGCGGCGGCGATGACCGCCTCGTGGATCACGCCCTCGATGGCGGCGGAGACGAAGACCGACTGATCGAACAATTCGCGTAGCGCCATGCCCTCGGGGGCGGCGGCGCGGATGTCCGGCAGGGCCTTCTTCACGTTGTTGACGACGTCGAGGGTCGAGGCGGTGCCGTTCTTGAAGATGCGCATCAGCACAGAGTTCAGGCCGTCGGCCCGCACGATGTTCACCTGCGGCGGGCCGCCGTCGCGGACATTGGCCACGTCGCGCACCAGCACCGGCTGTCCGCCGACCACCCGGATCGGCACCTGATTGAGCGCCTCGATGGCGTCCGGCGTGGCGTTGAGCTGGATCGGGTATTGCTGCTCGCCGATCTTGGCGAGGCCGGAGGGCACGGTGAGGTTCTGCGCCGTCATGGCGTTGGTGACGTCCAGCGCCGTCAGGCCCAGAGCGCGCAGGGCCTGGAGGTCGAGATCGACCATGATCTGGCGCGGCGTGCCGCCGAAGGGCGAGGGCAGCGTGGAGCCCGGCACCTGGGTCAGGCGCTGGCGGATGCGGTACTGCGCGTAATCGTAGACCTTGGTCAGGCTCTCGCTGGTGGAGGAGAGCGAGAGCTGGATCACCGGGACGGAGGAAGCCGAGAACCGCAGGACGATGGGCGGCTGCACCCCCGGCGGCATGGTCGAGCGGATCGAGTTCATCGCCGAGACGGTTTGGGCGATGGCGAGATCGATGCTCACCGACTGGTCGAAATAGACCTTCTGGATCGCCGTGCCCTGCAGGGTCGTCGATTCCATCCGGGCGATGTTGTTGACGTTGTTGGAGAGCGAGAACTCCGCATAGGTCGTGATGCGACGCTCCATCTCGGAGGTCGAAAGGCCGGTATAGGTCCACACCACCACGACCACCGGGATGTCCACGGTGGGCAGCACGTCCTTGGGCGCCACGATCACCGAGGCCGCTCCCCCGAGCATCATCAGCACGGCCAGCACGTAGATCGTGATGCGAAACTTCAGAGCATACTGGACGAGGCCCATACGGTATCCGCGCAAACCTATTCGGGCTGGTGTACCACGTTCGTCGCATGCGACGAGGTGATCTGTAGCCGTGACGCCGCGACGCAAGCGGCGGACCGGGCCGGGATATTTGTTTCCGGATGTAACCGGTACGCGGAGACGCTCCTCCCAGGACCGCGCCTATTTCGCGGGTTTGGCCGGCACGTTGCGGCAGATGCCCTTGAGCGTCGTCCAGTCCGTCTCATCGAGAATGCGGCGGCCCACCGTCTCCGAGCCCGCCATCGCGCGGATGCGGTTGGCGCGTTCCACCGTGAAGGGATGGCTGCGGAGCAGGCCCGCGAACTCGGGCTTCTCGTCGTCCTTGGCGATGCGTTCGAGGATCGTCGCCAGCGCCGTCGCATCCCCGCCCGACCGGCGCATGACCTCCACCGAATAGGAATCCGCCGCGTTCTCGGCCTCACGCGAATAGCCGGCCGAGATGGCGGCCTGTCCCACCGCGACGACGATCGTGGAGCCGGTCAGGTCGCCCAGCACGAGACTGAGGAGGAACGAGCTTCCGCTCGCCGCCAGCAGAGCGCGCATGGGATCGTGCGCGGCGACATGGCCGAATTCGTGGGCCAGCACGCCGGCGAATTCGTCGGGCGTCCGGGACTGATCGATGAGGTCCGACAGCACGACGACCCGCCCACCGGGCAAGGTCAGGGCATTGGCGATGGCGTGCCGGCGGACGCTGATCGCCGGATCGACCGGCAGGCCGCCATTCGCCGTCATCCGCTCGATCAGCCGGTCGAGGACGGCCCGCGCCGGGGCATCGCCGCAGACCGGCGGGTCGCCCAGGATCTTGCCGATCTGCCCGTCCACCGCGCCGCCGAGCCGCGCTTCGATCGCCGCCGGGATGACGGGTGCCAGACGCACGGCAATGGCCGGGACACCGTAGATCGCCAGACCGATCACCGAGATCCCGGCCGCGATCGACCACAGGACGAGGCGCAGGCGACCGCCCGAGGCGGAGGAGTCGGTTCGGTACAGGTCCGGACAGCGATCCTTCAGCGCGGCGGCCAGAGTCTCGTCGGTGAAATCGACCCGCTCGGCACGTCCCGCCGGGCCGACCCGCATGAGCGGGGCGGCCGTGTCGCCCGCCGCGAGGTCGGCGAGTGTCCAGGCGAGGCGGAGGTCCCGCCCGGTGATCTCCAGGCTGTCCTCGAGGACCAGGGTCACGGGATGGGCCCTGGCGCTCAAGCCATCGTAGTACGTGCCGTGGACCGCTTGTGCCGGCACTAGAACCCCACTTCGAGGGCGCCGCCGACATCCAGCGCGTCGGCGAGGCCCTCGTTGAGGCCGCTGCCCACGCGCCGGCTCGACGCGAGCACGGCATCGAGGCCGCCGGCATTCTCGACCACCGTCGTGGTGGCGACCGCGGCCCAGAGCCGCGCCGTGATGACCCGGACATAGAGGACCGCGAAGAACAGCGCGCCGCCGAGATAGCCGAATGCCATGCCGAACAAGAGCGCCCAATGAAATCCGCTTTCCATGCCCTGCGCCTGGAGGAGCAGGCCGCCGCCGCCGATGACGAGGCCGAGGATCAGCACGAATCCGATCACGGAGAGAAGGTAGACGAGATAGGGCCAGTAGAACTGGCGGGCCTTCAGGGTGGACGAAAGGCGCACGGGGCCGAGGCTGGCCGCGTTCATGAAGAGCCGTGTCTCCCGCGCCCGGTAGAAGGGGATGAGCAGCAGCCCGAGAGGAATGGTAATCCCCAGCGTCGTGAGGAAGAGCTCCCCGAACGTTGCGATGGGGGTGCCCTCGTAATCGCTGTTGAACTCCGTCTCGCCGGGCTTGCCCCCCTCCTTGGGGATGAACAGGTCGTCGGGGATGGTGAAATCGGCGGCCACGAGGAAGGCGATCAGCGCGGCGGCGATGGGCAGCACCACCACCACGTAGAAGGCCAGCCAGGGCAGCAGCAGCGAGCGCCCGCGCGCGGTGGATTCCATCCGGCTCGACCCGATCAGGGTGTGATTGATCCGGTACCGCTCCAGGCTCGCGCGCATGAAGGGGAAGGCGAGGCCGAGGGTCAGAAGCGTCAGCAGCGACCAGCCGATAGCCATCAGCGCGTAGGTGATCGCCGATCCGTCCTGCCCGAGGCGGATGCCGCGCCACAGGGTGCGCGAGGCGCGATAGCGCCGGCCGCGATAGATCGCGAACTGGCCGAGGACGTAGAGGACGAGGAAGGACAGCACGCTGCCGAAGGCCGCGAGCCAGGGCGCGGAGATCGTCGCGATGAAGATCAGCACGTAGACGGGGATCAGGATGGCGACGGCGACGAGGAAGCCGAGGAACAGCTCCTTGCCGGTTCCGGTATATTCGCCCGGGCTGCCGTCGACGATTGTCCGGTTCCAGAAGTAGCGCCGCAACTCGGTGATGTACCAGAACCGGTAGATGCCGAAGGTGACGAGGGACAGGAGGAAGCCACGGACGGCGATGCCGGTGAGGCCCTTGAGTGTTCTGTCGAAGGTGATCGGGCCGGAGCGGTCCATCCCGGATCGCGTGTCGGTCATTGGCGGCTGCGACATGATACCTCCTCTCTCTGGAGGCGACATATAAGCCTATCGTCTCAGACGAGGCTACCCGCCGACGTGACTTTAGATCGGCCTGCTCTTGCCCGGATGAAGTACGGGGCCGCCGCCATTGTCACAAAGCCCCCGTCCGGTCTTCGAATGTCGCCCGGAGACCTGTATTAAAAGCGTTTTCATCGCGTGATCGCGATGGAGGGGGAGATCTGTCTCACCGACTGTCGAATGATCGAAGGAGATCGCTCCGATCAGCAGCAGCGGAAACCATTCCGGTTACCGACACCGAACCGGGCATTCTCCCGGTTGCGGTAGAATTCCCGCTCGGTCATCGGCTCCTGGTCGGCATGGGTCCGGCGGATATGGGCGGCATAGGCTTCGTAATCGCCCTGCCCCACCATGAGGCGGGCGCCGTCACAGACGCATTTCGAGAAGGTCTTGAGCCGGTCCCGCAATTCCGTCGACGACAGCGCCATGGTTCTTACTCCGCCGGGACGGGGGACGGGCCGCCGCTCTCGAGCGCCGTCCAGCGGTCGGCCCTGTAGGCCTTCAGGCAGGCCTGGACGCCGAAGACGGCGATGGCCACCACGAGGCCGACGAACATGACGGCCAGCGCCGCGTCGATCCGGTCGTTGAAGACGATCTTGTGCATGTCGGCCATGTTCTTGGCCGGACCCAGCACCTTGCCCTCGGCGATCGCCGCCGAGAACCGGTCCGCATGGGACAGGAAGCCGATCTTGGGATCGGCCGAGAAGATCTTCTGCCAGCCCGCCGTGAGCGTGCAGATCAACAGCCAGACGGTGGGGATGACCGTGACGAAGGCGTAGCGCTCGCGCTTCATCTTGAAGATCACCACGGTGGCCAGCGTCAGCGCCACGGCCGCCAGCATCTGGTTCGAGATGCCGAACAGCGGCCACAGGGTGTAGATGCCGCCGAGAGGGTCGGTGACGCCCTGGTAGAGGAAGTAGCCCCAGGCCGAGACGCAGAGGGCCGTGGCCAGGATGCTGGGCGCCCAGGCCGAGGTGTCCTTGAAGGTCGGCGAGATCAGGCCGAGCAGGTCCTGCAGCATGAAGCGTCCCGCCCGCGTGCCGGCATCCACGGCGGTGAGGATGAACAGGGCCTCGAACAGGATCGCGAAGTGGTACCAGAAGGCCATCATCGTCTTGCCGCCGATGGCGGACGAGATGATGTGGGCCATGCCGACGGCGAGCGTCGGGGCGCCGCCGGTGCGCGAGATGATCGAGTGCTCGCCGACATCCTTGGCGGTCTGGGTGATCACATCGGCGGAGATCGGGAAGCCGAGATTGGTCACGGCGGCGGCCGCCGTCTCGGCGGAGGTGCCGAGCAGGGCGCCCGGCGAGTTCATGGTGAAGTAGATGCCCGGATCGATCACGCTCGCGGCGACCAGCGCCATGATCGCGACGAAGCTCTCCATGAGCATGCCGCCGTAGCCGATGAAGCGGGTGTCGGCTTCGTTGTCGATGAGTTTCGGGGTCGTGCCCGACGAAATCAGCGCGTGGAAGCCGGAGACGGCACCGCAGGCGATGGTGATGAACAGGAACGGGAAGAGGGAGCCCGCCCAGACCGGGCCGGTGCCGTCGACGAACTTCGTCATGGCCGGCATCTGCAGATGCGGGGCGACGACGACGATGCCGAGCGCGAGACCGATGATGGTGCCGATCTTGAGGAAGGTCGAGAGGTAGTCGCGCGGGGCGAGCAGGAGCCAGACCGGCAGGATCGAGGCGACGAAGCCGTAGCCGATCAGCATCCAGGTGAGCTGCGTGCCGGTAAAGGTGAAGGCCGGGCCCCAGACCGGGTGTTCGTTGATCTGGCCGCCGCCGATGATGGCGGCCATGAGCAGGATGAAGCCGAGGATCGACACTTCGCCGATCTTGCCCGGCCGGATGAAGCGCGCGTAGAGGCCCATCAGGATCGCGATCGGGATCGTGGCCGCCACCGTGAAGGTGCCCCAGGGGCTCTCGGCCAGCGCCTTGACCACGATCATCGCCAGCACGGCGAGCAGGATCACCATGATCATGAAGGTGCCGAACAGCGCGATCACGCCGGGGATCACGCCGAGCTCGGCCCGGATCAGCTCACCGAGGGAGCGCCCGTCGCGGCGCATGGAGATGAACAGGATCATGAAGTCCTGCACCGCGCCCGCGAGCACGACGCCCGCCAGGATCCAGAGCATGCCGGGCAGGTAGCCCATCTGCGCGGCCAGGACCGGGCCGACGAGGGGACCCGCGCCCGCGATCGCCGCGAAATGGTGGCCGAACAGGACGGTCTTGTTGGTGGGGACGTAGTCGAGCCCGTCGTTGTGACGGTGGGCCGGGGTCTTGCGGCTCGGATCGAGCTGCATCACCTTGTCGGAGATGTAGAGCGAGTAATAGCGGTAGGCGATGAGATAGACGCAGACCGCCGCCACGACGATCCACAGGGCGTTGATCGATTCGCCGCGGCTGGTGGCGACGATCGCCAGGGCCGCCGCGCCCAACGCACCCACAAGGGCCCACGGCCCGTGCTTCTGTATAGCACCCATCGACGTCTCGCTCCCGCGACCCGTCCTTGATGGCGGATCGTCAGGTTTCTTCTCGCTCAAAAATTCTTTCGGGGCCAGAGAGAAAAATACAAAGGCGCGGACGATGTCAGTCCGTGACGATCACACGGTTGGGCAACTCGTCGATATCCCCCGCCCGACGCGGCAAATGCTGCGCGAGGACCGCGCCGATCCCCTCCACGGCGGAGACGAGGCCGTCGGTCGCCGCGCCGCGTCGAAGGGACGACAGCAGCGCGTCGATGGCCGACGACCACGCCGCCGGAGAAATCCGGGAGGCGATGCCCGAATCGGCGACGATCTCCGCATGGCCCTCGGCGACGGCGAGGTAGATCAGGATGCCCGTGCGCCCACGCGTCCGGGCCAATCCGCGGGCGGTGAACTCCCGCGATGCCGCCTCGTGCGCCCGTGCCCGTCGGATCGAGCGTGGAACGAGGAGAAGGCGGGCTCGCGGATGGGCGGCCGCGGCGAGCGCCGCGAGGACGATGGCGGCCTGCGCCAGGGCGATCGAGGCGGCGCTCCACGGGGTGAGCAGGATCAGCGGCCAGGGCGCCGCGAGCCCGAGGGCCAAAGCCGGCACCAAAGCGGCGGACCGGTAGAGGCCGGCGCGGGCGGCCACGAGAACGACGATTTCCGCCGACGTGGTCGATTCCGCCGTGGCGATCGCGTCGGCGATGCGCGTCCTGTCGGTGTCGCTCAGCATCCTACCAATCCCCGGAGGCTCCGCCCCCTCCCGATGAGCCGCCCCCGCCCGAAAATCCCCCGCCGTCCCCGAAGCCGCCGGAGACGCCGCCGCTCCATCCCCCCGAGGATGGGCCGGGCAGGATGATGAACCCGCCTCCACGGCGGCCCCGATTCATCCGGTACACGACGAACAGAATCACCAGGAAGAGGACGATGAAGCCGACGACGTGGGACGGCTCTGCCTCGTCGCTTCGCACCTTCCCCTTGCGCTGCCACTCCTCGGCGTCGCCGCTCAGGATCGACAGCATGGCATCGATTCCGGCCTTGATGCCGCCGCCGTAATCCCCCGTCTTGAAGCGGGGCGCGATGGAGGTGGTGATGATGACCTTCGACAGGGCGTCGGTGAGCGCCCCTTCGAGGCCGTAGCCGACCTCGATCCTGACCTTGCGGTCGTTGGGCGCCACGAGGAGGAGCGCGCCGTTGTTGGTCTTGGCCTGCCCGATGGCCCAGGAGCGGAACAGCCGGTTGCCGTAATCCTCGATGGTCAGTCCCTGGAGGTTGGGCACCGTCGCCACGACGACCTGATCGGAGGTCTTCTCCTCGTAGGCCTTCAGCTGCGCTTCGAGCGCGGCCGTCTCGTCCGGCTTGAGGATGCCGGCGGCATCCACGACCCGGCCGCTGAGGGCCGGGAAGGTCGGCTCCGCCGCCATGGCCTCGCCGCGCACCAGCAGCAGCATCCCCGCCAGGACGACGAGGACGAGTGCCATGACGGACGCTGGCGCGCGCCCTCGAACAACCGCCGCCCTCGTCACCGCGCTAGAACTTCACGGCCGGCGGCTTGTCCGAATTGGGCGTCGCCGTGAACGTCTCCATCGGCTTCGATTCGGGGTAGAACCAAGCGGCGATCCAGCGGCCCGGTATGGTGCGGACCTCGGTGTTGTAGGCCTGGACGGCACCGATATAGTCGCGGCGCGCCACCGCGATCCGGTTCTCGGTACCCTCCAACTGGGATTGCAGCGCCAGGAAGTTCTGGTTCGACTTGAGGTCGGGATAACGCTCGACGGTGACGAGGAGACGGCCCAGGGCGCCGGAGAGCTGGTTCTGGGCGTCCTGGAACTCCTTGAACTTCTGGGGATCGGAGACGGTGGAGGCGTCGACCTTCACGCTCGACGCCTTCGCGCGGGCTTCGGTGACGCCGACGAGCACGTCCTTCTCCTGCTGCGCGTAGCCCTTCACCGTCTCCACGAGGTTCGGGAGCAGATCGGCGCGGCGCTGGTACTGGTTCTGAACCTCGCTCCACGAGGATTTCGCGCTCTCCTCCAGGGTGGGCACCCGGTTGATCGCGCCGCAGCCCGAAAGGGTCGTGGCCAGGGCGACGGCGACGAGCGCGGACCGCATCCGGCGGATCAGCGATGGGCGGGGCGAGCGCGCGAAGGGCGCGGCGGCGGCGGGACGCAGAACGGACGGCATGGGTGGCTCCTCGCGGACGGGCGCGGCATCGGGCATGGTATGGACGGGTCCAGGCCCCTGCCGCCCGGCTACGCTCGTGGAGATAGGGCGCGATGCCGCGGGTGAAAGGCCGGGTGGGCGCACTCCTGCCGTCAAACGCCCTGTCTATCAGGGGGCCGAACGGTTCAAGCGACGGGCCGACTGTTACGCTGGCAGGTTGACAAGGCACCGTGCATGGGTCGCTGTGCCGGCCATGGATGAAACGCCACCTGCCCCACAGGTCGAGAAACCCAGGGTTTCCATCACCTACTGCACGCAGTGTCAGTGGCTCCTGCGCGCCGGCTGGATGGCGCAGGAGCTCCTCTCCACCTTCCGCGACGATATCGGCGAGGTCGCCCTGATCCCGGGGAATGGCGGCGTCTTCCTGATCGTCTGCGGATCGGAGACGATCTGGGACCGGACGCGGGACGGGGGATTTCCCGACGTGAAGACCTTGAAACAGCGTGTCCGCGATCGGCTGGCGCCGTCCCGCGACCTCGGTCACATCGACAGGCCATGACCGCCGAGACCCATCACGACGCCGAGCCCGAGAACCACATCGACCCCGCTTCCGAGCGGACGAAGAGCGGTGGGTGGCAGGCCACGGCCCCGGGCCGGCTGTTCGCGCGCATCCGGCAGCGCGGGTTCTCGACGCAGGTGTATCTGGTCGCCCTCGTGGTGGCGTTGATCGGGCCGGGATTGCTGTTCACGGCGATCCTGCTGTTTCGCTATGCCGGGACCGAGCGGGCGCGCTTCGAGCAGGATGCGCGCGAGAACGTTCGCGGGATCGCCCTCTCCATCGACCGCGACACGGCGGGGCTCGTCTCCGTGCTGCAGACCCTGGCGACGTCGCCCCGCCTGAAGGACTCGGAATTCGAGAATTTCGACGCGCAGGCACGGCTCGTCCGGGAAACCGTCGGGCTCGACATCCTGCTGCGTCGGCCGGACGGCCAGCAACTGGTGAACACCTCGGTCCCGCGCGGAGCGCCGCTGCCGAAGACCGCCCTGCCCTTCGACCGCGAGATCGCATCGGGCACGCAGCGGGCGATGATCTCCGGCATCCTGTCGGGCAGCATGCCCGACCGCGCGACCTATGCCATCGCCGTGCCGGTCCAGACCGAGGGCGAGGTCGCCTATGTCCTCAGCTTCCTCGCGCCGGTGAGCCGGCTGCAGGGCATCCTCGGCCGGGAATACGTCCAGGGCTGGATGACGGGCGTGTCGGACCGGGACGGCATCGCCCTCGCCCGCATCCCCGATCCGGCATCGATCGTCGGGCGCCCGCGCCTCGCGACCCTTCGCCAGCGCCAGACCGAGACGCCGGGGGTTTGGGAAGGCAAGGATTTCAACATGCGCCCCGTCACGGTCGTGGAGGCCCGCTCGCGCCTCACCGGCTGGACGGTGAGCGCGGTGATTCCGAAGGCCCTGGTGGATGCGCGACTGCGCGGATGGATCTGGGCCTTCACCGGCTTCGGCCTCCTCGTCCTCGCGACCTCGTCGATCCTGGCCATCAATCTCTGGTCGAAGGTCTCGCAGCCGCTGCGCCGCCTCGTGGCGACGGGGCCGGCTTTGGCGCGCGGCGAGGCGATCCCGCGCATCACCTCGCCGATCCACGAGATCCGCCGTCTCGGCGACGTGCTGGCGGACGCCTCCCTGCGCCTACGGACCCGAGGCGAGGAACGCGATACGGCGCTCGCCGAGACGGAACGCGGCCTTTCGGCCCTGCGCGAGAGCGAGGCACGATTCCGGCACATGGCGGATTCGGCCCCCGCCCTGATCTGGATGACGGACGAGGTCGGGGAGATCAGCTTCGCCAACCTGCATTTCGACCACCTGTTCGGGAAGCCGGCCAGCGCGCTGGCGGCCGGCGGGTGGCAGACGATCGTCCATCCGGACGACCTGCCGGCGTTCTCCGCCAAGTTCTCTGACGCCTTCATCGGCCGCGTTCCCGTGAGGGCGGAGGTTCGGGTCGTGGATCGCGACGGGGTGGTGCGCTGGCTGCGATGCGAAGGCGTGCCGCGCCTCGACGATACGGGAACCTTCCTCGGCTATACCGGCTGCAACGTCGACATCACCGATGCCAAGCGCGCGGAAGAGCATCTGCTCCTGCTCATCCATGAACTCAACCACCGCGTGAAGAACACCCTCGCCACCGTCCAATCCATCGCCATCCAGTCCCTGCGCGGCCTCGACACGCCGGAGGCGGCGGCGGCCAAGGCCGCGTTCGAAGCGAGGCTCCTGGCACTCGCCCGCGTTCACGACGTCCTCACCCGCGAAAGCTGGGAGGGAGCGGAACTCGGCAACGTGGTGGCCGATGCCACCGCTCCCCTCGATTCCACCGAAGCGGGTCGATCCCGATTCATCGTGTCGGGACCGCATCTGCGCCTGCCGCCCCGGCTCGCGCTCTCCATCGCCATGGCGCTGCACGAACTCGGCACCAACGCGGTCAAGTACGGCTCGCTCTCGCGGGAGGGTGGCACCGTGACGATCAGCTGGAGCGTGGTGAAGGAGCCGGAAACCCGCCTCCTCCTGCGCTGGAGCGAGAGCGGCGGGCCACCGGTGACGAAGCCGACACGCACCGGGTTCGGCTCGCGCCTCATCGAGCGCAGTCTCGCCCGCGAGCTCGATGGCGAGGTCCAGCTCATGTTCGCGGCCAGCGGCGTGGTCTGCTCGATCGAAGCGCCCGTGCCTCCGCCGACCCTGCTCGAGCGCAAGGCGGGCCTCGTTCCCCTGCGACCCGCGACGCTTCTCCCCCATTCGGCCTGAGCTCTTCAGCGAGCCGAACAAGTCATGGTGTACGTCCCGCCGAATACTTTCGACACGTCGGTGTCCCATCGTGCCTCGTTCGTCCGCGCGGAATAATGTCCCACCGCATCGGCGCGAAGCGCGGAACAAATTTACTTTAGGGGTTGCGGCGTCCTATGAGCTATAATTCAACTACAAGTACACGGATATCTTGTCATTGGCTTGAGCTTAATTCTTTTTGCTCAATGGTGTGATTGGGCAAAAGGCAAAACCGAGGATTTTTATCTGCGCGTCATGCTAAGACTAGGTCATTAGATCGGTCGGCTCTTCTGTCTTGGGGCTCCGGTGTTCGATACTGCCATGGAAAAGAAATCGTCCGCAACATGGCGCACGGTTACCATTGGTTGCTGGCGCCGGTATCCGGGAAGTCGACGAACCATTCGTTCCGGCCGGCGCGGAAGGGGGGACTGCTAAGGCGCCATTAAACAATAGCGTTTATGACTTTGTCTTATCGGTATCTCAAGGTTGTAGTTTTATGATTGGCTTCTCCCGAAAGCGTCCGGCCAACGACACGGTTGCGGTGCCTACCGCGGCTCAGCAGACCGAGGCCGACGACCTTCGTCTCGGTGCTGCGGTGGAAGCGCTGATGTCGAGCCAGGGGCTGTCGACGATCGACCTGCCCGACGGAAAGCTCAAATCCGCGATCGAGCGCCTCAACGGCCGTGGCGAGGACGACAATCAGCGTAACCTCTCCTCCATCGCCACCATGGCGAAGGAGACGTCCGAGGCGGCCATCAACATCGGCTGGATGACCTACGATGTCGGCGAAGTCGCCCGCGCCACGCAGACGATCGCCGGCGCCACGGAAGAGATGGCGGCATCCATCGCCGAGGTCTCCCAGACGTCCGACACGGTCGTCACCGTCGCCCAGGACGCCCTGACCGCCATGAGCGCCTGCATCGGCGACGGGCGCGAGGCCAAGTCCGCCATGCAGGAGATCGACGTCCGCACCTCGCTCATCTCGGAGCGGGTCGTGGTGCTGGAGCGGGCCATCGCCCAGATCGAGGTCATGGCGACCGCCATCGCGTCGATCTCCGCCCAGACCAACCTGCTCGCCCTCAACGCGACCATCGAGGCGGCGCGCGCCGGCGAGGCCGGTCGCGGGTTCTCCGTGGTCGCGGCCGAAGTGAAGTCGCTGTCCGCCCAGACCGCCAAGTCCACGGGCGAGATCCGGGGGCTTCTCAGCACGCTGACATCGGAGATGTCGGCCATTTCCACCGCCGTCGGCGAGAGCCGGAATGCGGTCACGTCCGGCCGGGCCATCGTCGAGCAACTGGAAACGCGGGTCGAGCAGACCAACGAGCGGATCTCCCAGGCGAGCGACCTGAACCAGGCGATCTCGCAGATGCTCGCCCAGCAGCGTTCGGCCACCGCCGAAATCTCCACCAGCGTGCAGAACATCGCCGGCAAGGCCGCCAAGACCCATGAGGAGATCGACAAGATCACGACGCGTCTCGTGAAGGCCGAGGATTTTGGCCGGACCGCCCTCGCGGCGGAAAGCGGACGCGTCAAGGCCCATGGCCTGGTCTGCCTGCCGGCGGATGTCGGCATGTGGAAGCGCAAGCTCGCCCGCATCCTCGTCGGTCTCGCCCCGGCCGCGTCCTCCGATCCGACGATGCTCGGCCGCGCGGATCACAGCGTCTGCACGGACCTGCGGAATGGCCCGCTGCGCGATCATCCGGCACTGGCCCGTCTCGCCGCTGCCGAGAAGACCGCGCTCGAAGAAGCCAAGACGATGACCGACGCCGTCGCCGCGAACAATTGGGACGTGGGCACGCCGGCCTATCAGGCCGCTTCCGCCGCCATGAAGGAGATGCTCGCGGCGGCCAAAGAGTTGCTCGCCGTCAAGGCTGCGTGATCGACGCCCCTTGTGGGTAGCGCGCACTCGAACGTTCCGAAGTCCCGCGGGCGGCCCCTTGTTGCCGGCCGCGGGTTTCGGCATGGCTTGAGCGCGTCGCCACGCGAGAACCCGAACCGTTTCATGATCCGACCGGACGCTCCTCCACCGGCCCGTTTCAATGCCGCCCGCCACTGTCTCGCTGAGAATGCGCGCCTGCGGCCGGACAAGACCGCGCTGATCATGGCGGGCGCGGAGGACGGGGCTTTTCACCTGACCTTCGCCGAGGCCGACCGTGCCGTGCGCGGCATCGCCGCCGGTCTCCTCGCCCTGGGCCTGCGCCGCGGCGACCGCGTGATGATCCGGATGGGCAACGAGGCGGATTACGTCCTCGTGTATTTCGGCGCCCTCGCCGCCGGGCTCGTGGCCCTCCCCTCCTCGCCCCAGCTGACGCCGGCGGAAGCCATGTTCCTCATGGAGAATTCCGGCGCCGCCGTCGTGGTGACCGGGGCGGGCCACCGTCTCGACCCGGCCGAGGCTGAGGGCCGCATCGTCCTCGGCCCCTCCGAGATCGCCGCGATGAAGCGTGCCGAGCCGGTGGCGGAGTACGCCGACACCGCGGCGGACGATCCGGCGACCCTGGTCTACACCTCCGGCACCACCAGCCGGCCGAAGGGCGTGCTCCATGCCCATCGCGCGATCTGGGGGCGCCGCCCGATGCATGCGCATTGGCTGGGGCTGACGGAGGCTGACGTCATGCTGCATGCCGGCACCATGAACTGGACCTATACGCTCGGCGTCGGCATCACCGATCCCTGGGCCTGCGGCGCCACGAGCGTCCTCTACGACGGGCCCCGCGATCCCGCCGTATGGCCAGCCCTCATCGCCCGGCACGGTGCGACGCTGTTTGCCGCCGTGCCGAGCCTCTACCGCCAGATCCTGAAATACGCCGATCTGTCCGCGCACGATCTGTCCCGCCTGCGGCACGGCTGCACCGCCGGCGAGGCCCTTCCTGCCGAACTGCTGGACGCCTGGACCGCCGCCACCGGCAAGCCCCTCTACGAGGCGCTCGGCATGAGCGAGGTCTCCACCTATGTCTCCAGCGGCCCCACCATCCCGGTGAAGCCCGGCTCTCCCGGCAAGCCCCAGCCCGGGCGCCGCGTGGCGATCCTGCCCGTGGACGGGCCGGACGAGCCGCTGCCGGAGGGCGAGACGGGGCTCCTCGCGATCCACCGCACGGAGCCGGGCCTGATGCTCGGCTACTGGAACCGGCCCGAGGAGGAAGCCGCTGTCCTGCGCGGCGAATGGTTCGCGGGCGGCGATCTCGCGAGCCTCGACGGGGACGGCTACCTCTGGTTCCACGGGCGCAACGACGACTTGATGAACGCCCTCGGCTACCGGGTCTCGCCCAACGAGGTCGAGGGCGTGGTCGGGGGGCATCCCGCCGTGGCGGAGGTCGGCGTCACCGAACTCGCCGTCCGGCCTGACCTCAAGGTCATCGCCGCCTTCGTCGTGTTGAAACCCGGTGAAGAGGCGGATGGACCCTCGATCCTGGCCTGGTGCGCCGAGAGACTGGCCGGCTACAAATGCCCGCGCGAGGTCCGGTTCCTCGATGCCCTGCCCCGCACCGCCAATGGCAAGGTCCAGCGCAAGCGGCTCGCCGACCAGCCGGTCGCGGCATGAGGTCGAGATCGCCGGGCCAGCCCTGCCGATCCCGAGTCCAGGGTCTTCGTTCCATGACGAACGTGGCGAGAAAGGTGTATCGGCCGGCCGGACCGATATCGTAGAGCCCTCACCATGTCCGCGCCGCCGCTTTCGATCTTCCTCATCGCCTTCAACGAAGCAGACCGGATCGGCGCGACCATCCGCGCGGTCCGTGACCTGACCGACGACCTCGTGGTGGTCGATTCCGGCTCCACCGATGGAACGCAGGCCCTGGCGGCCTCCCTCGGTGCGCGGGTGATCCACAACACCTGGTCCGGCTACGGCCCGCAGAAGCGCTTCGCCGAGACCGTCTGCCGTCACGACTGGCTGCTCAACCTCGATGCCGACGAGGTGGTGCCCCCGGACCTCTCCGACGCCATCCGGACCTTGTTCGCCGCCGGTGAACCCGCCCACCCGGCCTATCGCATCGCCATCGCGGAGATCTTCCCCGGTGAGTCGAGGCCCCATCCCTGGGCCTATGCCCTGCATCCCGTGCGCCTCTACCGCAAGGACAGGGGCCGCTACTCGCCCTCCCCCGTCCACGACCGGGTGGAGCTCGATCCCGGCGCCAGCGTCGGACGCCTGAAGGGGGTCATCCACCACTTTTCCGTGCGCTCGCTCGGCGATCAGCTCGACAAGCTCAACCGCTATTCCGACCAGCAGGCCCGGGACCTCGAAGCCCGTGGCGTCACGATTCCCACCTGGCGGATCTTCGTCGAGCTGCCGCTGAATTTCCTGAAGGCCTATCTCGGCCGGCGCCATTTCGTGAGGGGCGTCTACGGCTTCCTCACAGCCGCGAACTACGCGATCTCCCGCCATCTCCGGGTGGCCAAGCACTACGAACGGCGCAGCGCGCTAATTTCCACCCCGTTGCCGCCTATTGAACCGGCCAAGCGGGTTGACCCGTCCGACGCGAAATTCTAGAGCCACCCCTACGGAGACGTGGCCGAGCGGCTGAAGGCACTCGTTTGCTAAATGAGCATACCCCGAAAGGGGTATCGAGGGTTCGAATCCCTCCGTCTCCGCCATTTACCCTTAAACCACTGAAATAGCTGGTTTTTTCCTCGATCATCGCGGACCAATTTGTGACGCTGTGTCACCTTGGCTGTTCAGATGCGAGGCCATGGGTGCAGAGGGTGCAATATCTCCAATGTCGTCGCGGACGCTGGTTCATCCGAGTGCGAGTTCCGTCTCACCTCGTGTCCGCTGTAGCTGGACCTCCTGGCCGACTTGGATGACCGCATCGCCGAACTCGAACGGGAGATTGCCCGCCGGGACTGGGGGGACGAGACGAGTCGTCGGCTGATGACCATCCCCGGCATCGGCCCCATTACCGCAACGGCACTGACTGCCCTGGCTCCTGCGGCCGAGCCCTTCACCAAGGGACGGGACTTCGCTGCCTGGCTGCAGGGGGCGTCCACAGATGGATCACGTCCGCGAACGGGCCTGAGCGAGCCGGACCATTGATTTTAGTTCGCCGCTGCCACGGTCGATCGTCTATCATCGACGTCTCGTGGCGATAGTGCGGAGGCTTCAGAGATGCTGAGCCCGACGGGACACCCCGCTGCCCACGATGACGGCTGCCATCACGGGCGCTCCACCGGCGGCTGCGTCGATTGCAAAGTGCGTCTGATCAGCGTCTGTGCGGCGCTGACGATCGACGAACTCGATGGTCTCGAAGCCATCAGCCAGGTGGTCGAGCTGGCGCCGCGGCAGGCCCTGTTTGCCCAGGGCGAGGAGGCGGGAGCCGTCTACAACATCACCGAAGGCACGCTGCGCCTCTTCCGGCTCCTGCCCGACGGGCGTCGCCACGTCATGGGCTTCGCGCTCATCGGCGATTTCCTCGGCTTGGCCCTGGCGGAGCGGTTCACGGTGACGGCCGAAGCGCTTTCGCCGGTCAGGGTCTGTCGATTCGAGCGCGCGGCGTTCAAGGCCCTGGTGGCGGAACGGCCCAGTCTCCTCGAGCGCCTGCATGAGCGCGCCGGCTGCGAACTCAGACTTGCGCAGGACCAGATGACCCTCCTCAGCCGGCGTACGGCCGAGGAGAAGGTGGCCATCTTTCTCGTCGGTCTACGCGAGCGCTATGCCCGGCTCGGACAAGCTTCGGTGACCCTCGAACTTCCGATGGGGCGGCAGGACATCGCCGATCATCTCGGCCTGACGATCGAGACGGTCAGCCGGATCATCACGCGCCTCGACCGCGAGAGGATGATCCTCGTGGTGCCGGGTGGCGTACGCCTCATCGATCCAGCCCGGCTGGAGCGCCTCGCCGCCAGCTGACGATCCGCGTCGCGCGGCCTACCGCTCCAACGTCTTGAGGTAGGCGATCAGGTTGTCCGCTTCGTCGGGATCGAGACGAAACTCCGGCATGGTCGGATGCCCGGTCGTGATGCCTTCGGCCAGCGCCTCCCCGAGATCCCCGACGGGATAGCGCCGGTGAAGCATGCGAAACGGCGGGGCCTCCGCCAGGGTGCTGGGACCGATGCGACCGATCGCGTGGCAACGGACGCAATTGGTCCGCGCGATGACCTCGCCGCGCTTCTCGTGTGTGTCCAGAACGCGTGGATCCCTGGCATGGGCGTTCTGGCCGGTGGCCATGAGCGCCAGCGCGAGAGCGGTGAACCGGCACATCAGTGGCTCATCAGGCAGCAGACCGGCGTCGTCCGCAGGATCTCGCGGGTTGCCCCGCCGAACAGCCATTCCCGCAGCCGGGAATGGCCATAGGCGCCCATGACGACGAGATCGGCATCGTGCCGTGCGGCAAACCGCAGGATCTCGTCGGCGGCAGCCAGATCCGGCCTTGCCAGCAAATGGGTCGTGACGTGGGCGCCATGCCGGGCGAGGTGAGTGGCGACGTCCTCCGCCCCCTCGAAACGGGCATCGTCGCCGGCCGTGACCACGTACACCTGATCGGCCCGTTTGATGAAGGGAAGCGCTCCCGATATGGCGCGGCGCGCCTCGGGCGTATCCTTCCAGGCGATGACGATACGCGCGGCCTGGATCTGCTCGATCCGGGGCGGGACGACGAGGACGGGTCGCCCAGCCTCCATCAGCACCGGACCGGGCAGGACGCCCATGTCTCCCGGATCCCCATCGTCGATACCGCGGCGCCCCACGATCACGAGATCGGCCCACGCGCTTGCTCGACGAGAAACGGGACTGAAGCGACCATATCCGAGCGCCAGTCGACACGTGCTTCTCCGACGCTCCTCTCGAAGACCGCCCTGACGCACGACAACTGCTCCTCCAGCTTGGCTTTTTCTTCAGCGAAGAGGGACTCGGCTTCATGGATGTCGTTGACCGCGACCGGTGACGGAATCCTCCGGGCCGCGACCCCGGTCAGCGTGGCCTCGAACCGCAGGGCCACTCCGCCGGCGAGCCGAGCCCTGTCGGGCGTATCGGGACCCGTGTCGAGGGAGACCAGGATACTGGCGTAAGACATGTCCACCTCCTTTGGCCGGTCTGCCGGCTCGATGGAATCGTCGTGATTGCAGAGGGCCGCGGACATGATTCGATTGCCTATCGGATCGGCCGCGGCCGTCGGGCGCGATGCGCCGCGGCTTCAGAGCACCACCCAGAGTAGCCCGGTGAGGAGGATCGAGGCGGTGACGGCAAGGGCGAGGGCCTGAAGGCTGCCGATATCCGCGCCGTGGAAGCCGTCCTCGATCCGTCCGGGGACGTCCCCAGCCAGGGCCGGAGGCACCGGTTGCGGATTTGCCGGATCGCCGGGCTCAACGGAGGAAAGCTTTCGCGCCTGAGATCCCCTGGGCATCCCGACTCGGCCGGAGGATGCGAGGTCGGCCGTCCCGATCGCTGAGGTCATGATCGTCTCCCGTTGTTGCGACGAGAAGAGGATGCTCCGGTCCTGCGGAGGGCGCTTTGAGATGGATCAAGGCCAGGGATTTTCAGACGGTCTTGAGAAGCCACCGGAGCGGGAGCGCGATCGCCGTCAGGCCGGCGATACCGCTGGCCCAGAGGGCCACGAACCAGGCGAGACGGCGAATGGGAGGGGCGACGGCCATGGTGCCTCTCCTCAATGGTAGCCGGGCGCGCCGGCGGTGACCTTGCCGCGAAACAGCCAGTAGACGTAGCCGGTATAGGCCAGCACCATCGGCAGCAGCACCACCGTGCCCACGAGCAGGAAGAGCTGGCTGCTCGGATGGGTGGCGGCATCCCAGATCGTCACCGTCGGCGGCACAATCATCGGGAACAGGCTGATGCCGAGCCCGATATAGGACAGCAGGAAGAGGCCGAGGCCGCAGAGGAAGGGAGCGACCTCCTCTCTCCGGTCGAGGGCCGCCAGGAAGCGCCACCCCAGGGCCGCGACGAGGAGCGGCACGGGCGCGGCCAGGGCCATGGCCGGCCAGGTCAGCCAACGCCCACGGAAGGCAGGGCTGAGGAACGGCATGGCGATCGACACGGCCGCGATGGCGAACAGCGTCGCGAACCCGAGCGCCCGCGCGAGCCGGAAGGCTCGCAACTGCAGCACCCCTTCCGTCTTCCAGATCAGCCAGCAGGCCCCGAGCAGGGCGTAGCCCGCCACCAAGGCGAGGCCGGTCAGCAGGGAGAACGGCGTCAGCCAGTCCCACCAGCCGCCGGCATACGCGCGGCCCTCGACACGGATTCCCTGGACGAGGGCCCCGAGGCAGATCCCCTGGCAGAACGCCGCACCGTAGCTGCCGAGGGCGAAGGCGGCGTCCCATGCCGTCTGAGCCGGAGCGGAGGCCGCCCGGAACCGCATCTCGAAGGCGACACCGCGGAAGACGAGGGCGAGGAGCATCAGGGTGATCGGCATGTAGAGCGCCGGCAGGAGGGTGGCGTAGGCGAGGGGAAACACCGCGAACAGACCGCCGCCGCCCAGGATCAGCCAGGTCTCGTTGCCGTCCCAGACCGGCGCCACCGTATTGACCATGACGTCCCGGTCGGCCTTCTCGGGAAAGGTCGGGAACAGGATGCCGATGCCGAGATCGAACCCGTCCATGACCACGTAGAGGAAGACCGCCGTGGCGATGAGGATCGCCCAGATGAGGGTGAGGTCGAGGGACATGGGCACTACTCCGCGGGCTGGATGGCGGGACGGCCGCCGCCGGGACGCGTAGCGTCGAGCGAGGGCGCCGGCGTGATGCCGGCGGTGCGGATCGGCTGGCCTGTGGGCGGCCCCGACTCGTGGGCGTGGGGCGTCTGGTTGAAGAGGTGCAGGAGATACCAGATGCCCGCCCCGAACACGGCGAGGTAGACCACAGCGAACGCCGCGAGGGAGGCGGCGACGGCGGGTGCGGCGACGGGCGAGACGCTGTCGGCGGTGCGTAGCAGGCCGTAGACGGTGAAGGGCTGGCGGCCGGTCTCGGTCACCGTCCAGCCGGCGGTGACGGCGATGAGCCCGGACGGCCCCATGGCGACCGCGAAGCGCTGGAACCAGGCGGCGTCGTAGAGCCGGCCCTTCCGGCGCAGCCAAAGCGAGGCGAGGCCGAGGGCGATCATCAACATGCCGAGACCGACCATGATCCGGAACGACCAGAACACCAGCGGCAGGTTGGTCGGCCACGTCTCGCGCGGCAGGCTCTTGAGCCCCCGCACTTCGCCGTCGAGCTCGTGCGTCAGGTAGAGGCTGGCGAGGCCCGGGATGCCGACGGCGCCCCGCGTCTCCCCGGCCGCCGCATCCGGCCAGCCGAACAGGTATGCGGGTGCCCGGCGCTGCGTCTCGAAATGGCCCTCCATGGCGGCGACCTTGGCGGGTTGGTGCTCGTAGCTGTTGGCGCCGTGCATGTCCCCGATGACGAGTTGCGCGGGCGCGACGATGGCGGCCATCCACATGGCCATGGAGAACATCACCCGGGCGCGCGGGTTGGCCCGATCACGCAGGAGGTGCCACGCCCCGACCGCGCCGACGATCATCGCGGTGGTCAGGTAGGCCCCCGTCACCGTATGGGCGAAGCGGTAGGGAAAGGACGGGTTGAACACGATCGCCCACCAGTCGGCGGGAGCGAAGCGACCGTCCGGCCCCAGCACGTGGCCGGTCGGCGTCTGCATCCAGGAATTGGCGGACAGGATCCAGAAGGCCGAGGTCAGGGTGCCGAAGGCGACAAGGCAGGTCGCCAGGAAGTGGAGGCGCGGACCGACGCGCTCCAGACCGAACAGCATGACGCCGAGGAATCCGGCCTCGAGGAAGAAGGCGGTGAGCACCTCGTAGCCGAGGAGCGGCCCGAGGATCGGCGCCGTCCGGTCGGCGAAGACCGACCAGTTGGTGCCGAACTGGTAGCTCATCACCAGACCCGAGACGACGCCCATGGCGAAAGCCACGGCGAAGACCTTGAGCCAGTAGCGGTAGGCATCGAGATAGACCGCCTTGCCGCTACGGAGCCACAGGCCTTCCAGCACGGCGAGGAAGCTCGCCAAGCCGATGGTGAAGGCGGGGAACAGGAAGTGCCAGACGATCGTCAGGGCGAATTGCGTTCGCGCGAGATCGACCGCGCTCGGCAGGGTGAAGGCTGTCATCGGGGTCTCCGGGCGTCCGGGTGAAATTATCGGACCGGTTCCCCAGACCTTGATCCAATCGTGAGGCGCCGGCTTTGCGCTGGATCAAGGACAGCCCGTGTCGGGGGCGCCAGATCGATCCGTGAAAGACAATCGAGCGGGATGGAAATGAATCGGCTGTTCAGTGCGCCTGCGTCCACCCGCCGAAGCCATGATCGGATGCCGTCAGCCCGCGAGTTCCGCGAGCGGTCGGAAGGCATGGACAAGGTCCATATCCAACTTGCCGGTCATGCTTTCGAGGATGGCATACGCTTTCACGCCCGACATGGGTTCCTTGTAGGAGCGACGCTCGATCAATGCGCCGAAGATATCGCAGATGGTGACCAGACGAACGAGGTCCGGAATGTCCGTGTCGGTCAGACCATCCGGGTAGCCGGAGCCATCGAGGTACTCGTGGTGCGAGCGCACGACGGTGAGAATATCCTCGGAGAAGCCCTGGCCCCCGAGCATCGCATGGCCGAGTGCGGGATGCTCATGCATGATAGCGGTCTCTATGGTGTTGAGCCTTCCCGGCTTGTTCAAGATGGCAATCGGGATCCGCGATTTTCCAAGGTCGTGAAGAAGCGCGGCGTGGGTAAGACGCTGACAGTCGGCTCGGCTCATACCAAGTTGCCGTCCGAAGGCAGCCGCCAGACCCGCGACGAGAAGGCAATGCTGGTGAGTGGCGTTGTCGAACTGCCACACGACCTCCAGCCACCCCCGGATGTTGCTGCTGCACAATGCGGTCTCGACGATCTCACCCGCACTTGTGAGAGCTTGTAGCGTCACGCCCCCGCCGGAACCGGCGACATGAAAAAGCCGAATGAGGGCGGCGTTTGCCAGCGCGACTTTCCTGTCGATTGATAGGCTTTCGGGTTGGTGGGCAATCGCGACACCTACCGTCGACAACGCCGCCGGAAGCAGTCGGGCAGCGCGGCTCGCCGGCAGGGTTTGGACAGCACCGAGAGCATGAGCTTGAGCCCTGCTCCGAGCAGCGCTTTCATGGAGCAAGCAGAATAACGGTGGCCGATTGTCTTGAAAACGATCGAGATGCTGACGGAGAGCGCCAATGGTGGAGGAATTTATGAATGAGACATCGCTGACGATTGCCTTAAATGCATGAGTTTCACGTCGGCTGAAGATCTGATCCGGGTCGATGATATCGACGACATTGCAGATATCGAGCGCTGCCATATCTTTGACGATCTGCGACCCTCGCAAAACGTTGTCCGTCAGGAAAAGTGTCGAGCACGATAAATCTAATGCTTGATCCATTGTAAAAACCCGTGCGGCATAGATTTGATGATGCTTTAGGATATCCATGTGCCCGGAAACTTGACCGGCATTGAATGTAATATACTGCATCTCCTGCCCGATGGTTAAATTGTCAAAATGAAATCCAGCTCGAAATCTGAAATTTGAGTTGTTACGTGGCACGAAAATGCTTCTTTGCGAAAATCCGTGTATTTCTGATGAGAAACCGCTCACGCGGCGTAGCCCTCTGTGGCGAAGGATTCACGCTATGCCTGCACGGTCCCTCATGCGCCCTTCCTGGGCAGCCACGACAGACAAGGCGAAGGGCGGATTTTCTTCACGACATTTTCTGAGGCTCGTAGAGAGTTCCATTGATATCGGCTTCTGGTCGGGCGATCTGGACGGTGAGTTGATTGAGGGATCGATCGGCCTCTATCGAGTTTTCGGGCTTGATCCGTCCATTGCGCTGACTTTCGGCTTTGCCAAGGAGATGATGCATCCCGAAGACCGTGCTCGGCACGCCGATCTCTTGCCACTGTTGCGTACCGGTCAGCCGATGCAGCGGGAGTTCCGCATCATTCGACCGGATCAGACTCAGCGTTGGGTCTTGCACCGTGTCGAGGTGCTCATCGGCCCCGACGGCCGCCCAAAGCTTGCCATCGGAATGGTCAAGGACGTCACGCCTCGGTACGAGGTCGAGATGTCGGTCGAACAGGGCAACGACCGCTTCAAGGCCTTGATTGAGGCAACAGCCGCCGTGGTCTGGACCGTCAGCCCCGATGGCCGCGTACAGGACATGCCACAATGGCGGATGTTGACCGGCCAAAGCCAAGCCGAAGTCCAGGGGGACGGCTGGCTCGAAGCCATCCATCCCGATGATCGCGATCTGACCGCTTCGGCTTGGCAGTTCTCAGTGAGTCACCGTGAGCCCTACAATACCGATTACCGTCTTCAACTCGCTGATGGCTCCTACCGTTGGTACAATGCCCGCGGCGTTCCGATCTTGAACCGGGATGGGTCCGTCCGAGAATGGATCGGCATCTGTCTCGACCTCTCTGACCGGCATCGCGTTTCCTCCTCATCGGCCAAGGCCGCCGGCGCAACCGCCGCGCAGGACATCACGGTCGAGCAGATCCGTGGCGCGCGCGGCATGACGGGCCTGTCTGCGGAGGAGCTTGGCCGCCGGGCCGGTGTCTCGGTCTCCACCGTGCGCCGTCTGGAATCGGAGGCCACGACGACGCAGGCCCGGCCCGACACGATCCTGGCCGTTCGGCAGGTCTTGGAAGCGGCAGGGATCGAGTTCACCTTCGAGGCCAATGCAAAACCCGGAGTTCGGCCCGCCTGATGCCCGGCGATCGGCTGTCCCATCACAGGATGCTCGAACCACCTGGGGCGCTGAAAGCCTTCACAGTCTGCCATGCCGAACGTTTCAGGTAAATTCGGACTTAAGTCCAATTGACTGGCGTGTTATTGTTTGATCGTCCCTAGATTTGATGCAGAACTTTCATTTCTGACTGTAATTAAGAACGACAGCGAAGCCCCAGAAAAGACCGTTCTGCGTTCATTTTTGCAAACGAACGCCATAGGGTCCCCTAAATCATCTTCATCGTGAGCAAATTCCAATCATTCGAACACTGTCGGCAGCGCAGAATCGGTGGTGGCATTTAGCGATCGGAGAGGTCCCTCGCGTCACACTCACGCTCTCTTCTCCAGCGCGAGTGCAGCCGTGACGACGTCCATCGACAGAATTCCACCTTCGTCCACCTCCGCATCCGGGACCCGTTCCACGCTGGGCTCGATCAAGTTCAAGATCATCACGATCTCCGGGGCGTGTGTGGTGCTCGTCTCCGCGGCGATCGTCGGCTACGGCGCGCGCGCCAACATCCACAGTGCTGCGATCGTCAACAGGTCGACGGAAGAGATCCTCGACAAGAGCAGCAGCGAGAACCTGCTTTCGATCGCAACCGCCCAAGCCGCGACCATCCAGGGCAAGATCGACTTTGCCTTCGCGGCAGCGCGCGACATGAGCAGCGCTCTCGGCGTCGTCGCCGGAGGCAAGACCGCGTCCCGCGACACGATCCGCCGGGGACAGCTCAACGATATCCTGCTGAGCGTGCTCAAGCGCAACCCGGACTTCAACGGGACCTACAGCGCCTGGGAGCCGAACGCGATCGATGCCCTCGATGCCGAACACGTGGACCGGCGCGAGGTCGGCTCCGACGGAACGGGCCGGGCTCTGCCGTACTGGACGCGCTCCGCCGACGGGCAGATCGCGGTCCAGCCCCTGGTGGAATACGACAGCCGGGCCCTTCACCCCAACGGCGTCATGCGTGGCGGCTGGTACATCGGACCGAAGGAGAGCGGACGGGAAAGCATGCTCGCGCCGCTGCCCTATATCGTGCAGGGCAAGCCCGTTCAGTTGGCAACGATGTCGGTTCCGATCGTGATCGACGGCAAGTTCCGCGGCGTGGCCGGTGCCGATTTCGATCTCTCATTCGTCCAGAAGACTGCCGAGGCCGTCAACGCCTCGATCTACGGGGGCAAGGGTTCGGTCGCCATCGTCTCGCCGACCGGCCTCCTGGTGGCGTCGAGCCGCCATCCCCAGGGCATCGGCGGCCCCCTCGTCAGCGTCGATTCGAGCTGGAACGCCTATGCCGAGACCATGCGGTCGGGACGCTCCTTCGTCGGCCGCGACGAGGCCCTCGACGAGATCCGTGTCGTCGCCCCTCTCACCCTCGGGCAGACCGGAAGTAGCTGGTCGGTCGTCATCGCCGTCCCGCGGACCCTCGTCATGGCGGAAGCGGTCAAGCTCGGCGATGGATTGTCGGCCCGCGCGCATACGGACCTGATCTGGCAGCTCGGCGTGTCGGGCGGCATCGCACTTATCGCGCTCGTCCTGATGTATCTCCTCTCGACCAGCATCACGAACCCGATCAACCGCCTCACCCGGACCCTGACCGTCATGGCCCGCGGCGAAGCGGTGTCCGAGATCGAGGGCGCGACGCGCGGCGACGAGATCGGTGAGATCGCCCGGGCGGTCGACCGCATCCGGATCGTCACCGAGGAGGAAGCGGAGCGCCGGGGCACGCTGGCCGAGGAGATGCGTCGGACGACCGAGGCCCAGCGGCGGCAGATGCTGCACGAGATGGCGGGGAGCTTCGAGGCCGCTGTCGGTGGCATCGTCGGAGCGGTCTCGTCCTCCGCGACGGAGCTGCAAGCCACGGCCAAGGCCATGGCCGGGAACGCCGCCGACACCGCCCATCAATCGGGGACGGTGGCGGAGGCTGCACGGGATGCCGCCGCCAATGTCGGCACCGTCGCGGCGGCGGCCGAAGAGTTGGGCTCGTCGGTCCAGGAGATCGGTCGCCAAGTCGACAATTCGGCGACCCTGGCGCGCGATGCCGTCACGGAAGCCACTCGCACGGAGGCCCTCGTGCGCGATCTCAGCGAGGCGGCGACCCGGATCGGGGACGTGGTGGCGATGATCTCGTCCATTGCGGGCCAGACCAACCTGCTGGCGCTGAACGCGACCATCGAGGCAGCCCGCGCGGGCGAGGCAGGCCGAGGCTTTGCGGTGGTGGCCGCCGAGGTCAAGGAGCTCGCCAACCAGACGGCGCGGGCGACGGACGAGATCGGCACCCAGATCGGCCGCATCCAGGGCTCGACAGGCGCCGCAGTTTCGGCGATCGGCAGCATCACGAGCAGAATCCAGGAGATCAGCAGCGTCGCGACGATGATCGCCTCGGCCGTCGAGGAACAGGGCGCTGCCACGCAGGAGATCGTTCGCAACGTGAGTCAAGCAGCCTCGGGGACGAGCGACGTCACGTCCAATATCTCGGGGGTGGCCCACGCGGCCGAGGAGACCGGAGCCGCGGCAACCCAGGTCTTGGATTCGGCCTCCGAACTATCGCGGCAATCCGAACATCTGACCGCGGAAGTATCGCGCTTCCTTGCAACGGTTCGGGCGGCCTAAAGCCGACGACCATAGTTCGGTCATAAATCATCAAGTATTGACAGGGCGAATGAGTTTTCGTCGTCCTGTTAAAAGCTCTCCAATGGTCTGAGTTAGAGGCTGTTATGAACCGCTTTTCAGTTGAGCGGCCTGTTTGATCATGCGGCAGACGAAGGCGACGATGTGGAGATCGGCGAGCGTGCTGGGATAGCGCTCGTAATCCTTGACGAGGCGGCGGAAGCGCGTCGCCCAGGCGAAGGAACGCTCCACGAACCAGCGGCGCGGCACCAGGACGACGCCGCGCTTGGCCTCCGGGAGTTTGACGACCTCCAGTTCGATGCGGTGTTCGCGGGCGGCCTTGGCCGGCTTTTCCCCGGTGTAGCCCTGGTCGACATAGGAGCGCCTAACGGAACGGCATTCGGTCCTCCGACGGGCCGACATCCATGCCGACCACTTCCCTGCGACCATCGCTGTTTACGCCGACCGCCACGATGACGGCGACCGAGATGATCCGGCCGTCCTGGCGCACCTTCACGTAAGTCGCGTCGATTCAGAGATAGGGCCACTCGCCCTCGAGCGGCCGGTCGAGGAATGCGCCGACGCGCTCATCGATCTCTTGGCACAGGCGCGAGACCTGGCACTTCGACACGCCCGTGCCACCCATGGCCTGGACTAGGTCGCCCACGGAGCGAGTCGAGATGCCCTGGATTTAGGCCTCCTGGATCACGGCCGTGAGCGCCCCTCATCCTTAGCCTGTCGAAGGGCTCCGCCATACGCCTCGGCTCCAGTAAGCCCGGGAAGTAGCTGCCCTTGCGCAGCTTCGGGATGCGCAGCTCGACCGTGCCGGCTCGCGTCTGCCAATCCCGGTCGCGATAGCCGTTGCGCTGGACCAGACGCTCGGCGCTCTTCTCGCCGTGGGCCGCCCAGGTTAGGCCACCCACCTCCAGCTCCATCAGCCGTTTGGCCGCAAAGCCGATCATCTCGCGCAGCAAATCCGCGTCGGCACTCTTCTCCATGAGGCCGCGCAGGGTCATCATCTCGTCGGTCATCGGGGATCTCTCGGGTTGGGGATCGGTGGTCGCAACCCGACCCTACCCGGCAATCGCCGATGACCGCCCGTCATATACACCACCGCTCGGGACACGACCCACCAGGGATATCGGCAGGTTTGTAGATTTCGGTTCCAACGCCGGATATCTATGCCGAGATGCCGAGCTTATTGGTTTGACGAGTGCACCGAATTGCTGCTACAAAATTTGGATAGAGCGCATTGAGAAGCTTTTTGTTTACAGGGCATTAGGAACGTCGGCGTCGAATCCCTTCGTCTCCGCCATTTTAGCCTTACTAAGTAGTTGTTTTTGCTGCTGAAAGCCGTTTGATCCTGGCTCAGCACCTCTCATCCACCCCACATTTCGAATCGGCCTGCTCCGGCTATAGCGGGATCTCGCTGGACTTCGCCTCGCGCGCGAGGCCGGGCGCTCGAGGTTCATGGCAGCGTTTCGATCAATGCGATTTTTTGGCTGGAGGTGCTGATCTCCGGCCGGGAGGATGCGTTTGAAGAGCGGGCAACCACTCGAGGCACGCGGCGACATCGGATTCCTTCCTGTACGAACTCCCTACAGTCCGGTTTCGAGATAGATGGTGCGTGGCAGCCTGATGATCGGCTCAAGGACTGGAAGGGGCTTCGAGGATGCCGATCAGCAGGAAGGATCTGGCCGACGCGGGCTCGCCGGAGGCGCTCGTCAAACGCATCCTAAAGGCCGAGCCGAACCTGCCGGTGCCCGTACCGATCCAAGAGCTGTGCGCACGCCTCGGGATCCTCAGGATCGAGGAACTGGACACTGACGGGTTCGAGGGCGGCCTCGTCACCGACGCGAAGCGGTCCGAAGGAACCATCCTCGCCAAGCGCGGGGGCGAACCGCGCCGCCGCTTCACCATCGCGCACGAACTCGGCCACTTCCTGATGGCGCACCACGTCCCGGATCAGCCCGGCCGGTTCCTGTGCAAGAGTTCCGACCTACTGCGCCTCACAGCCAAGGAGGGCGACGAACGCCAGCTTAGGGAAGTCGAGGCCAACCGCTTCGCCACACTCGTGCTGATGCCACCGCACTTGCTGCGGGAGGCCGTGGCTGCCTTTCGCGAGCCCGACCTGCAGCACGTACTTGCGCTCGCGCGCGACTTTGCGGTCGGCAAGGAGGCGGCGGCTCGGGCCTACGTGCAGTACCACCCCGAGCGGATCGCCATCGTCGTGGCGGGCAACGGCCGGGTGCAGCGGTGCTATCGCAGCCTCTCCTTTCCGACCATCGTCTGCGGGGTCGGCAGTCCGGTCCCGACACGCTCGCGCTATCATAGCAGTTCGCATCGGCCGAACATCGCGGGCGACATCGCCCCGTGCAGTCCCGATCTCTGGATCGATGTAAGGCGCGACCTCCGCGCGCCGGCCCTCTCCGAGCAGGTCTATCTCCAGCAGAACGGCTTCGCGATGATCCTGCTGCGTCTGGAACCCGTCCCGGAGGAGAGCGCGGAGGAGCGCAGGCTCGAGGAGGGTTGGCGTCACCGTTTTCACTCGGGGCGCCGGTAGGCGAGACTTTTGTAAGATATAATTCTTAGCTGGAGTGACAACCTCAGAATCTAGGAAATCGTTTCTGACTAAAAATAGAAAAATTTGACTTTCAGGTAGATGATAGTCAATTCAATCATCTGTTATGCCGCCTGCGGGTATAGGCCGGTTGTCCTATACAACAATAAATCTGCCGCGATTTAAGGCCGAAAAGTGATTGATGAGCTCATCTTTAAGAATTCATCTGCATGAGAGTAAGATATGAAAAATCGTAGCGCGTTGTTAATGTGGCTTCACATATTAGGGCTTCTTCATTTCAGCAAAACGGTCGCCCAGTGAAACGAACTTATTGAGGTGGCTCGCGAAAATCAAAAGTGGATCACGGCTCGTTGTCACATTAGGGTACACCCTGGCGTCACGTAACACAGCTGGCGCCGGTCATCGTAATATCTGGGGTGACACCGGCTATTTGTGACAAGGTAACCTCAGGCCTAAAGCCTGAGGTTACAAGCCATGGCCCGCATCGGTTACGCTCGCGTCAGCACCCTCGACAGGATCTTGATGGGCAGGTTGCCCGGTTGAAGGCCGAAGGCTGCGGGGTCATCCGTTAGGAGAAGATCTCGGGCGGCAGCCGCGACGGCCGGGTCGAGTTGGCGACGGTGCTTGAGTCCCTACGGCGGTTCATCAAGGAGCGCCAGCGCGATGGCATCGAGCGCGCGACGGGCAGCGGTGTGTATGCCGGCAGCAAGCGCCGCGTCGACCGCGACCGGATCATGACGTTGTCGAAGGCCGGCAATGGGGCCGCAGCAATCGCTGTGGCCTTGGGCCGCTCCGGCATGCAGGTTTGTCGGGTGCTTCGCGAGTCCTGACGGTCCGGCTGGAGCAGGCCATGCCGGTTGCTTGGTCGGGCTTCATGCGGATGTCACCTGGCCTATCGCCAGTCCAGGCTCGGGAGGAATGCCGGCGCCTTACGTTCGAGGTCTCTGCCGTAATCCGTCGAGGCAGGGGAATTTCGAATACGTGTCACAGGACTGTTATGAGCGCGACCTACTGGCAGGATCACTGATCCCTAGGGTCCTGAGGCCATCATGTCCGACGCCGTTGCTGCTCCGACTGGCTTGCCGAAGGGCGCCATTGCGCCCGCCGCAGGGCCAAAGCTCGATCACGGCATTCATCCGGGCGGGGTCATCGCGTTCCTGCTCGTCCTGGTCGCGGGATTGGCCTACGCGCTCTACAGTCTTGTGACAGACATGAACGCGGTGGGCCAGTCGCCTCTCGCCATCGGCGCCTTCGTGCTGCTCGGCCTGGCTCTGCTCATCGCCCTGGCCTTCGAGTTCGTGAACGGGTTCCACGACACCGCCAATGCGGTCGCCACCGTGATCTACACCCACTCGATGCCGCCGCTCGTCGCGGTCATCTGGTCCGGCGCCTTCAACTTCCTCGGTGTGATGCTGTCCTCCGGCGCGGTCGCCTACGCCATCGTCACCCTGTTGCCGGTGGAACTGATCCTGCAGGTCGGGTCATCGGCCGGTTACGCCATGATCTTCGCGCTGCTCATCGCCGCGATCCTCTGGAATCTCGGCACCTGGGCTTTCGGCCTGCCGAACTCGTCGTCCCATGCCCTGATCGGATCGGTCATCGGCGTCGGCCTCGCCAACCAGCTGATGGCCCCCGAGGGACAGGCCACTTCGGGCGTCGACTGGGCGCAGGCCCTCGGCGTGTTCAAGGCGCTGCTGTTCAGCCCCGTCATCGGGTTCATCGCCGCCGCCCTGCTGCTGCTGGCCCTCAAGTTCACGGTGCGCCGGAAGGATCTCTACGAGGCCCCCAAGGGCGAAACCCCGCCGCCTTTGTGGATCCGCAGCCTGCTGATCCTGACCTGCACCCTCGTGTCGTTCTTCCATGGCGGCAATGACGGCCAGAAGGGCATGGGCCTGATCATGCTCATTCTCATCGGCGCGGCCCCCACCGCCTACGCCCTCAACCGCACGATGTCGGACGACACCACCCCGGCCTTCATCCAGACCTCCCAGAACGCCAGCACGGTGTTCGCGAGCCATGCCGGGAACGGGCCGAAGCCCGATGCCGCCGAGGCTCGCAAGCAGGTGTCGGAAGCCCTGAAGACCAAGGACCTGAACCGGCCTGCCGTGTACGGGGCGCTCGCCGCGCTCTCGACCGACATCGCCGACAACGTGAAGGGCTACGGCGCCATCAAGCAGGTGCCGGCGGCGGCGACCTCGAACCTGCGCAACGACATGTATCTCGCCGCCGACGCGATCCGGCTTCTGCCGAAGAACGGGGCGACGTTCTCGGAGGCCGAGACCGGCACCCTGAAGGCCTATACCGGCCTCCTCAACGACGGGACCCGCTACATTCCGACCTGGGTCAAGGTCTGCGTCGCCTTGGCCCTCGGCCTCGGCACCATGGTCGGCTGGAAGCGCATCGTCGTCACCGTAGGCGAGAAGATCGGCAAGACCCATCTCACCTACGCGCAGGGGGCGTCCGCTGAGATGGTCGCCGCCGGCACCATCGGCCTCGCCGAGCTTTACGGTCTGCCGGTCTCGACCACCCACATCCTGTCGAGCGGCGTCGCCGGCACCATGGCGGCCAACGGCTCGGGCCTGCAGATGTCCACCGTCCGCAACATGGCATTGGCCTGGGTCCTGACCCTGCCCGCCGCCATCACCCTGGCGGGCGTCCTCTTCTTCATCCTGCGACATGTCTTCTGAGATGACGGATGCGACGCGGGTGACCGCCTCAGTTTCATGACTACGATGGGCCGAATGGCCTGCGGGACCGTGCTGTACACTCCCTGTAAGGAAAAACTCTCACCAAGAGTTGCATGATCGCGTAGATGCCGCTGCTTCGGCCTAGGGCTGCTCCCGCGAGCGCTCTCCGCCGAAGTGGATGCCGGTTCGGCGAAAAAGAGCGCGGCACAACAAAGGCCTGGAGATGTGCCCCGACCCAACGTGGTCGGGCGCAGCCCTAGAGCCACTGGTGATGGTCGAGAAATCATTCGATCCAAGACAACCGGATGGTGAAGAGAAGGTGACGGGAACCGGCGTGTTGTTGTTGACCGTCGCTGTCAGAACGCTCTGTGCCTGAGCCGTATTCGCCATGACCGACGAAGCGAGAATGAGAGTGCCCACGAACAATGTCTTATTCATGATATCCTCTTTTTGACATGTCAGTTATACTGCACATGTCGCAGCAATAAATCGTCCGAGAATTTGAGTATGGGCAAATTTTAAAGAAACAGATTGACAGATGGGGCAAAAACTGAATCTATATATAAAATTTATGTCATTGTTCGCAATAATAAGGCAATGATACTTATATTAGGCAGAACAGGATTGGCATTTGACGCTGTTATCAAAAATGGGGATTGTCAATCTACTAAAATAGTAGCTTGCTCGCAAAGTCAGAGTATCGATAGTCACACCCGAAGCCCCTTGTCCCGTCGGACAAAGTGTTAGGTCGGGCATGGGCTGGGCCATGATGAGCATCGAGAACGTCACGAAGGCCTATCATGGCCGGGCAGGTTCGCTCCCCGTCCTCAGCCGGGTGAACCTCCACGTCCGAAGCGGGGAACTCTGCGCCCGCACGGGGCGCCTCGGGGTCCGGCAAGACCACGCTCATGAACCTCATCGGACTCCTCGACCGGCCCGACGAAGGCGCGATCCGCCTGGTCGGGACCAACACGGCGGACCTGAACGAGAGCAAGACCGCCGGGTTGCGCAACCGCCTGATCGGCTTCGTCTTTCAGGCCTTCCATCTGCTGCCGCGCCTGTCGGCCCTCGACAACGTCGCCCTGCCGCTCGGCGCTGGCCGTCGGCAAGGCCATTCGTGTCGAGCTGCTATGAGACACCGTCTTGATACGGCGCGAGACGTGCACCCTGGCGTCGATCGTCGACACACAAGATTTGTGAGGAGGACCGCTTTCCAGGGGGCAGGCCACTGACACATGCCCTCCCCGGTTCTTGGTGTAGGGTCATGTCATCTCGACCGACAAAGGGGCATCCTATGAGACTGATCCGGGCTCTCTGCTTGGGAGGCGTCATGGCTGTGAGTGGGCTTTCTCAGCAGGCATCCGCGGGCGATGCGCAACTGCCCGGTTATTCCGAGGGGGCTCAGGTCGTTCGCGTCGAAGGAAGCCGAAGCCAGGTCGACCAGATCAGCGGTGTGATCTATTCCCAGATCCGTTCGATGCGTGCAGTCAGACAATTGCGCATGTCGCTGCTCGTGCCACGCACCAACGACAAGAAGCCTGCGATCGTCTATTTCCCAGGTGGCGGATTTACCTCTGCCGACCATGAGAAATACTTCGAAATGCGCTCGGCATTGGCCGCGGCCGGCTTCGTCGTCGCCGCCGCCGAGTATCGCGTCGTCCCCGACAGGTTCCCGGCTCTGGTGCAGGACGGCAAGGCGGCCGTGCGCTACCTGCGGGCTCATGCGGCCGAATACGGCATCGACCCGGCCCGGATCGGCGTGCTCGGCGATTCCGCCGGCGGCTATCTCTCGCAGATGGTCGGCGTCACCGGTGGAGAGAAAGCCTTCGACAAGGGCGATCATCTCGATCAGTCCTCCGATGTGCAGGCGGCGGTGACCCTTTACGGTATCTCGAACCTCCTCAATATCGGCGAGGGATTTTCGCCGGCGGTTCAACTCATGCACCAATCGCCTGCGGTGACCGAAGCGCTCTTGGTCAACGGACCGGCCTTTCGCGACTTCGCCGGTGCTTCGATCTCGGCCGATCCTGCCAAGGCGCTGGCGGCAAGTCCCATGGGTCATCTCGGCGTCGATGAACCGCCTTTCCTGATCATGCACGGCACCGCCGACACGCTCGTCTCGCCGGTGCAGAGCAAGCAGTTGTTCGAAGCCCTGCGGGCTAAGGGCAACAAGGCGGAGTATGTGCTGGTCGAGGGAGCGGGCCACGGCGACCTGCCCTGGTTTCAGCAGCCCGTGATCGATCGGGTCGTCGCCTGGTTCAAGGCGACGCTCGGTGGCCCCATTGCGGGAGCCGGCGGCAAGACCGATCCCAGATCCGATCTCTGACCGCCCCCGGCCGCATGGGAACCCGACCCCGCTCCCCGCGCTTGCCCTCACGAGCCGGCATTCCACCCGGCCGAGGAGACCGCCATGTCGAGCGACACCGAGAAACATCAGGCTCTCCTGGCCGCCCTGAAAACCGCACAGGGCAAGGGTGACGGATCGTTCGAGCAGGCCGTCACGCAAGCTTTCGCGCATGTCTTCGAGCATCTCGAGCGCCTGAACGCCGTCAGCGGTCCCGATGAGGGACGCGCCCTTCATGCCGGCGAGTCCCCGACCCTGCGGTAGGTCCGCACTCATCGTGGGGAGCGAGGTTCTCAGCTGCCCGGGTCGATGACCGTGCGGACCTGTTCCAGCAATGACGGACGGATCGCCAGCGGTCCGTCGAAGGGGCGTTCATGCATCGCCACGACTCCCAGCGTGATCACCATCGCCAGACCGAAGACGGTCAATGTCATTGCCTGCGACGCGGGTCGTTCGGTGTGGATCGCGGCGATGACCAGCAGGGTCAGGGCCAGGAGCGCGAGCAGGGTCGCCCACTTGCTGTCGTCCCCCTCCACCTCGCTGAGGGCGAGCCGTTCGCTCCGGGCGGTCTGCAGGGCGAGGGTGGCGGCCAGGAGAGCGGAGTGATTGGCTCGTCCGACGACGATGTCGAAATTCGGCGCCACCACGGCCTGGAGCAGCCGGCCGAAGGCCTGATCCGCCTTCGATGATGCCTTTCCGCCATTGGCCATCGCCGGCCATTCCTCGACCACGATGGCCTCGATGTACTCCGCCAGCATCATGCGGATATCCGGTAGATCCTTCGACACGGACCGGCTCAGGTTGAACACGGCCCGCGCCTGAGCGCTCTCCGTCTGGACGACGCGGGAGGCTTGCCTCTGGCGCTCCCACGCATCGTTGGCGACGAATCCCATCAGGAGCGACAGCAGTACCGACAGGACACCCACGAAGGCGGGGGCGATCCCGGTCGCCACCGCCACGACGACGGGACGCGTCCGCTTCGTGTTGGTGAGCAGCATCAGGATCAGGCACCAGGCCGAGACGAGAAGCGCAAGGGTCCCGAAGATCAGCCAGATCGGCTGGTCGAGCCAGAACGTGAGCATCAAGGGTGATCCGGGCCGGTGGCGGCGGCCGTGATGAGGGCTGCGCGAGCGAGGACGCATGCGTCGTTCCAGATTGCGGACGACGATGCCCGCCGTCACCCGCAGTGGCGCACGAAGCACCGCGCGCCTTTGGAATGCAACGCAACACGCCCGGTGCCCGCGATCCGAAGGGCCACCTCATTGTGAGTGACGGGCCCACCGCGTGGCGCTCGCCCCAATTCCCTCATTCGCGTACCCCGATTCCACGCCGGCACTTGCGCTCGTACTGCGGCGCACCATCTACAGACCATCCAGCGAGATGGTATGGGGATGGTTTTCGATGTCGGATACGGTTCGTGAGCTTCGTCCCAAAGCGCCCGACAGCGAGAAGCTGACCCTCAATCTCGGCTTCGTCGATCTCGGCCAGATCGACCTCCTGGTTCGGGACGGGTTCTATGCCAACCGTGCCGACTTCATCCGCACGGCCGTGCGCAATCAGCTCGACCGTCAGGGCGACGCGGTGAAGCAATCGGTCGCCCGCAAGCAGCTCAGTCTCGGGCTGTCCCACTACAGCGTCCGCGATCTCGAAGCCGCCAGGGATGCGGGGACGCCGCTGCACATTCAGGTGCTCGGCCTCGCCAGCATCGCGTTCGATGTGACGCCGGAGCTGGCCCGACAGGCCATCGCCTCGGTGCAGGTTCTCGGGGCCTTCCAGGCCAGTCCCGAAGTCAAGGCGGCCTTGGCCGACCGCATCGCCTGACCCATTCGCCATGACCCGGGCGGAACGCCGTTCCGTGCCTTCACCCCATCCAGGATCGTGACCATGACCGCTTTCTCGACCATCGACATGGGTGAGGTGACCCGTCTCACCCGCGCGGGCCAGTTGAGCGAGGCGATGGCCCTGCTCCAGGGAAGGCCCGTTCCGTCGACACCGACCGGCCCCCACGCTGCTGCCGGGACCATCGACATGGTGGCGCCCACGATGTCCGGCGGGGCCTGGACCGCGCCCGGCACCGACCGCACGTCCGCCGATGGGGCGGCGAGCACGGCGAAAACCGCCTTCGCACGGCCGGGACTCGCGGAGACGATCCAGACCCTGCGCGAGCGTTTCCCCAAGATGGGCGCGATGCCCGACCTCGGACAGGGCATCGGATCGGCGCGGGGCGCCACCGTCGCCGTCCCGGAAGGGGCGCGGTTCGAGGAGCGGAGCTTCGGCAACGAGGCGGGCAGCCGGGCCTACAAGGTCTATGTCCCCAGCGGCTACCGGGGCCAGGCCCTTCCCGTCGTCGTCATGCTGCATGGCTGCACCCAGAACCCGGACGATTTCGCCGCCGGAACCCGCATGAACGCACTCGCCGAGGAGCAGACGTTCCTCGTGGCCTATCCCGGCCAGCCGCAATCGGCCAACATGCAGAAGTGCTGGAACTGGTTCAACGCCGGTGACCAGCAGCGAGGCCGCGGCGAACCTTCGCTGATCGCCGGCATCGCCCTGGAGGTGGTGAAGGAGTTCTCCGCCGATCCGAGCCGGGTCTATGCGGCGGGCCTGTCGGCCGGCGGGGCGGCGGCGGCGATCATGGCGGCGACTTATCCGGATGTCTTCGCGGCGGTCGGCGTCCATTCCGGGCTGCCGTGCGGGGCGGCCAGCGACATGCCCTCCGCCTTCGCCGCCATGAATGGGGGCGGTACTTCCAAGGCGCCGCAGAACGGTCCGGGCGTGCCGACCATCGTCTTCCACGGGGATGCCGACAAGACGGTGAAGCCGGTCAACGGCGAACAGGTCATCGCCCTCGCGATGCCGGGCGCCTCGCTCGCGCGCACGGCGACCCAAGGGACGACCGAGAGCGGGATGGGCTTCACCCGTACGGTCCGGACAGATGCGTCCGGGCGGGCCATGCTCGAACATTGGGCGCTTCACGGCGCCGGCCATGCCTGGTCCGGCGGAAGCAGCGACGGAACCTACACCGACCCGCGCGGCCCCGATGCCAGCCGGGAGATGGTGCGGTTCTTCATGACGCACGCGAACCGTTCGTCGTGACCGCTTCGACCTGCGGGGCTCTTCGGATTTCGTCGAAGGGCTCCGCACCACCTCTCGTTCGAGAGCACGTTCCGTAGAACGGGACGAAGGAGACTCCCGGCGGGACGCTCTCGGCCGCCCGGTACTAACCGGCCTTCAGCCAGGCGCGAAGACCGAAGGAGACGATCCCGAGGGCGACGATGCTGGCCGCCCAGATCGCCGCGAACCAGAGCAGACGCCGCCACAACGGCGATGGGTTTCGGCGAAACGCGGCGGGCTCCATCAATGGTACCCCGCCTCATCGACCTTTCCGCGAAAGACCCAGTACGAGTAGGCGGTATAGGCCAGGATGATGGGGATCAGCACGGACGCGCCGGCCAGGAGGAAGACCTGGCTCGCATGCGGCGAGGCGGCTTCCCAGATGGTGATGCGGCCGGGCACGATATCCGGGAAGATGCTGATGCCGAGCCCGGCGAAGGAGAGCAGGAACAGACCGAGGGCCAGGAGAAACGGCGCGGTCTCGGCCCCCTTCCGCAGCAGGCGGAAGAACAGGAACGAGGCGACGGCGACCAGGATCGGCACCTGCGCCGTGAGCAGCACGTTCGGCATCGAGAACCAGCGCTCCCAGTATTGTCCCTTCAGGAACGGCGTCGCCGCGCTCACCGCCGCCACGGCCGCGATCGTCGCCGCGCCGAGCCACAGGGACAGCGAGCGGGCGCGTTCCTGCAGCGATCCTTCCGTGCGCATGACGAGCCAGGTCGCCCCCAGGAGCGCATAGCCGCAGACCAGGCCGATTCCGACGAGCACGCTGAAGGGAGACAGCCAGTCCCACCAGCCGCCGGCATAGGCACGGCCTTGGACCTCGATGCCCTGCAGCAGCGCACCGAGGGCGACGCCCTGCGCGAAGGTGGCCACCACCGATCCGCCGGTGAAGGCGATGTCCCACAGGACCCGGTGGCCGGGGTCGCGCCACCGGAACTCGAACGCGACGCCCCGGAAGATCAGGCCCAGCAGCATGGCGATGATCGGCGCATAGAGGGCCGGCATGATCACCGCGTAGGCGAGTGGAAAGGCGGCGAACAGGCCTCCTCCGCCCAGGACCAGCCAGGTCTCGTTGCCGTCCCAGACCGGGGCCACGGAGTTCATGGCGGTGTCCCGCTCCTGCCCCGGCCGGAACGCCGGGAACAGGATTCCGAGACCGAGATCGAAGCCGTCCATCACGATATAGGCGAAGACCGCGAAGGCGATGATGAAGGCCCAGACGACGGTCAGGTCGATGCTCGCGAGCATGGCGGAATCCTCACTCGGCCGGATGGAGGGAGCGGCCGGGATCGACCGAGGGTGCGGGCGTGATGCCCGCGGTGCGGATCGGAACACCGGGCTCGATCCCGTGCTCGCCGAGATGCGGGGATTTCGCCATCAGGCGCAGGATGTAGAGGATGCCCATGCCGAACACCGCGAAATAGATCAGCACGAAGGCTACGAGAGAGGAGCCCACGGCCGGCGCCGAGAGGGGAGACGCCGATTCCGCCGTGCGCAGCAGGCCGTAGACCGTGAAGGGCTGCCGCCCCACCTCCGTGGTGATCCAGCCCGCCACCACGGCGACGAAGCCGGCCGGCCCCATGGCGATGGCGAAGCGGTGCAGGAGCGTCCATTCGTAGAGCGCCTTCCTGTAGCGCGCATACAGGCTGGAGACGCCGAGCAGCAGCATCAGCATGCCGAGGCCGATCATCACGCGGAAGGACCAGAACACCACCGGAACCGGCGGCCAGTTCTTCCGGTCCACCGTGTCGAGCCCCTTCAGCGGCTCGTTCCACCCGTGTTTGAGGATCAGCGAGGACAGTTTCGGGATGGAGATCTGGTAATCGACCCGGCCTTCCGCCTGGTTCGGCAGGCCGAACAGGATCAGCGGCGCCCCGTCCGGATGGCTCTCGTAATGCCCCTCCATCGCCATGACCTTGGCGGGCTGGTGCTCGAGGGTGTTCAGCCCATGGGCGTCGCCGGCCAGGATCTGCAGCGGCGCGACGATGGCGGCCATCCACATGGCCATCGAGAACATCGTCCGCGCCCCGAGATTGTAGCGGTCGCGCAGCAGGTGCCAGGCGCCCACCGCCCCGACCACGAGGGATGTCGTGAGGTAGGCGGCCAGCACCATGTGGACGAGACGGTATGGGAAGGAGGGATTGAAGACGATCGCCCACCAATCCTCCGGGATGAACTGGCCGGCGGCATTGATGCCGTAGCCCTGCGGAGTCTGCATCCAGGAATTCACCGACAGGATCCAGAAGGCCGAGAAGAAGGTGCCGATCGCCACCATGAGGGTGGCGAAGAAATGCAGCTTCGGCCCGACCCTGGACATGCCGAACAGCATCACGCCGAGGAAGCCGGCTTCGAGGAAGAAGGCCGAGAGCACCTCGTAGGCCATCAGCGGGCCGAGCACCGGCCCGGTCTTGTCGGAGAAGACCGACCAGTTCGTGCCGAACTGGTAGGACATGACCAGCCCGGACACGACGCCCATGGCGAAGGCGATGGCGAAAATCTTGATCCAGTATTTGAACAGATCGAGGAAGACCTGACGGCCCGTCGCCAGCCAGAGTCCCTCCAGCACGGCGAGAAAGCTGGCGAGCCCGATGGAAAACGCCGGGAACACGATGTGGAAGGCCACCGTGAAACCGAACTGGATTCTCGCGAGCACGAGGGCGTCAACGTCCGACAGCATGTCGATCAACCTGAATGGTCGTTGGGAACGGGCAGGAAAACGACTCGGCAGCTCAGTCTCGTCGACGAACCCTGCCCCATTGCGTCGCTGCGCTCAACGCCCGGCTTCCGGCCCGGCCTTCGGCACGGCCCGGACCGCGAAGCGGCCTTCCTCGGCCTTGTTGATGTACTGGCTCGCGATGAAGAGCCCCTTGAGCGGGCGGATGATCGGCACGCAGGCCAGGAGAAGCAGCGGGAGCGTGAGCACCGCATGGATCCAGAGTGGCGGATCGTAGGTCAGTTCCAGCCAGATCCCGAAGGCGGTGACGGGAAATGCCATCGACATCATGATGAAGAAGGCGGGGCCGTCCGCCGGATCGGCGAAGACGTAATCGAGGCCGCAGGCCTCGCATGCCGGCTTCAAGGTGATGAAGCCATCGAACAGCCGCCCCTCGCCGCAGCGCGGGCATCGGCAGCGCAGGCCCACCGACAACAGGGATCGATCCGTCGTTCCGTCCATGGTCGAGGTTCCTCGATGTTGGCTCACGTCCCGCACTCGATCGGCAGCGGCTCAGGTTTGCGGGCTTAAGATTGTATGGTATCAAAATCCATACATTGCCTCGCAGCGCGAGTTGCGGCTGTCGGTTTTTGAGACGGGGAAGCCTGTGGCTCTGTTCCTTGTATGCATACAACTTGGCGTGATGTAGGGTCAATGATGGAATCGTGGAGCCCTACAATCCTGGAAGAGGCCGGGCCGAAATATCTGGCCATCGTCCGGGTCCTGGCGGACGACATTCGCTCCGGGCGGCTCGCCCCCGGCATGCGGCTGCCGCCGCAGCGCAGCTTGGCCAAGCATCTCGACGTCGATCTCACCACCGTCACGCGGGCGTTCAACGAAGCGCGGAGGGCCGGGCTGATCGATGCCTCGGCCGGGCGAGGCAGCTTCGTTCGCGCCGCCGCGTCGCCGCTGGCGAAGGTCAGGGCGCCGGACCCATCGGCGAGCGTCGATTTCAGCATGAACATGCCGCCCCAGCCGGCGGAGGCGCGGCTCGCCGAGCGCATGGAGGCGGGGCTGGCGCGGCTTTCCGCCTCGCCGGGCTTCCTCGACCGCATGCAGTATCAGGACAGCGCCGGCAATCTGGCGGATCGCGCGGCTGCGGCGACTTGGCTCGCTCGCCGGCTGGGTCCCGTGCCGGTCCAGCGGGTCATCGTAGCCGGCGGGGCGCAGGCCGCCCTCTCGGCCATTCTCGCCGTGCTGCTCAGGCCCGGCGACGCGCTCTGCGTTCCCGCCCTGACCTATCCGGGTCTGCGGATGGCGGCCGAGCGGCGCGGAGCCCGGTTGCTTTCCGTCGCGACCGACGGGGACGGCATCGACCCCGATTCCTTCCTCGAGCGCTGCCGGGCCGAGAGGCCGCGCGCCCTCTACCTGGTGCCGACCCTCGACAACCCGACGACGGCGACGCTCCCGCTGGCCCGTCGCGAGCGGATCGCCGAGATCGCACGCTCCCACGGGGTCGCGATCATCGAGGACGATGCCTACGGCGCCCTGCCGCCGGACGCTCCGGCCCCGTTCGCGGCTTTGGCCGGCGACATCACCTGGCATGTGGCGACCCTGTCCAAATGCGTCACTCCGGGCTTGCGCATCGCCTATGTCGTCGTGCCGGGCACGAACGAAGCGGTCCGTGTCGCGGCCGAGCTGCGCGCCATTAGCATGATGGCCTCACCGCTGGCCGCCGCCCTCGCCTCCCACTGGATCACCCACGGAGACCTCGACGCGATCGTCGGGGCCATCAGGCGCGAGAATAGCCGCCGTCAGGTCGTGGCGCGGGAGGCGCTCGTCGGCCTCGAAGTCCACGCTCATCCCTGCGGGCACCATCTCTGGCTCCCGCTCCCGGCGCCGTGGCGGCGCGGCGAGTTCGGGGCGCATGCGCGCCAGCTCGGGGTATCGGTGATCCAGAGCGATGCTTTCGCCGTCGGCCCGGCCCCCGACGCGATCCGCGTCTCCCTCGGCGCCGCGCCCGACAGCGAAGCCCTGCGATACGGCCTCGGCCTTCTGGCGACCCTGCTGGCACACCCGCCCGGTGCCATTTCGAGCGTCGTGTGAGGGAAGAGCGGAACCCGGCCGCCTGGATCCCCAGTGAGCGTGTCTGGTCACCCTGCATCCGGGATTAATACAGCAAAGCTTGGCAGTCAGCCTCGGTAGGGTCTCCCTCGACATCGGGCGATACGATTTCACCCTCAGTTTAGAATTCCTTTAGCCTGCGTTCAGCTTTCTTTTGCCAAAAGCTCCCGTTGGTATTGCCCAATGAGCCCGGCGCGCACGGCGTGCCGACTGCCGAGGGGGGATGGATGGACGTTCGCAAACCGGGAATGGCGCAATCACTGCAAGCGGCCGAGGCTGACGGTCAGACGTTGGAGCGCCCCGCCAAGGGAGGGATACCGGAGGCGGTGCGCGTGCATCTGGGGGCCGAACTGAGGGCGGTCTACGCTTGCATCGTCGCGGAAGATCAGCCGCCGGCTTTGTTGGATCTGATTGCCCGGCTCACGCACGCATCCGCCGGGCGCGGCGACGCTGCGTATGCCGCCTTCAGCGCCGATCTGCTCACGGCTCTGCCGGGTTTGAGGGCCTTCGCCCTGTCGCTCGCCATCAACCCGGCGATGGCGGACGATCTCGTGCAGGAGACGCTTCTGAGAGCCTGGCAGAACCGGCATCGGTTCGAGCCTGGCAGCAATCTGACGGCCTGGCTCTGCACCATCCTGCGAAACCACTTCTATACGGAGTGTCGCAAGCGGAAACGGGAGGTCGAGGACGCGGATGGCGCCATGGCGGCGCAGGTGGCCGCGCCGGCATCCCAGGAGGCGAGCAGCGACCTCAAGCGGGTCTGGCAGCATCTCGGCAAGCTGCCGCCGTCTCAGCGGGAGGCCCTGATTCTCGTCGCGGCGCAGGGGATGACCTACGAGGCCGCCGCGGAACTCATCGGCTGTCAGGTCGGCACGATGAAGAGCCGAGTGAGCCGCGCGCGCTCGTCCCTGGTCGGGTACCTCGGGATGGAGGTGCGCCCGAAGGCGCCCTTGGGCCAGATCGCCGCCGACAGTCTCGAACCCGCCGCCATGCAGGTCGGCCTCGGCGCCTGATGTCGATAGGGCTGGACGTCGAATCGATGAGCCGCCGTCGACCTGCACTTCACCCTGAACATCATCGCCGATGTCGGCGGATACCTTTTGGCAAGGCCTTGCTCGTACCGGCGGATCAGCATGTCCCCCCCCCATGCCCGCCGCCGGGTTTCCCTCGGGCCGAACCTGATGGCCCCTGCCCCCTCCCGTCATGCGAATGATTGCGCCGGCCCACCAACGAGCCCTACCATCTCCGTGGCAGCCGCGAGGTCATGCGGTCTCGGCCCGGATGAGGTCCCCTCATGTTCGTGGACGAAGGTTGGAAGCCGCCGAGAGAACCATCGTGGGAGCCGCCAGCTCGCAAGCCTCCGCTAACCAGAGGCCAGGAGCGGGCGGTGGTCTGGATCATCGGGTTGAACGTGCTGCTCCTCTTTGTAGCACCCGTAGGCGGAGCGACCGTGATCCATGCTATCGCCGCGCTATTCGTGAGGGGCTGAGCGATGGATAGTAAGACGCAGATTTTAATCCTTGCGGTCTTGATCGCACTTGCGATTGTTATATTTGACCGATTGCGGAACTGTGATCCAGCCTCATGCTCTTACCGAAAGGGGCCGACAGTGGCGTTGCCACGTTGATCGTGCCCGCTCGCCCGGTAGTAGCGACACGTTGTCGTCCGCAAGGGTATGCCGCGGCGTACAACTCGGCGACCGTTCTTGAGGCCGTTCGTAAGGGTTAGCATCGGCATACCGATCCTCCCCCGGTTTCGCTGACACCTTTGATACGCTCCTTGCGGGCGGGGAAGGTGATTGATGGCCAAGACGAGACGCGAGTTTGCTTCGCTGCACCTTCGGTGCCACGCCAGAGTTCAAACGCGAGGCGGTGGCCCTGCCGGAGACCAGCGGCCGGGCGCCACCGCATCGTCCTCGGTGAGGAGCCGCGCCAATTCGCCCGCCTCGATCTCCGCATCCTTGGGCATGACCGACTGCCCAACTGGAGGGTAGGCCTCTCACCGCGCTTGAGCCGCTCCACAGCCGCGAAGTGCGCCATACAGTCCCTTGGGACGCGCGAGCCTACTTGCTTCGCGATGGCCAGGGGGGCGTCCTGAGGCTCAACTTCCAGTCTGCCTTCCCCGACCACGGGGTGGCACGAAGGACCTTAGGTCCCCCCTGGAATCACGCGGCGGAAGTAGTACGATCCCAGCCTCTCGCGGAGGGGGTATGACCTCAATGCCATGAGTGGTTTGCACCACCGGACTGTATGACCGGCGTCTGCTAAGGCACTGATTTACGCGCTATCTCAGCCTAGGCAATGGCTGAGAAGCCTAATGGCGCGCCCTGCGGGAGTCGAACCCGCCTTTTCAGCGTGAAAGGCTGACGTCCTAACCGATAGACGAAGGGCGCTTGCTCGAGAGCGAGGGTTCTATAGGCGGCTTCTCCCGGCAGGGCAACCGGTGTTTCGCGGTGTTTCACGCTTGACGAACGGCATGGCGGTCGCTTTGTCGCTGCTCAGCATCGGCGCGGCGTTTCGATCGTGCCGTCAGACAGTGGATTACACCATGAATACGCGACGCGACGGGCCGGGCGGACCCCGCACCGGCCGCCCCGGTGGCCAACGCGACCGGTTTCGTCATGGTCCGCCCTCCTCCGGGCCGCGCGGGTCAAGCGGCGATCACGTCGTGCTCTATGGGTGGCACCCGGTGTCGCAGGCGCTGGCGAACGAGGGGCGCGGCCTGCATCGGTTGCTCGCCACCGAGAACGCCCTCGCGCGCCTGACCGAGGAGCTCGGCCAACTCCGGATCGACGCCGAACTGGTGCGCCCCAACGCGATCAACGCCCTGCTCGGGGCGGATGCCGTGCATCAGGGCCTCTATCTCGAAGCCGATCCCCTCCCCGGCCCGGATCTCGACGACCTTCCGGACGATGCGCTCCTGCTGGCGCTGGACCAGATCACCGACCCGCATAATGTCGGCGCCATCGTCCGTACCGCCGCCGCGTTCGGCGTCGCGGGCATCATCACCACGGCGCGGCATTCGCCCACCGCCACGGGCGTACTGGCCAAATCCGCCTCGGGCGGGCTCGAACACGTTCCCCTCGTGATCGTGCGCAACCTGTCCGATGCGCTCATCGATCTGGGCAAGCGCGGCTTCACCCGCATCGGTCTCGATTCGGAGGGGGAGGCCACCCTCGATTCCGTCGGGCCGAAGCGGCCCGCGGTGATCGTGCTCGGTGCCGAGGGCAAGGGACTGCGCCAGCGCACGCGGGACAATTGCGACGTCCTCGCCCGTATTCCGTTCAGCGGCGAGATCCGCAGCATCAACGTGTCGAACGCCGCCGCGATCACGCTCTATGCCTTGAGTGTGCGCGGCGATTGAGACCGAGCGACGCCGATCCCGACCGATGGTCCTCCTCGGCGCGATCGGCGGACGCCCGCCGCCGCGTAGGCAGACGGTGATGAGGTTCACTCACCACCGTCTGGTCTGAGGCCGCGATTCAGCGCCAGAACGGTTTCACGTCGAGCAGTTCCTCGTGTGCCTTCTCCGCCGCCTTGAGCAGATCGTTGGTGCGGGCTTCTCCGTCGGCGGCGGTGAGGCCGGCGGCGAACAGCGCCCGCCCGTCGCCATCGGCGGCCTCGCCCGTCCCGGTGGTAGCCAGGCTCGCGAGCACGGAGTGGGCGGTGGCGAGGTCGTTGAGCGCGCCGAGATGGTCCTGCAGGTCCGAGAGGGCCGAGACGAACGCCTTGTGGTGCTTCTGCGCCTTCTTCTCCGCATAGAGCGAGGCGAAGAATTCCGCGCCGTAGCGCAGCTTCTTGGCTTCGATTCGCACCTCGTGGCGCGCCTCCGCATCGAGGCGCTGGAGATGGCGGCCGCGCTTGCGGATGCGCCGGCGGGCCTTGTCGAGCATGGCTTCGGCATGGTCGCGGGCGGAGACCGCCTCCCGCTTAGCATTGCCGCGCCACGGCCCGGTCTCGATCCAGGCGGACAGATCGAGGATCAGGCTGCGCCAGGCTTGCGATTCCAGGATCGTGAAGACGGTCCCGTAGGCGCGATCCCGCTCGGCTTCGAGGCGGATTCGCAGATCGTCGAGCCCCGCCTCCTCCGGTCTCCGGGCCATCTCGTCGGCCAGGGTTTCGCTGAGGAAGACATCGAGGTTGCGGGCGTGCCCGAACGGCTCTGTGACGCGCTTGATCTCCTCGCGCAGGGTCGTTGCGGCGGGATCGCTCACGAGAATTGGCTTGAACAGGGTGAAGGCCGAGCGCAGCCGCCGCAGGGCGACGCGGATCTGGTGCAGCCCTTCCGGGTCGCGCGTCTTGAGGAACACATCCTCGTTGAGCCGCAGATGGGTCAGGCAGGCAACGGCGATGGTGCGGAAGGCCGTGGCCGCCGAAGCGTCCCGGTCGAGCTTGACCGCTCCGGCCTTGCTCGGACGCCGCAGGCTCTCGCCGAGGATCCTGAAGCCGCGCTCGCTCTTCGACAAGACGCCGAGACGCAGGGGCACGGTCTCCGCGAGACTCTGCGCCAGGGAGAACAGGTCCGCCGGATCGCCCTCGATCAGTTCGAGTTCGAGTTCCCAGATGGGCGCGTCGCCGACCGGCGTCTCCACCCGCCCCTGGTCGAGGGTCGCCGAAATGCGCGAGTGTCCGTGGGCGACGGCCCGGGTGGTACGCTCGATGATGGTGGTCACGACGGCGGCGAGGTCGGGCGAGGACGCGCTGGCGAGTACCTCCGGGACCGGCGTCTCCTCGAGGAGCGACAGGTCCGGTGTCGGGCCGTCCACGGCCCATTCCCATTCCGAGCGGTCGAACAAGCCGGCCGCCGAAGATGCGGCCTTCACCGTCTGGACGTGACGCTCCCCATGCCGGCGAACCCGCAGGGACATCCCCTTGCGGTGAAGCGCCCGGTCGGCCGTGTCGTAATAGGTGGCGGACAGGAACTCGGCCTCCGTCGGCTGCTCGACGGCAAGCAGCGGGTGGCGCGCCAGCTCCGCCAGTTCCGCGGCGCCGCAATCCAGCTTCAGCTCGACTTCCCTCGGGGTACCCATCGATCGTCCTGTTCTGTGATCCGGTATGACGGGCGCCAACGCCCGAGGACCGGGTGTGGATCATCCATGGGCTTCGACGGGCACGCAAGCGGGCCATGTCGTTGCCCGGATGGACAAACCCGAGAATTCCCGTAGCTGAGACGGGGTGGCCCGGTTGGTCTGGCCTCGATCCGGGGAATCGGATCTTAGGCGAGAGATCACACGGGATCGTAAGGGTTCGATGACGGTGGACCGGGTGAGGGCCGATCGGCTCCTGGTCGAGGGTGGCCATTTCGAGAGTCGGGCGAGGGCCCAGGCTGCGATCGAGGCGGGTCTCGTCACCGCCGACGACCGCCCCGTGACCCGCGCCTCCGACAGGCTCGACCCCAGGGCGCGGATCGTGGCAAGCGCGCCGCACCCCTTCGTCTCGCGCGGCGGGCTTAAGCTGCAGGCCGCGCTGGCGGCGTTCGGATTCGATCCGGCCGGGCTCGTCTGCCTCGATGTCGGCGCGTCCACCGGCGGCTTCACCGACGTGCTGCTGAAAGCCGGTGCCGGGCATGTCTATGCCGTCGATGTCGGCCGCGACCAGCTGCATGCCTCCCTGCGCGGCGATCCCCGCGTGACCAGCCTCGAGGGCCGGGACGTGCGTGGCCTCGACACCGCGGCGATCCCGCGCGCACCGTCCCTGGTGGCGGTCGATGTCAGCTTCATCGCCCTTCGCCTTGTCCTGCCCGCAATCGTGCCGCTCATGGCTCCCGGTGCGGCCCTGGCGGCATTGATCAAGCCTCAATTCGAGGCGGGGCGCGACCGGGTCGGGCGCGGCGGCATCGTGCGCGACGAGGCCGTCCACCAGGCGGTCTGCGAGGAGGTGACGAACCTCGTCACCGATCTCGGCCTGTCGGTCCTCGGCCTCATCCCCTCCCCTGTCGCCGGTGGCGACGGCAATCGCGAGTTCCTCATCGGGGCACGCTCGACGGTGCGCCCATGACGGACACGACCATGACCGAACAACAGCCCCTTCGTACCGTCGAGATCGCGCGCCTCGGGCAGCGCGGCGACGGCATGGCGACGGACGGCACCGTCGTTCCCTATGCCCTGCCCGGCGAGCGCGTCTCGATCCGCAAGGACGGCGCGCGCGTGTCCCTCGTCGCGGTGGAAACGCCCTCCCCGGACCGGATCGACCCGTTCTGCGGCTATTTCGGAACCTGCGGAGGCTGCGCGGTCCAGCATCTCGCGCCAGAGCCCTACGCCGCCTGGAAGCGGGGCAACCTCGCGCAGGGACTGGCCCAGGCCGGGATCGACGTGCCATGCGAGCCCGCGCGCGATGCCCATGGGTCGGGCCGCCGCCGGCTGACGCTCCACGTGCGCGAGATCGACGGCAAGGGCGTCGCCGGGTTGATGGAGGCGCGCAGTCACGCCCTCGTGGCCATCGACCATTGCCCCATCACCGTCGAGCAGCTCCACCGGGCGCCGGCCGTCGCGCGGGCGCTGAGCGCTCCCCTCGGCCACGGCCGCAAGCCCCTCGACGTCGCCTTCACCGCCACCGAAGCCGGACTCGACGTGGACCTGCGCGGGCACGGCCCGGTGAGCGAAGGCCTGCGCGCCACGCTGGTGCGGCTGGCCGGCGAGCTCGACCTCGCGCGCCTGTCCCTGCACGGCGACATCGTGGTGGAGCGCCGCGCGCCCGCGATCACCACCGGCGAGACCCGCCTCGTGCCGCCGCCGGGGGGCTTCCTGCAGGCGACGGAAGCGGGCGAGGCGATGCTCGCCGAACTCGTGGTCTCCGCCCTCGACAAGCGCGTGAAGCGCGTGGTCGACCTGTTCTCCGGGGCCGGCCCGTTCACCCTCGCCATGGCCCGCACGCGGGATGTCCATGCGGTGGAGGGCGAGGCGGCGGCGATCGCCAGTCTCGACCGGGCGTTTCGCGCCACGCGCGGCCTGCGCCGGATCACGAGCGAGACCCGCGACCTCTTCCGCCGGCCGCTCCTGCCCATCGAGCTCGAGACCTTCGACGCCGTGGTGTTCGATCCGCCGCGCGCCGGAGCCCAGGCCCAGGCCAAGCGCATCGCGGAATCGAAAGTGCCCCTGGTCATCGGCGTCGCCTGCGACATCGGCTCGTTCGCCCGCGATGCGGCGACGCTGATCGAGGGCGGCTATCGCCTCGAACGGGTCGTCCCCGTCGACCAGTTCAAGTATTCGAGCCATCTCGAAATGGTGGGCGTGTTCCGCAAGGATGTCGCCAAGCGCAGGCCCTCGCTGAGGTAGGGGCCGGCCCCGACGGTCGCAGGACCCGCGTCGTCTTCGGGGCGCGGTGCGCTGCGGCACGCGGCAGGGCTCCGCGAGGTCATGGCAGCCGCGCTCGAAATCCCATGGCCGGCGTGGATGGCCATGGCCATGTTGGGAGGAGCAAAGTCGCTCTCCCATTCAGGACCATTCGTCGTGGACGCCTTCACCGCCAAGCTGCTGGTTTCCGCAGCCATCGTCACGGCCGTCGCCGGTTTCTCCCTGCTGACCGCCGGCTTGGCGCTCCTCGACGTCTACAACGACTTTCGTCGCGGAGCCGACGAGCGAGCCTCGTCCCGCCCCCAACCCTGAACGCCCGCGCCCTTCGGTCAGAACAACGTCCCCTGAGCGTCCTCGTCGCTGGATAACGGGCGCTCGTCCGGCGGAATGTCGAAGACCGTCTCCGGTCTGGCCCGGCCGACCGGGACGGCGAGGTCCGCGCCTTCGTTGCGTGCGTCGTTGACCCTCGCGCTCACCACGTCGAGGGTCAGCCATTGGTCGGGGCACGGCCGGCACAACGAGACCGCATCGCGCGGCTCCGTGCCGAGATGGTCGAGCCAGGGCTCGATGGCCTCTGGCGATAGGATGGCCGGCATTCGGTCGTGGATCGCCGCCATGGTGCCATTGGCGCCCGTGGTGACGATGGCGGCGGTGTCGATCTCGGACCCGTCGGCCCCGAGCCAGTTCTCCCACACACCCGCGAGCGCCATCGGCGCCCCGTCCGCCCGGCGGATCATGTAGGGCGTGCGCGTCATGGCCTTGCCGGTTCCCTCCCGGCGCCATTCGTAGAACCCGTCGGCGAGGAAGACGCAGCGGCGGTGGCGGATGGCCCCCCGGAACGTCGCCTTCTCCAGCACCGTCTCGACGCGCGCGTTGATGATGAGCGGAAAGCCCTTCGGATCCTTCAGCCAGCCCGGCAGGAAGCCCCAGCGCATGAGCCGGAAATGCCGCTCGCCGCGTTCCGCCAGCACGATCGGCACCGGCTGCGTCGGCGCCACGTTGTAGCGCGCCGGGAAATTCGGCTGCTCGGGATAGCCGTAGAACGACCGGAAGACGTTCGGATCCTGCTGAATGAGGAAGCGGCCGCACATGTGCTTACCTTCGCCCGCCGTCCATTGCAGGACGAGCTCGATGAGCGGTGCCGAAGCTCCGTAGACGCACGAGATCCATCCCGCCCTACAGCCACTTCTTCCAGCGGAAGAACACATACGGCAGCACGGCGGCCACCACCATCATCACCACGGCCATGGGATAGCCGAAGGTCCAGTCGAGCTCGGGCATCGCCTTGAAGTTCATGCCGTAGATCGAGGCGATCAGGGTGGGCGGCATGAACACCACCGCCATGACCGAGAACAGCTTGATGATGTTGTTCTGCTCGAGATTCACGAGGCCCAGCGTCGCGTCGAGGAGGAACTGGATTTTCGAGGATAGGAAGGTCGCGTGCTCCTCGAGCGACTGCAGATCGCGCAGGGTCGAGCGTACGTCCTCGCGCAGTTCCCGCGGCGCCTTGGTGGTGCGGTAGGTCGCCGAGAGCGAGAGCAGGATGCGCTCCATGGAGACCAGGCTCTCGCGCTGCTTCGAGATCAGGTCGCCCAGGCGTCCGAGCGCCCGCAGCGTATCCTGCAGGGCGGTGTTGCGGGCCGAAGGGTCCGCCTTCTCCTCGAAAATCTTGCCCGAGAGCCGGTCGATCCGCTCTCCCTGGAGCTGGAGCACGTCCGCCGCCCGGTCGATCACGGTCTCGATCAACCCGGCGAGGATCGTCTCGCCCGACGGAGCGGCGGAAGGACCGTTGCCCGTCGAGCGTCCGGCCCGCTGGGTATACATGCGGAAGGCCTGGGGCTCCTCGTAGCGCACCGTCACGAGGCGGTTGCCGCGCAGGATGAAGGTGATGCCGGCCAGCCCCGGCTCATCCGCGTCGCTGACTTTGCTCAGCACCCGGCCGGTCATGTAGCGCGCACCGTCCTCCACGTAGAGGAGCTCGGAGGGCTCGATGTCCTTCATCTCCTCGCGGGTCGGCACCGAGATGCCCATGAAGGCCTCGACCTTGAGGTCTTCCTCCCGCGTCGGGCGGATCATGTCGAGCCAGACGGTCTCGTCGGGAATGGGGTCCTGCAGTTCGAGGGGACGGCGGTCGAGCAGGATGTGCCCGGGGCCGGCGATCGGCTGATGGATGAAAATCACGCTTTACGTCTCAGGCGAGGGCCCCGGAAGGCGGTGTGTTCGCATCCGGCACGAAGAAGTCCGGCGCAAGGGGTATGCCGGGTGTGACGCGGTATTGTGTGAAGTCCGTGACACCTTGCTCGGCGAGGAAGCTGTCGTCGATGAGGAAGCGGCCGGTGACCTCGCGCGACGGTTTCAGGAACAGGGCATGGGCCGCATCGGCGACGATCTCCGGCGTCCGGCTCGCCTGGATCAGCGCTTCGCCGCCGAGGAGGTTGCGCACCGCCGCCGTGGCGATGGTGGTGCGCGGCCACAGGGCGTTCACGGCGATGCCCTGCCTGCGCAATTCGCCCGCGAGGCCGAGGACGCAGAGAGACATGCCGAACTTGGCCATGGTGTAGGCGAGATGCGGCGCGAACCACTTCTCCGCCATGTCGAGGGGCGGCGACAGCATCAGGATATGCGGGTTTGGCGCCTTTTCCAGATAGGGGATCGCATGTTTCGAGACCATGTAGGTTCCGCGCGTGTTGATCTGGTGCATCAGGTCGAAGCGCTTCATCTCCGTCTGCGGCGTGCGGGTGAGCGAGATCGCACTCGCATTGTTCACCACGATGTCGATGCCGCCGAAGGTCTCCGCGGTCCGCGCGATGGCCGAGGCGACGCCCTCCTCGTCGCGCACGTCGACGATGAGCGGTAGGGCGCGCCCGCCCGCCGCCTCGATGGCGGCCGCCGCCGTGTGGATCGTGCCGTCGAGCTTCGGGTGCGGCGTGTCGGTCTTGGCGGCGATGGCGACGTTGGCCCCGTCGCGGGCGGCGCGGAGACCGATGGCGAGGCCGATGCCGCGCGAGGCGCCGGTGATGAAGAGGGTCTTGCCCTTCAGGGACTTCGAATCCGTCATGGCCGTCTTCTCACGATCCGAGTTGAAAACGCGGCGGCGTCGTGCCGTCGGCGTCGGTGAAGCCGTATTCGGCGGCGAGATCGCCCGCGTGCAGGATGCGCCCGGCACGGGCCTGGACATCGGGATCGGCGGCGAGGGCCGCCAGCGCCCGTCCCGCATAGAGCGGGCTCTCCGTCGCCCGGTCGGCATGGCCGTTGTCCCGCGCCCGCTCCGTGAGGACGAAGCCGGGCGAAAGGCCGAGCGCGGTGACCCCATGGGGGGCGAGCTCCCGGGCGCAGGCGAAGGCGAGCCGGTTGGTGCTGGCCTTGGCGAGATCGTAGAACACGTCGCCGAGGTAGCCGGTCTCGGTGTCGAACGAGACGAAGGCGATGAGGCCGCGTTTGGCCGAGACCATCGCCGGCGCGACGGCTCTGGCGAGGAGCAGCGCCGGATAGGGGCCGGTCTCGAAGACCTGCGAGAACGACTCGGCGGAGCGACGCCAGAACGGTGTGCCCCATTCGATCCCGTCGGCGTAGCTCTCCCCGTCGAAGCCTTCGTTGCCGCCCCAGACGCTCGAGACCGCGACGTCGATCCGGCCGAAGCGACGCAGCGCCCAATGGACGAGGCCGTCCACCGCCCGCTCGCTGGTGTGGTCGCAAAGGTAGTGGTGGCCCTCGCCCCCGGCGGCATCGACCTCGCGGGCGGTGTCCTCGATGGTCTCTGGCCGGCCCTCGGTGCGCGGCCCCGTCTCGCTCGACCGGGCCGTGACGATCACCGTGGCCCCGGCCTCTCCCAGCCCGCGGGCGATGCCCCGGCCGACTCCCCGTGAGGCGCCCGCGACGAGGCAGATCGTCCGGCTCAGATCCGGGACGGCGGCGCGCCCGCTCATGAGGCTTTCGACTTGCCGAGAAAGCGCGCGAACGCCTCCTGTGCCTCGGGCGCCCGCAGCCGTGCTTCGAAGGCCACGGCCTCCGCTTCGAGCGCCGCCTCGACCTCGGCTTGATTGCCGCGAATGAGCCTGCGCGTCGCGGCGACGGCACCGGGCGGAAGCGCGGCGAGGCGCGCCGCCTGGGCCAAGGCGTGATCGAGCAGGAGGTCGCTCGGCGCGATGGCGTTGACGAGGCCGAGGCGCAGGGCTTCCTCCGCATCGAACGGTTGCGACAGAAGGAGGAGTTCGGTGGCCTTCAGGATCCCGACCCGGCGCGGCAGCAGGTAGGACGAGGCCGCTTCCGGCACGAGGCCGAGTTCCACGAACGGCATCCGGAACCGCGCGGCCGGGCTCGCATAGACAAGGTCGCAATGCAGCGTCAGCGTCGTGCCGATCCCCACCGCGATCCCGTCCACCGCCGCCACCATCGGTGTCGTCGTCCGGGCGAGCTGGCGGATGAAGTGAAGGGCCGGCGCCTCGGTGAAGGGTTTTCGCGCGCCGGCGACGAAATCGGCGAGGTCGTTGCCGGCGCTGAACGCGCCCGGCGCCCCGGCGAAGACGATGGCGCCGATACTCTCAGATGAATCCGCCTCAGCGAGCGCGTCGCGCATGGCATCGTACATGGCGCCGGTGAGCGCGTTCTTCTTCTCCGGCCGGTCGAGGCGGATCAGGCGGACGCCGTCCGGTCTGTCGTGGATCGCGATGTGCTCGGTCATGTGTGTTCTCGCTTTCCGGCGATCCCTCTCCCCTTTGCAGCAGAGCTATCGCATGTGGCCGCTTCGTCGAACGGAGGAGGGAGCCCCCTCTCCCCGCGTGCGGGGAGAGGATCGCGGGCACCTTGTCGTGTCCGCGATGAGCGAGAGGCGAAGCCGAAGCGAGGGTGAGGGGGCGATTCCGGATGAGACTCCTTCGGGTCCACCCCCTCACCGTCGGCTGCCGCCTCGCCGCGTCGACGACAAGGTCGTCGCGGCCCTCTCCCCGCAGGCGGGGCGAGGGGATGCGTACCCGTCGCTCCGCTTGATGCATCCTCCCCTTTCATCTCCAGTTGCTCCCTCTAACCCCAAGTCGGGCCGTCCCGAGTTGGGCGCCTGGGATGAAAACCACGGACAAGCACTGGATCCGTTGGGGGGAGAGTCTTCGTGCTCACCCCGCCAAAGCCAGCATACCGTCCTGCGTGAAACCGCCGCCGTCGACGACGCTCTGTTCCAGCCCGCCCGCCGCCGTGAGGAGGTTCTCGGCGAAGAACCGCGCCAGCGCGATGCGGGCGCCGTGGGCGGGATCGGTCTCGCCGGTCTTGAGGGCGGCATTCGAGGCCAAAGCCGCAAGGGCGAGGCAGGTCGCGCCCTGCGCGAGGCCGAACAGGCGCAGATACGGCGTCGCGCCGGCTTGGGCCTCCTCCGGCCGGTTGGAGGCCAGCGCCTTGAGGAGGTAGCTCGTCGCCCGGTCGAGGCTTTCGATCCCGGCGCGGAGGCGCGGCCCGAGATGGCCGAAGGCCGGTGTCGCATCCTTCTGCACGGCCTCTGCCACGCGACGCATGGAGGCCAGCTGCGCCCGCACGGTCGCCCCGCCATTCAGCGGCAGCTTGCGCGCCACGAGGTCGATGGCCTGGATGCCGTTGGTGCCCTCGTAGATGGCGAGGATGCGGGCGTCGCGCATGTGCTGCGCGGCTCCCGTCTCCTCCACGAAGCCCATGCCGCCATGGACCTGGACGCCCAGCGACGTCACCTCGTTGGCGATGTCGGTGGAGAAGGCCTTGGCCACGGGGGTCAGCAGCGACGCCCGGTCGAGCCCGGCCTTGCCCTCGGCCCCGCGCGCCGCGTCGAGAGCTTGCGCCGTGAGGTAGCAGATGCCCCGCGCGGCCGCCGTATAGGCCTTCATCGTCAGCAGCATGCGCTGCACGTCGGCATGGTCGACGATGGGGCTGACGGGATCGGACGAGCCCGCCGCCTTGCCCTGGCGCCGGTCGCGGGCATAGGCCAGCGCCTGCTGGTAGGAGCGCTCGGCGACGCCCACACCCTGCAGCCCGACATTGAGCCGGGCCGAGTTCATCATCGTGAACATACAGGCGAGGCCCCGGTTCTCCTCGCCGATGAGCCAGCCCGTGGCGCCGCCGTTGTCGCCGAAGGCCATGGAGCAGGTGGGCGAGCCGTGGATGCCGAGTTTGTGCTCCAGGCCGGAGCAGCGCAGGTCGTTGCGGCTGCTGTCGGGGAGGAACTTCGGCACCAGGAACAGGGAGATGCCGCGCGTACCGGCGGGCGCGTCCTTCAGACGGGCGAGGACGAGGTGGACGATGTTGTCGGTCAGGTCGTGCTCGCCATAGGTGATGTAGATCTTCGAGCCGACGATCCGGTAGGTCCCGTCGCCGGCGGGCTCCGCCCGGCTGCGCAGCAGCGACAGATCCGACCCCGCCTGGGGCTCGGTGAGGTTCATCGTGGCGGTCCATTCACCGGAGATGAGTTTTCCGAGATAGCGCTCCTTGAGATCGTCGGAGCCGTGCTTGGCCAGCGCCTCGATCCCGCCGGCGGTGAGGAGCGGACACAGGGCGAAGCTGATGCTGCCGGCATTCCACATCTCGCTGCAGGCCGCATTCAGCAGGAGGGGCAGGCCCTGGCCGCCGTGATCGGCCTCGGCGCTGAGCCCGTTCCATCCGCCCTCGATCCAGGTGCGATAGGCCTCGCGCCAGCCCGGCGACGTGGTCACGGCGCCGTCGGCGAGGCGGGCACCCTGGCGGTCCCCCACCGGGTTGAGCGGCGCGATCACCGCATCCGCCACCCGGCCCGCCTCCTGAAGGATCGCGTCCGCATCCTCCATCGTCAGGTCGCCATGGGCTCCCGAGGCGATGGCGGCATCGAGCCCGGCCACGTGGCGCAGGGCGAAGCTGATTTCGGCGACTGGCGTGCGATAGGTCATGGATGGTCCTCCCGCGTCGTCTTGAGCGACGCTTCACCTGAGTTTGACGCGCGCGCCGACCCGGCGATACGGCCCGTCGCGCCATGTGCTCCCAGGCATAGGCAAGACGGGTTCACGGGGATAGGCAGTCCCCGTCGACGATGCGGCACCGAGCCCGACGCCCTTCAGGCAGGGAATAGTTTAGATATGAACGATCTCGGGTCAATCCCCGGTGAAACGCTGAGGCTGGACATCGACGAGGCCGGGATCGAGTGCTCCGCGCGGCTTCTGCGGAGCGGCGGGCTCGTCGCGTTTCCCACCGAGACGGTCTACGGGCTCGGCGCCGATGCCTCCGACGCCGAGGCCGTCGCGCGCATCTATGCGGCCAAGGAGCGGCCGAGCTTCAACCCGTTGATCGCCCATCTGCCCGGTCTCGATGCAGCCCGGCGCGAGGGCGTGTTCGACGGTCTGGCCTTACGTCTCGCAGAGGCGTTCTGGCCCGGCCCGCTGACACTGGTCGTCCCGGCGGCGTCGGGCGGGACCGTGAGCGACCTCGCCCGCGCCGGTCTCCCCAGCGTGGCCCTGCGCGTCCCGGCCAATCCCGTCGCCCTGTCCCTGCTCGAAAAAGTCGGACGGCCGGTGGCGGCGCCCTCCGCCAATCGCTCGGGCCGTGTGAGCCCGACCCGTGCCGAGCACGTCCTCGCCGATCTCGACGGCCGCATCGCCGCAATCCTCAATGGCGGGAGTACCCCGGTCGGCTTGGAATCCACGGTCGTCGCCTGTCTCGACGGTCGCGCGCGCCTGTTGCGTCCCGGCGGCGTGACGCGGGAGGCGGTCGAGGCGATCCTGGGATTTGCCCTCGATGCCGGTCACGAATCCGCCGAGGCGCCGATCGGCCCCGGTCTTCTCGCGTCCCATTACGCGCCGAGGGCCGCCGTGCGGCTGGACGCATCGCGGGTCGAACCGCACGAGGCGGTCCTGCTCTTCGGCCCCGTGGACCCGCCCGGAGCGGAAGCGGCGACAGCGCGCCTGAACCTGAGCGCGGCAGGAGACCTGCGAGAGGCTGCCGCCGCCCTGTTCTCGTCGCTGCGCCGGCTCGACGAGGTGGGAACCGGGACCATCGCCGTCGCTCCGATCCCTCGGACGGGGCTCGGAGAAGCGATCAACGACAGGCTGCGCCGAGCCGCGGCACCCCGCTGAATTTTTTTCTGCAAACCGCGGAACTCATCCACGACGAGCACGTTTCACAGTCACGAAGGTCGGTTCAGCCCCCAATGACCTTCTCCCCCTCAAGGCTCGGATTTATCCGAGCCTTTTTTCTTGGTCGCTTCGGCACTTCTCGACGTCGAAAGCCCCGCGCGATGCGCGGGGCTTGTCATGCGCCGACGCTCGATCAGCCGGCGAGCTTGGCGGCGATGCCGGCCACGTGCCTGCCCTGGAAGCGGGCGCCGTCGAGTTCGATGCCGACCGGCTGGCGGCTCCCGTCGCCATCGGCGATCGTGGATGCGCCATAGGGCGTGCCACCCTTCACCTGCTCGACACCGTTCTGCCCGGCGAAGGCGTAGGGCAGCCCGACGACGACCATGCCGTGATGGAAGAGCACGGTGTGGAAGCTCGTGATGGTCGTCTCCTGACCGCCATGCTGGGAGGCGGTGGAGGTGAAGACCGAGCCGACCTTGCCGATCAGCTTGCCCTGCGCCCAGAGACCACCGGTCTGGTCGATGAACTGCTTCATCTGGGCGGCCATGTTCCCGTAGCGTGTGGGCGTACCGAAGATGATCGCGTCGTAATCGGCCAGCTCGTCCACGGTGGCGATGGGCGCCTGCTGGTCGAGCTTGTAGTGAAACTGTTTGGCGACATCGTCGGGGACGAGTTCCGGCACGCGCTTGACGCTGACCTCGGCCCCGGCCTCTCGCGCACCCTCTGCGACGGCGTTCGCCATCTGCTCAACATGTCCCCAGGACGAGTAGTAGAGAACCAGTACCTTCGCCATCCTGCTCACTCCATCGATGGGAGCCGCGCCGCGGCTCCAAGCTTGGCGGTATATCGGTCCGCGCAGGGCGCGTGAAAGGGCCATGGGCCACGAAAGCAGCCTGAGGCCCACCGGACTCCGTCGCAGCGCGTGAAAAGCGCGGGCGTTCACGGGACGAAATCTGGCCGAACGCGGAAAGCCGTCACGCTCGGCGCGAGGCGACTAGGTTCAGAGAAGTCGCCGGAGAAAATCCGGCTGCCCGCCGTTCAGTCGATCGACTCGATCTCGACCTCGTGCCCATTCACTTCGACGCTGTCGCCCACGCTTTTGCCGGTGAGCGCCTTGGCCATGGGCGAGACGTAGGAGATCGATCCCTTTGCGGGATCGGCCTCGTCCTCGCCGACGATGCGGAACGTCTGCCTGGTGTCGTCTTCTTTGACGATCGTGACGGTGGAGCCGAAATGCACGGTGTCTCCGCTCATGGGCTCCACCAGTTCGGCCGAGCCGAGCCGGGCCGTCCAGTAGGCGAGGTCGCGGGTGACACGGGCCTCATCGGCCTTGGCCCCCGGCGTCAGCGCGGAGAACTCCGACTGCAGCCGCGCCACCTCCGCCTCCATCTGGGCGAACCCCTGGGGGGTGACGAAATTGGTGTGAGGCGAGATCGGACGATCGGGAAGATCCTCGAAGGCCTCGCCGCCCTCACGCTCTTTGACGAATGCACTGCTCATGGAAACGGCAATGCATCGCGATCGAAACGGTTCCGCTTGCCCTCAGCCGATGGTGACGACGGTGCGGCCACGAATCCGTCCCGCGAGGATGTCTTCGGCGAGCGCCCCGACTTGCGCGAGAGGCACGGTGCTCGTCATCCTGGCGAGGAGGTCCTGGTCGAGCTCCCTCGCGATCCTCGCCCAGGCTTGCCGGCGCTTGGGCAGGGGGGTGGTGACGCTGTTGATGCCGAACAGGCTGACGCCGCGCAGGATGAAGGGGGCCACAGTTGTCGGCAGGTCCATGCCGCCGGCCAATCCACAGGCCGCGATGGCCCCGTCGGCCTTGGTGGCGGCGAGGAGATTGGCGAGGGTCGTCGAGCCCACCGCGTCGATCCCGGCCGCCCAGCGCTCCTTCGCCAGGGGCTTGCCGGGATTGGCGAGTTCGGCCCGGTCCAGGATCTCGGAGGCGCCGAGGGATGTGAGGTAATCCGCTTCGCCGGCGCGGCCGGTGACGGCGATGACGTGCCACCCGGCTCTCGCCAGAAGCGCCACCGCCACCGATCCGACACCGCCGGAGGCGCCGGTGACGATGGCAGGTCCATCGGAGGGTTTGATGCCATGGGCATCGAGCGCCATGACAGAGAGCATGGCGGTGTAGCCGGCGGTGCCGACCGCCATCGCCTCTTCGGGTTTCAAGCCGTCCGGCAACGGAACGAGCCAATCGCCCTTCACCCGCGCGCGCTCGGCATAGGCGCCGAGATGGCTCTCACCCACGCCCCAGCCGGTGAGCACCACCGCATCGCCGGGCTCGTAGTCCGGATGTTCGGAGCTCTCCACCACGCCGGAGAAGTCGATGCCGGGGATCATCGGGAAGCGGCGCACCACGGGCGAGCGCCCGGTCATCGCCAGTCCGTCCTTGTAATTCAGGGTCGAATGCGTGACCCGGACGGTGACGTCGCCGTCCATCAGGTTCGCTTCGTCGAAATCGGTGAAGCGAAGATTCTGGCCCGCCTCGTCCTTCTCGACCACCCATGCCTTGAACGTCGCCATGTCCGTCGGTCTCCTCACGTCTCGGTGATGACCTGTGGCGGGGCGGGCGTGAATCAAGCCGGCCCCGAGCGCGGATTCGCCCGGGGCCGGGAAGGCGTCGCCTCGCGGTCGATCAGTAGCCGTCGTAGATGCTGCCGGTGGAGAAGCCGAGGCCGACCCCGATATCGGCCGAACTGGCGCCGGTGATGCCGAAGGCATCGGGGATCGAGCCGATGACCGGAGCACGGTGGGAGCCGGCGTAACCGGGGCCGACATAACCGGCGCTGGCGTAACCGGGGCCGGAATGGGCCGGCACCCAGCCGGACCGGCCGCGCGAGACCAGGACGGAGCGCTGGACGCTGGCGTATTCGGCGGGAATCGTCTCCGGGATGGTCTGGCCGGGCTGGGCCAAGATGCGGCGGTGACGGACGGCGAAGCGCGGCGGAATCTCGACCCAGCAGCCGATCATCTCGCCATAGGCATCACGCCGCGTCTGCCAGACGCGACCGCCGGGCGAGACCTGAACCTGTTCGGAGACGGTCTCGTAGACCGGAGGAAGCGAGCGGTAGACGGTGCGGGCGGGGCGGACGAGGACGCGCTCGGACACGGTGTCGTAGACCGGAGGGGTCGTGACATGCCGGTAGCATTCGGCCCCGCCGCAGCCCCCGGCCTGAGCCGATGTCGCGAGGATCGAGGCACCGAGAAGGGCGCCGGCGAGGGCGGAGGCGGACAGCGTGAAATGGGTGACCGGCGCGGTCATGCTCGAATCCTCGACACTGAAATGCGGTGTGATGGGCGCGCACCCAGCGTTGGTGCGCAGCCTTCGACGCATTAGAGGCGGTCAAGTTGCGCTCGGAGCAAGCTCTATCGCAGATCAGGGTAAAATTAACCTTGGCTTAACACTACGCAATCTTCATCCTGCTTAAGTAAAGCGCTTTCGTTCGATTCACGGGTCGTTAAACCGGTCTCAGGTCTGGCCGCGCTTCAGCTGGTAGAAGATATGACGTCCGATCACGTCCATCTTCTGCAGGCGCCGGGACCAGCCCGGCTTTACGTAATCGGCATGGTAATGCGTGGCGCCTCCGACCTCGCTGAGATAGGTGCGGCCTTCGATCACCGCGCTGGCGATGCGGGTGGCGCTCTGCCAGGAGGGGCCGTCGGTGATGCGCAGGGACTTGCCCTCGCAGGCGAAGGAGAACTGGCAGCCCATGTAGCGATGGCGGTTCTGGTAGACGACGCCGCAGACATTCGACGGGTAGAGCCCGCTTTTCACGCGGTTGAGCACGACTTGGGCGACGGCCGCCTGGCCGTCCTCGGGCTCGCTCCGGGCTTCGAAATAGACCGCTTCGGCGAGGCAGCGTTGCTCGCGGTCGATGGAATCGGGGACGATCAGGTCGGCATAGCGGTGCCGGGCGTCCTCGGGGACGGTCTCGGTGATGCCGGAGCCGAGATCCTTTCGCGGCGAAAAGCCGGGAATCAACAGGCTGGCCGCCGCGACTTCGATGGGCGTGGCATCCGCCGGGGCCGGTGTCGTGGACGACAAGGCGATGGCGCGGGGAATGGCCGGCGTGGCGCCGTCCGACGGTTCATCGGTCTCTTCCTCGGCGGCCATCTCGTGCGGGGGGGTGAAACCCGAAGCCGGTTCGAGGTCGGGCGACCAGATCGCGGAGCCGGGGACGAGAAGGCCTGTATCGGCGCTCGACAGGCCGACCCTCACGACGGGCGCCTTCATGTCCAAGCCGGCACCTGCCTCATGGTTCGGATAGAGCCGTTCCGTCGCCTTCGCATCGACGCGGCGACGAACCCCCGGCGTATCATGAGGCAGCCGCAAGGCGATCCTCGCTCCGCCCTGCCCCGTGAGGCCGGAGGCGGACGGGTCGGTTCCGGCGCTTGCCGTGAAGGAGACAACGAAGCCGAGGGCGAGGGTCCACGGCACCATGGAGGCGCGAAACCAGGGCTTTTGGCAGGGGCGGCGAACGCGTTTCGTACTCACGACCAAACAACCCGGTTACGGACCTGGCCTCGCTGGTCACGCGCAGGGGTGACCAGAAGGGATGATCCAAACTATCGGGCGTTATGGTTGCGAGTGTCTTAAGACGATGAACGTGATCGCGTCTCGCGAAGACCTCGGACGGTCGTCGTGAAGTTGTTCGGACGTATTGCAGAGCGATCAGAGGTTTCCGGGGCGACCGTGTGTCACCGCGAGGGCGCCCACGAGCGCATTGACGCTGGAGCGTCCCTTGCTCTCGGTAATGCGCTCCGCATCGGCACTGCTCTGCGTCGCGACCGCGAAGACGAGAAGAGCGATGGTCGCGACACCGCCGAGCGCCGAGACGACCCAGATATAGGCCTGCTGGACGACCCGTGGCACGGGCACGGCATGCGAGGTTTCGGAGAGGAATACAGGGGGTTGGCTCGAGTCGCTCATGGTCGGCGTTCCCGCGCGTTCAATGCCATCCCACCCAGCCGGGAGCGTCGTCGCGCTTTGGTCTGGCACTAGCACTCAACGTGCCGAAGCGACATCGGTTCAAGGGGTATTCGGAGATTTATTCAACGAAATTTCCAATGGCGCAGCGCCACGAAAAAGGGCGGCCATCGGCCGCCCTTTCCGGTCTTCAAAGTCTCAAGGTCCGGCACTCAGGCGCCGGTCTTGTCCCGCATCGCGAGCGCAGCCTGAGCGGCGGCGAGACGCGCGATCGGCACGCGGTAGGGGGAGCACGACACGTAATCGAGGCCGACTTCCTGGCAGAAATGGATCGAGGCCGGATCGCCGCCATGCTCGCCGCAGATGCCGAGCTTGATGTCGGGGCGGACCGCCCTGCCCCGCTCGACGCCGATGCGGACCAGTTCGCCCACGCCTTCCTGATCGATCGAGATGAACGGATCGGCCGATAGGATGCCCTTCTGGGTATAGGCCCCGAGGAACGTCGCGGCGTCGTCGCGCGAGATGCCGAGCGCGGTCTGCGTCAGGTCGTTGGTGCCGAAGGAGAAGAACTCGGCGGTCTTGGCGATGTCCCCGGCGCGAAGGGCCGCGCGCGGCAACTCGATCATGGTGCCAACCTGGTAGGACAGCGCCGCGCCGGTCTCCTCGGTGACGGCCTTCGCCATGGCGTCGATGCGCGCCTTGACGATGTCGAACTCCATCTGGGTGAAGACCAGCGGAACCATGATCTCGGCGGTGACGGGGGCATCCGTCTCCTTGGCGGCCTGGACGGCGGCCTCGAAGATGGCGCGGGCCTGCATCTCGGCGATCTCCGGGAAGGCGATGGCGAGGCGGCAGCCGCGGAAGCCGAGCATCGGGTTGAACTCGTGCAGCTCGGTCATCCGGCGGCGGAGCTTCTCCTCGGACACGCCGGTGCTCTTGGCCACATCCTGAACTTCCGCATCGGTATGCGGCAGGAACTCGTGCAGCGGCGGATCGAGCAGGCGGATCGTCACCGGCAGGCCGGACATGATCGTGAACAGCTCGACGAAGTCCTGGCGCTGATAGGGCAGGATCTTGGCCAGGGCCGAGCGGCGGCCCTCGACGTCGTCGGCGAGGATCATCTCGCGGACGGCGACGATCCGGTCCCCTTCGAAGAACATGTGTTCGGTGCGGCACAGGCCGATGCCTTCCGCGCCGAAGTTGCGGGCGGCGCGGGCATCGGTGGGCGTGTCGGCATTCGTGCGCACCTTCATGGTGCGAACCTTGTCGGCCCAGCCCATCAGGGTCGCGAATTCACCGGAGAGCGACGGCTCGAGCATCTTCACTTCGCCGAGGAGGACCTGGCCGGTGGAGCCGTCGATGGTGATCTTGTCGCCGGCCTTCAGCGTCGTGCCCGCTACCGTGAGGGTACCGGCCTTGTAGTCGACGCGGATCGTGCCCACGCCCGAGACGCAGGGCTTGCCCATGCCGCGGGCGACCACGGCGGCGTGGGAGGTCATGCCGCCGCGCGTAGTGAGGATGCCCTCGGAGGCGTGCATCCCGTGGATGTCCTCGGGGCTGGTCTCGATCCGCACGAGAATACACTTGCGCTCGGCCTTGCGGGCGGCCTCGGCATCCTCGGAGTTGAACACGATCTCGCCGGTGGCCGCACCCGGGGATGCCGGCAGGCCGGAGGCGATGATCTTGCGCTCGGCTTTCGGGTCGATGGTGGGGTGGAGGAGCTGGTCGAGGGCGGCGGGCTCGACCCGGCCGATCGCCTCCTCCTCGGTGATCAGGCCTTCGGCGGCGAGATCCACGGCGATGCGCAGGGCCGCCTTGGCGGTGCGCTTGCCGTTGCGGGTCTGGAGCATCCAGAGCTTTCCGCTCTCGATGGTGAACTCCATGTCCTGCATGTCGCGGTAATGGGTCTCGAGCAGCCCATAGATCCGCACCAGTTCGGCATAGGATTCGGGCATCGCCCGCTCCATCGACGGCTTGTCGGACTTGGCCTCGATCCGCGCCTTCTCGGTGATGTCCTGCGGCGTGCGGATACCCGCCACCACGTCTTCGCCCTGGGCGTTGATGAGGAACTCGCCGTAGAGCGCCCTCTCGCCGGTGGAGGGGTTGCGGGTGAAGGCGACGCCGGTGGCCGAGGTGTCGCCCATGTTGCCGAACACCATGGCCTGGACGTTGACCGCCGTGCCCCAGCTCTCTGGGATGCCGTTGAGCTCGCGGTACTTCTTGGCGCGCGGGATCATCCAGGAACTGAACACCGCGCCGATGGCGCCCCAGAGCTGGTCTTCCGCGTCCTGCGGGAAGTCCGAGCCGTGCTCGTCGCGGACGATCTTCTTGTAGAGACCGATCATGTGCTTCCAGTCCTCGGCACCGAGTTCGGTGTCGAGGTTGAAGCCCTTGGTCTCCTTGTAATGCTCCAGCGCTTCCTCGAAGGCGTGGTGCTCCACGTCGAGGACCACGTTCGAGTACATGGTGATGAAGCGGCGATAGGAATCGTAGGCGAAGCGCGGATCGCCGGCGCCCTCGGCCAGGGCTTCGACGGTGGTGTCGTTCAGGCCGAGGTTCAGCACCGTGTCCATCATGCCCGGCATGGAGGCGCGGGCACCGGAACGGACGGAGACGAGGAGCGGGTTCTTGGGATCGCCGAAGCCGCGCCCGGTGAGCGCACCCACCGCATCGAGGGCGGCCTGGACCTCGGCCTTCAGCTCGGCCGGGTATTGGCGACCGTTGTCGTAGTACCAGGTGCAGACTTCGGTGGTGATGGTGAAGCCCGGAGGGACTGGGAGTCCGAGATTGGACATCTCGGCAAGGTTCGCGCCCTTACCTCCGAGGAGGTTGCGCATGGAGGATTGACCCTCCGCCTTGCCGTCGCCGAACGAGTAGACCCACTTCGCCATCGTCATTGATCCGCTTGCAACACTTCGGGATAGCATACCCCTAGATGCCGCGTTGGACCATTGCATGCTGCAACGCAAGATGAACGGCCGTTCGAGGCCCGTTGCGTGTAACGAGAGACGAAATTTGTCATACGGCGGTGTAACAAATATGCATCATGCAGGGCGTGTCACCCCGACGAGAGGGCACCCGGCGGTTCTGCCTGATAGCGCGCAATCATCGGTCCTGGCGAACCTCGCCCGAGGATCGCGGGCCGATGTCGGCGTTGCCGTCACTCACGGATGACGTTGTCTCGGCCCCGTGCCCGGACCCGATCCGCCCTCAGACCCGATATTTGCCGTTGCGCCGCACCAGCACCCGCGTGCCGACGGGAACGCGCTCGAACAGGTCGACGATGTCTTCGTTCAGCATGCGGACACAGCCGGACGACATCTGCTCGCCGATGCTCCACGGCTCGTTGGTGCCGTGGATGCGGAACAGGATGTCCCGGTTGTTCTGGTAGAGGTAGAGCGCGCGGGCGCCCAGCGGGTTGTCGACGCCGCCCTTGCGGGTCCGCGGCAGATCGGGGTTGAGGGAGACCATCGTGGTGGTGGGGCTCCAATCCGGCCACACGCCCTTGCGGCCGACCTTCGCCTCGCCCTTCCAGGAGAAGCCGAGCTTGCCGACGCCGATGCCGTACTGACGGGCCGTGCCGTCCTCCTGCACCAGGGCGAGCTGGCGATTGTCGATGTCGACGACGATGGTGCCCGGCTTCTCCGCGCCGGTGTAGCGCACGACCTGCCGACGATATTTCGGATCGAGCCGCGACGTGTCCACCAGCGGGACGTCGTAGGGCTTGTCCGGCATCGAGCCCGTATACCAGGCGGCCTCGTCATCCTGCGCCACCGTCATCGGGCCACGGGAATTGCACGCGGCCAATGGAGCGATGACGAGCAGGCTGAGAAGGACGCGGCGGATATGCATGGAGGGCTCCACGAAAGTGGTCGTCGGGCGGATCATTGCCCTCATGACTACCGTCCGGTGGCCTCTGATGTTGTGTCTTTCACGTCGCAGCAGCAGGGAACATGCCCGTCCGGCCGGATTTACGAGAGGTAGTGGTCATGGACCCAGCCCGTCTGGCTCGGCTGACCTTGCGCATTCAGCACGCTCACCCCGAGCCATCTGCCATCGCGCTCGATTGGCTCCACCAGCGTCCCGGCCGGAAGCAGCCGGAGCACGGGAAACGTCGTTCCGGGTCCGGTCCGCAGGTTGAGGCCCTCGGCGACATCGACCGTGAGGCCGACACCGTCATTGTCGGCCCGGCCCCCGAAGACGAGGCTGCGGAAATGCGCCATGTCGAAGGCCGGGCCGGTATCCCATTTCCACCCTGCGCTGATGTCGTCATGGCCGACGATCTCCTCGACGCCATAGGTCTTTACAAGCAGCCTCGCGATCTCGGCAGCCACCTGGAACTGAACCGGGGGATAGGGCTCCCAACCGATCGGGCAATTCTCTCCGTTGGGGTTGCCGTTCTTGTGTTTCGCTATGTGCGGATGGGCGATGGTCACACCGGTATGGCTCTTCCATTCGCCTCCAGCCAAATGGAGTGGCCCCCAATTGGCGAGCTCGATGCCGATGGAATGGTGGTTCAGGCCGGACAGGCCGCGCCATGTCGATTTGCCGGCATGCCACGCCACCTTGTCGAAGCGCACGCACTGAATGACCGATCCATCGCGGTCGATGACGAGATGGGCCGACGAACCCGGATTGTCCTTGCTTTGGAACCACTCGGCGCTGGATCTCGCGCTGGCTCCATAGGTGAAATGCATCGCCAGAAAGCGCGTCGGTGAGGGAAGTGCTCCGCCGGTATAAGGCGATGGTAGGGAGGTGACGGGTTTGCCATCGCGGCGCAACTGATTGGCACTGATCGCGAACGCCATGATCCCCGCCCCCTCTCGAGCCGCAAGCGATTCGCGGCAGGACGATCATGTGGAAAAGCCGACGGGCCATGCAACCTGAGATTTAGTGGTATATCTCAGGTTTACACGACTGGCGCCACCGCGCGGCCTGCGTTGCCCCGCCGGTCCGCACGGGGCATGCTCCCTTCGACGCGGCCGAGCCGCCGGAACCCGAGGCGCAGACGCAATGGCCGATACTGAGACGCTCACGGTCGCGGAGATCGAGGAACCCCTCGCCGAGCTCGGGCCGGCGATCCATCTCGACCATTGCGTGATCCATGTCTCGGATTGGGAGCGGTCCACCGCTTTCTATCGCGACGTGCTCGGGGCCGAGGTGATCCCCCGCGGGAAGGGTGTCGCGTACCGGTTCGGTGGCGTTCAATTGAACGTCCATGGTCCTGGGCTGTCGCCGACGCCCCTGGCCGAGCGTCCGGTGATGCCCGGCGGCAGCGATCTGTGCTTCCGCTGGTCGGGTTCGATCGACGACGCGGTGGCGCATCTGGCGGCGCAGGGCGTCCCTGTCGAGCTCGGCCCCGTGGATCGCAATGGGGCTGCCGGCGCGGGGATCAGCGTCTATTTCCGCGATCCGGACGGGTCGTTGATGGAATTCATCACCTACCCGACGGAGTGACGGTTTCGGCTCAGGCGCGGCGTTCCGCCAACTGCTGGTTCGTATGCTCAAGCCGAAGCGCGAGCTCCCGCATGACGGCGATGCTGATCTGCGGGAACTGAGCCAGGAGTTCGAGGAAGACGGTCCGATCGATGCGGAGCGCCGTGATGGGGGTCTCCGCCTGGACGGTGGCCGAGCGCGGCTGGTCGGCCAGGATACCCATCTCGCCGACGAGGGCATTCGGCCCGAGAAGGGCCAGCCGGAACGGGCCGAACGTTCCATCGATGGTCACCGCCGCCGAGCCTTCCAGAAGAAGGTAGGCGGCGTCCGCCACGTCGCCTCGGGCGAAGAGCTGCTGGCCGGCCTCGAAATGAACGCGCTCGCTCGTGAAGGCGAGCAGCTTCAGGCGTGACGGCTCGACACCGCGAAACAACGGCACCTGTCGCAGTGAGGATACCTCCGTGTCGAGGGTCATGATGCGTGGACCATTCTGAGCGCTCCGCTCGCAGGCGCCCAGAGCCGGGCGCCTCTACGTCCCGCGCATCCATGCGGTTTGCCCATCCATTGTCCAGCCCCGCCCGATCCACCCGCATGCCTCACCCTCGCGGAGATCGCCGAAGCGGTCCGCCGCCGCCGATCCATGGGAGTGACCGGCCGCATTCCGCAGCGAATTTCCGGCTTCGCCGAGGCAGATGACGACAGTGATGGACCGTGCACGACCAGACCGAAGCGGCCATTTGTCTTCGGCAAGGTTGGCCGAGGAACCATCGATATTGGCGAAGGTTGTTCAGTTCGAGAACCACATGCTGAGGAGGCGCTGATGGCATCAGGAAATTCTACCTCAAAGCGAGGTTTTGCATCGATGGATCTGGAGCGGCAACGCGAGATCGCGAGCAAGGGTGGGCGGAGCGTTCCGGCGGAAAAGCGTTCATTTTCCCAGGATCGCGAATTGGCCTCGTCGGCCGGTCGCAAAGGTGGCCAGTCGACAACCCCTGGGCGTCACGGCGAAGACTAGAGCCCGGATCGATATCGAAATGAGGCGCGTGCCGTCTGCCGGTGCGCGCCTTTTTCGTTGCGGGCGCCCTTCGGCCAACTGTTCCGTTTCGCGAAAGCGACCGTCGACGGCAAAAAACCCTCCGCGAAGAGCGAAGGGCTTTTCTTCGGTCTCTCGACCCAAAGAATACTCGGCTTGTTCGTCCAAGGCGTAACCTCATCCTGAGTGCCGCGCAGCGGCCTCGAAGGAGGTTTCCAGGGATCGCTCTGCGACTGGAGGGCTCATTCGAGGCCTCCGCTACGCTTCGGCACCTCAGGATGAGGTCGTCTGTTGGGAAGGTCTACTTTGGCGTGAGTATCCGCTGAGAGACCCGATCGAGCAGGCTCTCAGGGACACCTCAGGCGATGCAGCGCCCCGGGATCATGCGGCGCGCTTCGGGACCTGCCAGCGAGCTGATCGCTCCCTCGCAGCCGTCGCGCATCGTCCGGCGCGGTTTCATCACCGGCTTGTCGGTCAGAGCCGAATTCTGATCGGACGCCGTTCCGGGAGCCCGACGCTGGACGGAGAGCGCTGTCGAGACACGGAGTGTCGTACCCCCGGCCTTCGTAGCCCCCATTGGAGCGAGGAAGATCGCCGGAGCGACGGTCGCGGGCGCATGCTGCGTGACAGTGGCGCCGGGAGGTGACCGAAGGTCGGCCTCGCGCTGCAGGATGGGATGCACCAGCATCGTCAGGAGTGCTGCAGGTCCACCGACACTCAGGATGAAACCGGACCGAAGCATTGTCGTAATCTCCAAACGGAGCTTGACAGGATGCTCGATAACCGAACCAGACCGTTCCGGGTTCCTTGACTGGTCTAAAAACTTTATGACTAGTGAACGGGGCCCTCTTTGTTGCTAAAAATTTTCCACCAATGACAAACGGTCCACAGGACGGCGTTGCATAAAAATCACGTCAATCCGTAAAGCGGCAGCCTATGCATTTTTTGGAACCGTGTGGCATCCGGCTCGTTATCGAATCACCCGGCCGCCTGGTCCTCCCCCGCATTCCCCTTGTGCATTGGCCGGAAACTTTTTGACGGGTCGGACTCAGTCCGGCCCGTTTTTTCATGGCCGAAGGGTTGGATCGCCAAAAGAAAAGCCCCGGTGCGAGACCGGGGCTGCGTGCTTCGTTCGAGGCTTGCCGCGGGTTGCGCGGCGCCTTGGTCAGGCCGTCTTCTCGCGCCGCCGGGCGCTCTGCTGGAAGAACAGCGCCTGGCTGATCACCGCCGACACATTGGCGGGCTGGAACGGCTTGGCGATGAGGAAGGCCGGCTCCGGACGTTCTCCGGTGAGGAACCGCTCGGGATAGGCGGTGATGAAGATCACCGGGACCTCGAAGGTCTTCAACAGGTCGTTCACGGCATCGAGGCCCGACGAGCCGTCCGCGAGCTGGATGTCCGCCAGGATCAGACCGGGACGCGAGCCCTCCGACGCGATCTTGATCGCCTCGGACCGTGTGCGCGCGACGCCGATCACGTTGTGGCCGAGTCCTTCCACGAGGGCTTCGAGGTCCATCGCGATCAGCGGCTCGTCCTCGATGATGAGGATCTCCGTCGCCATGTCGGCCGCCAGCTCCCGCCCCGCTTCGTCGACGAGGTCCCGCACCTGGCTGACGTCGACCTCGAGGATCACGGCGGCATCCTCTTCGGAGAAGCCTTCGAGGCACGACAGCAGGAACGCCTGACGAGGCAGCGGCGTGATTTGGCCGAGTCGCACTTCGGCGGGCAGATCATGCTGAACATGATCGCTCTGGCCGTTCACCGAGAGGGAGTTCCAGATGCGCGTATAGACGCGGAACAGGTCGGCCTTGACGTTGGTGCTGCGCCCCAACGTATCCGGCTCGTTCACGAGCGTTTCCAGGGTGGCGGCCACATAGGCATCGCCGGCGACCTGGCTGCCGGTAAGCGCCCGCGCGTAGCGGCGCAGGTACGGCAGATGTTGCACGACGAGTTGAGCTGTCGACATTAGATCCCCTTAGGCTCTGCCGTTCTTTATGGTCGCCACCGCCACAACGCGGATCGATGGGCTGTGTTCCGCTAGGCCCGGAACCGATTGTATGGCGCTGCGTTGCAGGTGCAGCCATGACTTATGTCAAGCCGCAAAACAATCGCGGCGATGCCACCGCGTGGCATCAAGGGGATAACCGAATGGACGATGACGAGACGGGCCGCATCTCCGTGCCGGAGACGCGATCGGAGCAGGTACATGAGCCGAGACCAGAAGGCCCCGATTCTCACCGCTTGAGTGACCTCACTCAGAAGCGGATCGGCATGCACTTGCGAGCCATGTACGACACCATCGTTCAGCAGCCGGTCCCGGATCGCTTTCGCGACCTGATCGCCCGGATGGACGAATCCTCGGTTCAAACCCTCGACGACGTTTAGGCTACAATACGGATCATTCGTCTGACGTGTGCACCGGCACGATGGCGGTCGTCAGACCGGGCGACGATTGAAGAAAAGCCGCCGGATCATCCGGCGGCTTTCTCGTTTCCGTGCCTACTTGACGCCGTTGCGCCGAGACGTCCGCCCGTTAGAGGGTCGGCGAGCGACCGCGCATCAAGCCGATCACGGCCGAGATGGCGAACAGGACGATGGCGACGAAGAAGACGAGCTTTGCGGCTTCCATGGCGGTGCCGGCAATACCACCAAAGCCAAGCAGAGCGGCCACGAGAGCGACGACGAGGAATGTTACAGCCCAACCAAGCATGGTCCGGATCCTTTTGAAGCTGGCGCGACCTGTGCCGCGACCTCATGACAGCAATAACGCCAAGTTCTCCGGCCGGTTCCTGACTTTGACACAAAGCGGTCACGATTGATTTTCGGCCGTCGCTCGTCGTGGTCGCGGCTTGCGGGACTCCGGGTTCTCCCATTTGGACTCACGCCCTTCCTGCGTCTGTCTGAGGTGGATGTGATGTCCGTCCGGCCGCGCGCGCATCGCAGACATGCGTCATATCGACGGGTCTCTTGTCGGCGCCCTGAGGACAGACCCACATAGCTGTTGACGTCAGAGTGGAACCCAGTGTCCCATGTGGCGTTCGTCACCTGTTCCCGAACACGGATGCAATCTGATGAGAGAGTCGCTGGCCGCATCAATCGCACGACGCTTCCTCGATGCGGTCGCCGCTGCCGCTCGCGGATTCGTACAGGTCGTCGAGGGCACGTCCCCCACTCCCCAGCTTGTGCCGGTTCGGGTGCGGGGCGCACGTCGGCGCTGATCAGTAGGTGAGGGTCGAGCGGAGGCCGAACACGGCGCCGCCCTTCATGCGCTGGCCCGGGCGGTTCGGATCGGCGGCACCGCCTCCGGGGTTGAAGACGTATTGGATGTCCGGTTGGATCGTCCAACCGGACGTGACCGCGAAAAGATAGGTCGCTTCGATCGTGGCTTCGTAGCTGCGGGGAACGTGGAACTCGGTGCCGAATGAGAGCCGGTCCAGGTCGTAGCGCCGGGCGTTCTCGCCGATCCGCGCGTAGATGAAGCTCAGACCGAAGGCGTCCTTCGGACGACCGGGTGTCATGCCCGTGACCACGATGCCCCCATCAGCCCAGAGATCGATGAGGTTCCGGTCCGAAGGGCTCGTCGAAAGGCGGGCATAGGCGGCGATTCCATCAGTCTCGTTGCCGCCCATGGGCCGATACAGCTGCGCATCGACGACGGCATAGGCACCGCTGGTGCCGGCGTGGCGGCGGGCTAAGCCGCCGCTGCGTGGGTTTGCCAGGGAAAGTCCCGTCCGGTCGTAGCGGTCATCGTCGAAACGTCCGAAATGCCGGTACCCGCCGAGCTTCAGACTTCGACCGAGCCCGTCGGGGCCGGGCACCGCGCGAAACTGGACCTCGCCCATCACTAGGGGGGCGTCGTTCAGTCGAAAATTCAAACCTGTCCGGTTGACGCTCGCCTGATCGCCGGGATCGCCGTTGAAGATGGCGACGAGCCCGCTCACCGAAGCATCGGGCGTCCAGCGTAGCCTCATGCCGGGGGTCGAGATCGGATAGGCGGGGCCGCCGCTCGGAAGATTGGCCCCGGTGATGGTCGGCCAGTCGTTGCTGAGGAAGATCTTGCCGGTCTCGGACGAGAAGAACTCCCCATCCGCCACCAATTGCCCGAAGCGCAGGCTCAGCGTTCGGTCGCCGGAGGCCCGCTCCAACCAGAGTTCCGAGAGCCGCGTCGAGGGATAGACCTCGATGTTGCTGACCGTTATGAGCCGATGGAAGCTCCGGTCGCGCAGGCCGCCGGTATCGTGGATCTGGAAGACGTTGGCGAAGCCGCTCCATCCGGTCCAGCCGGCGAGACGGTCGAAATCGACCGTGACGGCGGTCTCGAACTTGCCGGCATGGATCGCGCTCTGCCTCACCCCGCCGGACAGGTTGCCGAGGACCTCGTTCGTATAGAGCAGGTTGTAGTCGATGCCGCGCGCCGCGAGCAGGCTGCGGAACCCACCCGGATCCCCGAATGCACCGAGCGACGTCTGGATCGAGGGGGGACGGTCGGGCTCCAGCGGAGCCGATTGCGCCGGACGATCGTCCACCGCCCCCGTCTCACCGGGGTCCGACCATGCGGGATCGACCGACAGGAATGCGAAAACGGCGGCGACCATCCGTGTCGGCGCCCTCTGTCGTCGTGCGATCATCCTCATGCTGATCATCGACGCCTCTTCTCGATAGTATAGCCTATGCTATATGATTGGGCAAAGCTTCACCTCCCGGTGCCGCGGCGCGGCCCGGTGGGGGCTGTGTGGTGTGCGCCCGCCGCCCGTCAGGGAAGCGGGCGTCGGACCCTATGCGTCAGGCGCCCGTGACGGTGTCCACCAGGAGCTTGACGTTCAGGACGACGATGATGGCGGCGATCACCCAGGCGAGGAGCTTCAGCCAGGCCGGAATCACCAGGGCGCCCATCTTCTGCTTGTCCGACACGAAGCGCACGAGCGGGATCACGGCGAAGGGCAGTTGCATGGACAGGACGACCTGGCTGAGCACCAGGAGGCGCGCCGTGCCCTCTTCCCCGTAGAGCCCCGTCACGACGACGACGGGGACGATGGCGATGCCGCGCGTGATCAGGCGCCGCGCCCAGTCGGGAATGCGCAGGCGCAGGAAGCCTTCCATGATGATCTGGCCCGCCAGCGTCGCGGTGACGGTGGAGTTGAGCCCCGAGGCCAGGAGCGCCACGGCGAACAGGGTGGAGGCGATGCCGGCCCCGAGCAGCGGCGACAGCAATTCGTAGGCCTGCTCGATCTCCTGCACGTCGGTGCGCCCGGTGGAATGGAACACCGATGCGGCCATGATGAGGATCGCGGCATTGACGAAGAGCGCCAGCATCAGGGCGATGGTCGAATCCGTCACCGCGAAGCGCAGGGCGCCCCGGCGTCCTTCCTCGGTGCGGGGATAGGCTCGCGTTTGCACGATGGAGGAGTGCAGGTAGAGGTTATGCGGCATGACGGTGGCGCCGATGATGCCGATGGCGATGTAGAGGGCGGCCGGGTTGGTGACGATCTGCGACGAGGGGATGAAACCCGCGAGCACCGCCTGGATCGGAGGCGCGGCGAGCGCGATCTGGATGCCGAAGCACACGAAGATCACCAGCAGCAGCGCGATCACGAAGGCTTCGAGCGCCCGGAAGCCGCGCCGCATCAGCAGCAGGATCAGGAACACGTCGAGGGCGGTGATGATCGCCCCGATGACGAGGGGAATGCCGAAGAGCAGCTTGAGGGCGATGGCGGTGCCGATGACCTCGGCGAGGTCGCAGGCGATGATCGCCGCCTCGCAGGCGATCCACAGCACGAAGCTGACGGGCCGGGGATAATGATCGCGGCAGGCCTGGGCGAGGTCGCGGCCGGTGGCGATGCCGAGCCGGGCCGAGAGGGCCTGCAGCACGATCGCCATGAGGTTCGAGAGCAGGATGACGGCCAGCAGCGTGTAGCCGAATTGCGATCCGCCCGCGATGTCGGTGGCCCAGTTGCCCGGGTCCATGTAGCCGACGGAGATCATGTAGCCCGGCCCGATGAAGGCCAGCAGCCGCCGCAGCCAGGAGCCGTGGGACAGCACGGGAATGCTGGCATTCATGCGCCCGAGGCTCGGCTGTTCGTTCGTCTCGCGGCTGAAGCGCCACCCCCGGTCTTCGTCGAGCCTGTCCATGCCGCGTCTTCCGTCGAGCTGAATCGTGGGTACCGCACTGCACCCGGAACGGCATATAGCATCGGCTATAATGAAAAACAAAGGCTAAGATAGGGACCTGCGCCTCCGTCCTGTGCGTGGCGTAAGGGGGCACGAGACGCCCGCTGCCGAGTGGGGGGCGGGTGCGCTCTCCTGTTCCCCTGTCGGGCCTCCGGCGGGATGCACGGGGAGGAATCGGCCCTTCGCCGATGGGCGAAACTCGGTGGTCTACCCCCGTTGCGAAGGCGCTCGCCTCGGCCTTAGGCAGGACGGGCGTCCTAGCGGATGGTTGCCGAAGGGTTGAGAAAACGATGCGGTCGACGAACCCCGGCAGGAGACGGACGAGTTTCGCGACGCAGACGCGCGTCGTCGCCCCGGTCATAGCCGGGCTGGTCCTCGGACTCGGCGGTGTCGTTGCCGGATCGAGCCTGGTTCAGGCCTCCGAGCAGGGAGGCATCTTCAGTTTCTTCGAAGAGATGTTTCGCGGTCCGGCGGTGAAGCCGCAGCCCGCGCCAGTCTCGATGCCGCGCCCTTCCCGGCCCCGCTACGCCTCCCTTCCCACGACGAGCCGTATCACGGCGGTCCAGGCGCCGCGCCAGACGCCACGCCTCGCGCGTCTCACGCGCCCCTCCCCCGCCCGAGCGAGCCGCGCCGCATCCGCTGCGCTGACCGCCTCGGCGCTGGGCGCCCGCACGGTCTGCGTCCGGGCCTGCGACGGCTACCTGTTCCCCCTCGGGCGCCTGGCGTCCCGCTCCGACATTCCCCTGCACGAGGCGGCCTGTGCCGCGGCTTGTCCCAACGCCGCCACCAGCCTCTACATGCTGGGTGCGAGGCAGAACGATCTCGACCGGGCCGTCGGTCTCGACGGGCGTCCCTACCGCGCCCTCCTCGTCGCGAACCTGTACCGCACCAAGCGTGTCGAGCAGTGCTCCTGTCAGTCCGAAGGCGTGGCGGCGGCGCCACTCCCGATCGAGCGCGACCCGACCGCACGGGTGGGCGACGTGGTCGCCACCCCATCGAGCGCCCGTGTGGTGGTCTCCACCCGGTCCGGCGGTTTCACGGTGGTGGATTTCCGCGAGGCCGGTCTCCTCTCACCGCGCGAGCGCCGCAGCATCGACCGCAAGATCGACGTCGTCCGGCGCGAGGCCGATGCCCGCGCCGCCGAGCAGGATGTTCGTCAGGCCGGCCGAACGGTCGACCGTGCCCCCCGCATCCGTGTGGCGCAGATGGGCTCCGGCGATGGCACCGGAGGCTTCGGCACCGTCCGGCGCCGGCAGAACGCAGATGCGGGTTTCGCCATCGTCCGTGTCGTGGTGTCCTCGCCCTTCACCCGCTGACGTCGCCCGCCGCCATCACTGCCGACCGGGGCTTCCGTTGTGGCTCGCCCCGCGATGGCTTAGGGGCGGACACGAGTGTGATCGTTCCAGGTACCGCATGACCAAGACCAGCGACGACGGCGACATCGCGGTGGATCCGAACTTCGACGGGGCGGCGCCGGCCAACGGCGAGACGGTGAGCCTGTCGCCGCTGGTGCGCCGGCGGATCTGTCCCAACGCCAGTCCGTTCACCTCGAGCGGCACCTGCAGCTACATCGTCGGCCAGGGCGAGGTCGCGATCATCGATCCCGGTCCCGCCGATGCCGCTCACGTGGCGGCGCTGGTCGCGGCCATTGCCGGCGAGCGGCTCACCGCCATCGTCGTCACCCACACCCACCGCGACCACTCGCCGGGCGCCCGGCTGCTGCAGGCGGAGACGGGCGCGCCCATCGTCGGCTGCGGCCCGCATCGCGCCGCCAGAAACCTGGCGGAGGGCGAATTCCCGCATCTCGACGCCAGCTCCGACCGGGACCACCGGCCCGACCGCCAGATGAACGAGGGCGACACGCTGGAGGGGCCGGGCTGGACCCTGCGGGCAGTGGAAACGCCGGGTCACACCATGAACCACCTCGCCTTCGCCCTGCCGGAGGAAACGGCCCTGTTCTCGGGCGACCACGTGATGGCGTGGTCCACGACCATCGTGGCGCCGCCCGACGGTTCGATGCGCGCCTACATGGCGTCGCTCGACGCGTTGCGCGGGCGCGACGAGACGATCTACTGGCCGGGCCATGGCGGACCCGTGCGCGATCCGCGCCGCTTCGTCCGTGGCCTCGCCGCCCACCGGCGCCAGCGCGAGAGCGCGATCCGCACCCGGATCGAGGCCGGGGACCGCGATATCCGCTCCATCGTCGGGGTGATCTATCAGGGCCTGAGCGCCCCCCTTCAGGGTGCGGCGGCGCTCTCGGTCTTCGCCCATCTGGAGGATCTCGTGGAGCGCGGGCTCGTCGTCACCGACGGCCCGCCGCGCCTCGACAGCGTCTACAGGCCGGCCTGACACCGGCATCGTATGACGGCCGCGGATCGAGCTGTCGCCTCAGGCCCCCTCGCCTTCCGGCTATTGGATCTATCCGTTTCGCAGGAGGCGCGGCTCTCCTCCCCCTTGTGGGGAGGAGTTGGAGGTGGGGGTGGTTGGGCGACCCTCAGGTTGCGGAGGCAAGCGGAGCCACCCCCACTCCTGACCTCTCCCCACAAGGGGGAGAGGGACGCGCTCTGCCGGAAAGAGCGGGGGTGAATGTTGCAGCCTTCTGGAAGTGGAAGTGCGCGCTTCCCCTGCAGTCGAACCTGACCGAACCGACAGAGTCGGCCCGACCGCTCACTTGACGGCGATGGCGAGGTTGGCGACCTCGTCGAGATAGCCCCGGATGGTGTCGGCATTGGCGCCGAAATCGCGGTCGCCGATCCGGGAGGCGGAGCGCACGTCGATCCGGGCTCCGTCCGCCCTCGGTCGGACACGGACCGTGATGTCGCTGGCGAGGTTCAGGATGAGTCCGCGCGTCACCGCCTCGATCCGACCGTTGCCGACGCGACCTCCGGGGCGGATCGCCTCAACGATCTGCCATTTGCGGTTCACCGCAGCCTTCCTGGCGAGTTCGAACGCGGCGTTGGCGTCGAGGTCGAGGGTGAGCGGGGCGATCTGCAGATAGGAGGCGCGCTGCGCGATCCGTGCCTCGGGGCCGGGATCGGGGGGATAATGTCCTTCGCGCGCCGCGAAGGCAGCATGCGAGCGTGAGAAGGCGGGCGGGTTGTCGGTATCGGTGGTCACGTCGGTGATGGCGGGAAGCCGCAGGCCGCGCAGCCCGACGAAGACCGGATAACCGAGGGTGATCGCGGCGAGGAACAGGCCGGCGAGAGCGCTTGCCACACCGCGCGCTCCCTCGCGCCAGACCCGGACGAAGGCGAAGACCGCAAAGCCGATCGCGATCACCGCCAGGACGAGGCCGGATGCCAGTGTCACCAGCGCGGGCCCCTCCTCCGCCCTCGGATCGCGCACCAGAACAAGGGCGAACAGGGTGACGAGGACCGACAGGATCGCGGTCCCGCGCGAGAGCGGACCGGCGCGGGTGATGGGCTCCTCGATAAGCGAACGACGCATGATACGGGTGAAATCGCTGTCCGGGAGATCGCCGCGCCATCGGGAGATGGTGCCCGCGCGCCTGAGCCCAAAGCTTTACCGGGCCTCGCTTTCCGACGCCACCCGCGAGATGGCCGCGCTTTCGATGCCGCCCGCTTCTGCTATAGCGGCCTCCACATGAGTCTCACCGCAGCGCCCCGCACCCCCGTGCCCGATGGAGGATCGGAAGACCCGTTGAGGGTCTGGTTCCGCTTCATCCGCCTCAACCGGAGGGTGACCGCCGCGATGGCGGCCGAGCTGCGCGGCCTCGGCCTGTCCATTCCGCAATTCGACGTGCTCTCGACGCTCACCGAACGCGAGGGCCTGACGCAGCAGGATCTCGCCGCGCGCCTCTACGTCACCAAGGGCAACGTTTCGGGGCTGATCGACCGCCTCGTGCAGGCCGGTTTCGTCGAGCGCCACGCCATCCCCGGCGACCGGCGCTCGCACGCCCTCCGCCTCACTCCGGCCGGGACCGAGATCGCGGCTCGCGGCATCGCCGCGCAGAAGGCCTATGTCGCCCGCACCCTCGGCACCCTGCCACAGGACGACATCGCGGCCTTCGAGCATCTCGTTCTGAAGTGGCGCGACGTGGCCCGCGCCGATTCTGAGACCTGATCCCGGATGGTGATGAGGCGCCCTCTCCTCGTCGGGCCGCAGGATGGCGGAGATTCGCCGCACGCGCCAAATCCCCGGGTGGTCAGAGTGATTGACGGATCACCGGGCGTCCTTCGGCCTCGACCTGCGGGTCGATCTGGCGGGCGGCCCGCAGGCCCGCCTCGATCGCGCCTTCGACCCAGCCGGTCTTCAGGCTGGTGAAGTCGCCGGCGAAATGGATGCGGTCCTCCGGCATCGTCCATTCGCGGATCATCCAGCCACCCCCCAGGGGGGGCGAGCCGAAGGAGCCCCTGATCCAGGGCTGCTCGGTCCAGGCGAAGTCCTTCACCGTGATCACCTCGTCGAACAGGTCGGGCATGTCGGCGCGGAACTGATCGACGGTCACCTGAGCCCGCGTCTCGCGGGGGCGGGCCAGGATGGCCTCCGCATTGGCGCCGTTCAGGTAAAAGAAGACGTTTCCATGCGACCCGGTCTCGTTGCCGGTGATGTCGATGACCCGCTCCCAGGGGCGGTCACCGCCGGCCATCGGCCAGCCATGGACGTTCTTCGAGAGCCACGAGGGTGTCTTGGTCTGGACGATGACCTTCACGGTCTTGTCCCATTCCATCTCGGCGAACATGCGCCGCTTGGCCTCCGACCAGCCGGGTTTCACGTCGATGCCGCCGAGGACGCTGAAGGGGATCGTGGACACGATGGCGTCGCCGGAGAAGTCGCGGCCGTCGCGGGTGCCGACGCGGACACCGCCGCTGGTCTGCTCGATGCTGACCACCTCCGCCTTCAGGACGATGTTCGCGGGGCCGATGGCCCCCGCCAGGGCCATGGGCAGGCGGTTGTTGCCGCCTTCGATGCGAAACACGTTCTGGTCGCCGAAATGATAGGCGAGGTCGGGAATGGCACCCAGGGCCTGCGAGCGGCTGGTGAAGGTGCCGCCATGGGCATCGAGGAGCTGGCAGAAGGCATCCGATGCACCGACGCCCTTCACGAGGTCGCCCACCGTCACGTTGTCGTAGCGGGCCAGGGAATCCGGGTCGGGCCAGCGGGAATCGAGCACAGAATCGGTGTCGAGCCCCGCCCTGTAGAGATAGCGGTTGAGGCTCGTCGCGACGCTGACGTTACGCTCCTCCCGTGAAACGGCCCAGGGCCAGTTGGCGAGGTCGGCGCCCGTGCCGGTCTGCCCGCCGACCATGTAGCGGGGAAGACCGTCGTTGAGGCTGAGGAGCGGCAGGTTGAAGCGCCGGACGTAGCTCAGCACATAGGGCATGTTGGATCGGAAATGCCCGCCGCCGGCCTCCGTGAACTGTCCGTTCTTGAGCGGAAGGGAGAGGAGCCTGCCGCCGATGCGGTCCTGATACTCGATGACCGTGACGCGGTGTCCACGGCGCAGGAGTGCCAGCGCCGCCGTCAGCCCGGACATGCCGGCACCGAGGACGAGCACGTGTTTTTGGGCCTTGCCGGTCTGAGCGAGGGCGGGTGAGGCGACGAAGGGCAGCGCCGCTGTGAAGGCCGTGCCGGCGACGCCACGGAGAATGTCGCGCTTCGTCGGAGCCAGAGGGCCGCCGGCTTCGAAACCGGCCCGGTCGTCACGGATCATCGTCGGGTACTCACCGGAAAAGCAGGGAGGGTGGCGCAATGGCGAGGCATCTTCGATGCGCCATCGCCCCATTGTTGTCGCGCCATCGCGCGGCCGTTAGGGACGGCGGCATGGCGCAACCAAGGGCCTCTCGATGGCGGTCGGGAATGTGGCCGCGTACCGGTAAAAATTCCCCTTCCATCCGCCTCGGGACGCCCCCCGATGGCGCTTCCTAATCGACGATCCGGTCGAGCAGGGCGGCGAGATCGCCGATCGATGCGATCACATGGTCTGCGAGCGGTGCCATGACCTCGCGTGCTCCCTCCCCGAGGGGGCCGCTCAGGACCGCGATGGTGACGGCCCCGGCCGAGCGGCCGGCGACGAGGTCATAGGGTGAATCGCCCACCATCGCGATCCGCCCCGGCGCGACGTTAAGATGCGCCGCGAAGGCGCTGACCATGCCGGGTTCCGGTTTCGATCCGTGCCCGGAATCGTAACCAGCGACGTAGGTTAGATGCGGTGTCAGGCCGAGAACATCGGCCTGCGCCCGGGCCGAGGCTTCGGCGTCGTTGGTGGCGATCCCGAGGGCGTAACCCGCATCGGCGAGACGCCGGGCGGTCGCCACCGGATCGCCGATGGGACACAGATGCGCCAGTCCCTCGCGGCGGAACAGCCGGTCCATCTCCCCGTAGAGGTCCGGTCCCGCCGGGCGGCCGAGCACCGTCGCCCAGATCGGGCCATAAGCGGCCGAAGAGCCCGCGATGAGGGGCGACGTCGGCAGGAAGCGGCGCTCCTCCTCGATGTAATGGCTCACCGCCATCAAGTCTTCCAGTCGGACGCGGTCGCCTCCGGCAAGGTCATTCATGACCGCATATGCTGCCGGACCCCAGGTCCGGTCGAAATCGATGAGGGTGCCGTCTTTGTCGAACAGGATGCCGGCAAGGTGGCCAGGGTGCATCGGGCTCACGCGCCGGCCCTGACCTTGACGACATCGAAGGCGCCGGCCCCCTCGCGCCGGACGATCCTGTCGCCGGGCTCGAACACGCCCAGGGCCACGTCACGGTCCGGCAGGATGACGGTGGTGGATGTGTTGAGATGGACGAGGACGAGGCGGTCCTGCGCCAGAGATGCGGCGGCCCAGCGCCGCAATTGTGCGTAATACGGCTCGCGCCGCCAGGCGTTAGGCTGGCCGGGGTCGACCTGGACGTTCATGTTCTTCGTCACCGGGTCGAGGGCGAGCACCATCTTGGCCTTCTCCGGCTTCCACTCGCCCCCGAGCCAGGCTTCCGTCATCCAGAGGCAGTGGAAGGCGCGGCAATGGTCCGGCCGTGTCGGATGGATGGCGCAGCCCCTGCCCTGCCTGGTGTGGCGGCACCATTGACCGGCGACGCTCTCCACCGCCGGGACGTCGTAGACCTTGCAGCACAGGGTGCAGGTTCCGCAGGAGCGGCCGGGCGCCGGATGAGCCACGAAGGTTGCGGGATCGAGCATGGTCCTGACGTTCCGTGCGGGCGCTGCGGTGACGGGATGGGTTTGTGAAGGCGCGCCGGGTCGCTAATGTGGCATCGCATGAACACGGGGCCGAACCGGCCCGCTTCCACAGGTAACGGCAGGCCCATGCTCTCGAACCTCGCGACCCGCGACGTCGAAACGCTGATCCATCCCTACACCAACCTCTCCACCTTCCGCGAGACCGGCCCCCTGGTGCTGGAGCGCGGCCACGGGGTCTGGGTCTATGACAGCGACGGCCGGCCCTATCTCGAAGGCATGGCCGGCCTGTGGTGCACGGCGCTGGGCTATTCCAACGAGGAATTGGTGGAGGCGGCGAGCGAGCAGATGTCGCGCCTGCCCTTCACTCACCTGTTCTCGGGCCGCAGCCACGATCCGGCGATCGAGCTCGCCGAGACCCTGAAGGAGCTGATGCCGATCCCGACATCGAAGATCTTCTTCACCTCGTCGGGCTCCGAGGCCAACGACACCCAGGTGAAGCTGACTTGGTATCTCAACAACGCGTTGGGCCGCCCCGCCAAGAAGAAGATCATCTCGCGGATCAAGGGCTATCACGGCGTCACGGTCGCCACGGCGTCGATGACCGGCCTCACGGCCAACCATGCGGATTGGGACCTGCCGCTGCCGGGCTTCCTGCATGTGGGCTGCCCGCATCATTACCGCTTCGCCGAGGCCGGCGAGACGGAGGAGGCCTTCTCGCAGCGCCTCGCCGACGAACTCGAGGCCCTGATCCTCCGCGAGGGGCCGGATACCGTCGCCGCCTTCGTGGCGGAACCGGTGATGGGTGCTGGCGGCGCCATCGCCCCGCCGGCCGGCTACTTCGCCAAGATCCAGGCCGTGCTCGACCGCTACGACGTGCGCTTCATCGCCGACGAGGTGATCTGCGGCTTCGGGCGCCTCGGCACCTGGTTCGGCTCCGAGGCCCTGGGAATGCGACCCGACAGCCTGTCCTTCGCCAAGGCTGTGACATCGGGCTACATGCCGCTGGGCGGCATCAGCATCGACGAGCCGCTCTACAAGGCTCTGGTGACGCAGAGCGCCAAGCTCGGCACGTTCGGCCACGGCACAACCTATTCCGGTCATCCCGTCGCCTGCGCCGTCGCGCTGAAGACCATCGAGATCTACAAGCGCGACCGCATCGTCGAAGGCGTCGCCGAGAAGGCTCCTCATTTCCAGGCAAGGCTCTCGGCTCTGGCCGACCACCCCATCGTCGGGGAGGCGCGCGGACTCGGTCTCATCGGCGGCCTGGAGATCGTCGCCGACAAGTCATCCAAGCGTCAGTACGAGCCGAAAGCCGGCGTCGCGGCCCGCTGCGTCGCCTTCGCGCAGGCCGAGGGTCTGATCGTCCGGTTCCTCGCCGGTGACCGGGTCGCGGTCTGCCCTCCCCTGGTCATCTCGCACGACGAGATCGACACGCTGTTCGACCGCCTCGGTCGTGCTCTCGACCGGACCGAGGCTTGGATCGCGTCGGAAGGTCTCAACGCAGCGCTTTAGAGTGCCTCACAAAACTCCCGATCAAGATCGGTTCTCGCTCCAAGCACGACAGCGCAGCGGGAGTTTTGTGAGAGACACTCAGAGCGGCGCTGCCACAGAAAAGTCCAGATCTTTCGCGCCGCAAGGAAGGTCAGATTGCGTTGCGGAATGGTATTTTTTATTTTTCCAATATTGCTTGTGTGTGTCACAAGACACGCAGCGCGGCGAGATGAAACTCTACCCTGGTAAAGTCTCGCCTATCCTTAAGCTCCCGTTCATGATCCTTCGCCGCATATGGATCTCGTGCCGCACAGCGCCGGTCCGGGTCGAACCTCTTGCGGGTGCCCGAGAGACTGGCGTGATCGTCAACCAGACAAACGAGGATCTGGTGGCGTTCCGACACCGTGAAACAGGACCCGTTCCCATGTCCCGCCCCGAACAGAACCAGCGCGCAGCCATGTCGTCGACGCCCCGTGCGTCCGGTCTGGTAACCGATCGCGAAGGTTTCCGCCCCGTGGCACTACCCGCCCTTGCCGCAGCGGTTCACGTCTCGGCGTCCGCTGCGAAAGAGGCGGCCCGGAAGATTGCCGCCCGCCGGCAGCTCTCCCGCTTCCAGCACGAGGATGCGCCCCTCGTCTGAGGCTTTTTCCTCCCGACCGAACGCCTCATGGCCAAATCGTGCGACCAAGCCTTTACGGGCTTGGTCACCGAGACTCGATCATCGGAAGCTCGATCACTGGAACTTGGCTGCGCCGGATTCGTGACCCCAGGGCGATGAAGCCGCATCGGCTCTGCGGTCGAGGACGATGACATGCTGATCCTGCCGACGAGACGGCAGTTCCTGACCGGGATCGGTGCGAGTACGAGCCTCGTGGCCGCCACGGGCGCTTATGGCTTCGTGATCGAGCCGCGCCATCGGCTCGTGGTGACGCGCTACGCTCCCTCCCTCCCAGGCTGGACAGAGGGGTTGACGCTACGAATCGCCGTCCTCGCGGATTTCCACGTGGGCGAGCCGACCATGCCGCTCGACCGGATCGCAGAAATCGTCGATGCGACGAACCGGCTCGAACCCGATCTCATCCTGCTTCTGGGAGACTATCCGTCCGGCCCCAGCGTGACCACGCGTAAGGTGCCGCTCGTCGAGTTTGCACGGGTGATCGGGGGGCTGCGAGCCCCGCTCGGTGTCCATGCCGTCCTCGGCAACCATGATTGGTGGGATGACGAAGTCGCGCAGGCGAGACGGCGCGGGCCTGTGGAGTCGCAACGCGCGCTGGAGGCACGCGGCATTCCAGTGATGGAGAATACGGTTCTCAGGCTGGAGAAGGACGGTCGCCCGTTCTGGATTGCCGGGCTCGGAGATCAGGAACCGTTCCTGCCGCGGGGCGATCGGCGCGGCCGCGACGATCTGCCCGGCACCCTGGCGCAGGTGACCGACGAGGCTCCGATCCTCCTTATGGCGCACGAGCCCTACATCTTTCCTACCGTTCCGGGGCGTGTCTCGCTGACCCTGTCCGGGCATACGCATGGTGGCCAGGTTCGGATCTTCGGCCTGTCGCCGCTGAGCCCATTCGCGCGCGGCAAAGATCTGACCTACGGCCATGTCGTCCACGGCGGACGGCATATGATCGTCTCCGGCGGCTTCGGCGTCAGCCGTGTCCCGATCCGGATCGGGGTGCCGCCGGAAATCGTCCTTCTCGAACTCGGGAGCGTGGCGCCGCCGACGTCGGTCGAGGCAGCGCCGCCCGCCTGACGGAGCGCTACTTCTTCGCGCCGATGCTCACGGTGCCCTTGGTCGAGGGGGCCGCGGCGATCGTCTTCACGACCGGCTTCTTCGGCTTCTTCGCTTCGCGGCCACCGCGTGGTTTCTCACTCGCCATGATCGTCTCCTTGGATCGTCGGAACACGAGCATGCCACGGATTCGGCGGCAGGCGACATGAAATCGCGCATCGGCATTGATGGCGGCTCACAGACCCCCGCGACCGGGTGGCATTACCGGGATCGCGTCGGCGATGGAGATCCCGGTCGGATCGATGCGGCAGCGATGGGCATGGATCTCGACCCCGCCCGCAGCCGCCCTGGCGAAGGCCCGGTCGAAGGCCGGGTCGAGGTCCCGCGCCACGTCGAACCGCTCGGCCTGCATCTGCACCACGATGATCAGCATCGCCCGGCCGCCCTGAGCGACAACCTCCGTCAGCTCGTCCATGTGCCGCGCGCTGCGGGCGGCGACGCAATCGGGAAACTCGGCGAGGCCCGGCTCGCGCAGGAGGTGACAATTCTTCACCTCCACGTGGCAGGGCGGCAGCCCTTCGCCCGTGGCCAGGAAATCGACTCGGCTGGCACGACCGTAGCGCACCTCCGGACGTAGCGAACCGTATCCCGCCAACGGCGGGAGACGCCCCTCGGCGAAGGCCTCGGCGACGAGGGCATTGGGCCGCATGGTGTTGATGCCCACCCATTGCGGACCGCCGGGGAGGTCCGCCTCCACCAGTTCCCATGAAAAGCCGAGCTTGCGCGCAGGGTTGGTGGAGGCGGAGAGCAGGACGCGCGATCCGGGCACGACGAGGCCGAGCATGGCGCCCGGATTGGCGCAATGCGCGGTGACGAGGCTGCCATCCGCCAGCTCGATATCGGCGAGGAACCGCTTGTAGCGCCGGACGAGCCGGCCCTCGATCAGCGGCGCTGCGAACTTCATTTGGTGAAACTCCACATCCGAGCGGGTGCCCCGCCCCTATCAGCAGCCTGCCGGCCGGACCAGGGAGCCGCCATGGTCAGGTGGGCATCGTCGCGCTACGTCGTCGTTATCGCCACGCGACCGCCACGGATTCCGATGACAGACCCCGCTCCTTCCCCCATCACCGCCGCGATCCTCGTCATCGGCGACGAGATTCTGTCCGGTCGGACCAAGGACAAGAATATCGGCACCATCGCCGATTACTGCACGGCCATCGGCATCGACCTGCGCCAGGTCCGCATCGTCCCCGACGAGGCCTCGGAGATCGTCGATGCGGTGAACGCATTGCGGACCCGCTACACCTATCTCTTCACCACCGGGGGCATCGGTCCCACCCATGACGACATCACTGCCGATTGCGTGGCGGCCGCCTTCGGCGTGACCATCAATGTCGATCCACGAGCCAAGGCCATGCTGCTCGAGCGGCACAAGCCGGAAGACCTCAACGAGGCCCGGCTCCGCATGGCGCGTATTCCGGCCGGTGCCGATCTCATCGCCAACCCGATTTCGAAGGCGCCTGGCTTTCGCATCGGCAACGTCTTCGTCATGGCCGGTGTGCCGGCGATCATGCAGGCCATGCTGGATGAGATCGGCCCCACCCTCGCGACGGGAGCGCGCGTCCTGTCGGAGACGATCGAGGCCGGAAACCTGCCCGAAGGCAACTATGCATCGGGCCTCGGTGAGATCGCGAAGGCGCACCCCGGCGTCTCCATCGGGTCCTATCCTTCGATGACGCAACAGGGTTTCGCCAATCGGATCGTGGTGCGCGGCAAGGATTCGGATGCGGTGGCCCGAGCCCGGGTCGAGATCGCCGACCTCGTGGCGCAATTGAAGGCCGCCGACGGCAAGGCATGACCGTATCGAGGTTGGGACCACCGGCAGCGAGACCGCGCGCACGGAGATGAATGATGCCCGAGCGGTCTCGCACGCTCCGGTTCAGCGGCTCGATGGCAGGATGATCCCGTGCCGCAACCCCATGGCGGGAGCGGTCCTCTCTCCGGAGACGTTCCGTGCCCGTGAAACCGCTATCATTCCTCGCTAGGCTTCGTATAACGCCGGTCCTGTCTGGATTCGTGGTCGTCGGCCTCTGCAGCGTACCCGCTGTCGCCGCCGATTTCCCCGATCCTTATGGACCGCCCCGTGATTTCCCCGCCGAGCGGCGGCTCCCGCCTCCTGTGGAGGAGTTCGGCCCCGAGCGCGGGGCGGCGCGGCTCATCGAGCCGTGCCGGGTCGTGGTCCGGCGCCGGATCACGCCCGATGGGGAAGAGATCGTGAAGCGGGTGACGATCTGTGAGGAGCGTTCGGACCGCTTCCGGCCCGAGCCGGATCGCGGATACGGCGAGGCGAGGCCCTTGCTCCGACCCCCGCTGCCGCCCCGCGACATTCCATTCGTGGATGAAACTCGCCCCGGGCGGGGAGCCGATCACGGGGAAGATCGCCTGGAGGAGCGCCCGGCGGACGGGCTCGCCGGCGACGAGCGCCTGTCCGACGAGCCGCCGTTGGAAGAGCGCGGACGCGGCCCGCGCTACTGAGGCGGTCGCGTCGGGCTTTGAGGTATCAGGCCCGTACGACGGGCCGGGCCTTCACGGCTGCGGCCAGCGCCTTCAGCTGGCGGTTCAGATCCGCCAGTTCGTTGAGGGCGATGGTCCGGTGGCCGTCCTTGACCGCACGCTCGATGTCGGCGACCTGCGCTGTGGCCATGCGCTTCAGTTCGGCGGCGAGTTGGTCCCGGGTCATCGGCGCTCCTGTCACGGCTCGGGGTGGTGGGACCGTGATAGGGCCCGCATGCTTAACCGACGGTGTTCATCGGGTGCGGCGCACCCAATGAACCGTGCCCGTCATGCGGTCTTACGTCCGCCAGGGATGCGCGGGCAGCTCGGTGGCGCCGACCGTGCTGGCACCGGCGAGAGCGACGGCGTGGTCGTTCTCCACGCTGGAGCCGCTGACGCCGATGGCGCCGGACATCTCGCCGTCCTGGTCGACGATCGGGATGCCGCCGGGGAAGGTGATCAGGCCCTCGTTGGAATGCTCGATGCCGAAGAGCGGGCCGCCCGGCTGCGACAGCTGGCCGATCTGCCCCGTCATCATGCCGAAGAACACGGAGGTCTTGGCCTTCTTCTGGGCGATGTCGATGGAACCGACCCAGGCCCCGTCCATGCGGTAGAACGCTTTGAGGTTACCGCCGGAATCGACGACGGCGATACACATCTGGGTGTCGAGCTCCACCGCCTTGGCGCGGGCGGCCTCGATGGCCTTGTGGGCGTCTTCGATGGTCACATGCATGATGGTTTCTCCCTTGTCGGTCGACGAGATCGGAGCCGTTTGGCCGTCTTCGCGTAGCGGAAGCGAGTGGCCCCGGCGCCTGTTCTCACGGCGACACACCGTGAACGATAGGACATTTCGGGCCTAAAGCGAGGACGGCCGCCCCTTTCGGAAGCGGCCGTCCTGCTCAGCGATGTCTACGAAGCGAGCGGATCAGCTGGCCGACATCGCGTTGGCCTTCTCGATCAGCGCCTCGGCCATACGGATCGAGGCGATGTCGATGAGGCGGCCGTCCAGCGAGACGGCGCCCTTGCCGGCCTTGGCGGCCTCTTCCATGGCTTCGAGGATGCGGCGGGCCTTGGTGACTTCGGCTTCCGACGGGGTGAACACCTCGTTGGCGAGGTCGATCTGCGAGGGGTGGATCGCCCACTTTCCTTCGAAGCCGAGGGCGGCGCAGCGGCGGGCGGCGGAGGTGTAGCCGTCCGGATCGGAGAAGTCGCCGAACGGGCCGTCGATCGGACGCAGGCCGTAGGCGCGGCACGCGATCAGCATGCGGTTCTGGGCGAACAGCCACGGGTCCTGCCAATGGGTCTCGCGGTTGCCGGCCTCGTCCTTGTCGGTGAGCACCGAGAAGTCCTTGTTCACGCCGCCGATGACGGTGGAACGGGCGCGGGTAGAGGCGGCGTAGTCGGCCACACCGAAGGACATGGCTTCCAGGCGCTTCGACGAGGTGGCGATCGCCTCCACGTTGGCCATACCCAGAGCGGTCTCGATCAGCACCTCGAAGCCGATCTTCTTCTCGCGCTTCTTGGCCTGCTCGATCTGGGTGGTCAGCACGTCGATGGCGTAGACGTCGGCCGGCACGCCGACCTTGGGGATCAGGATCATGTCGAGGCGCGGACAGGCTTCGACGATGTCGACCACGTCGCGGTACATGTAGTGGGTGTCGAGACCGTTGATGCGGATCATCATGGTCTTGGTGCCCCAATCCAGGTCGTTGAGCGCCTGGATGATGTTCTTGCGGGCCTGCTCCTTATCGTCGGGGGCGACCGCATCTTCGAGGTCGAGGAAGATCACGTCGGCCTTCGAGGAGGCGGACTTCTCCATGAAGGTCGGGTTGGAGCCGGGAACGGCGAGTTCCGAGCGATGGAGGCGCGGGGTCGCCTGCTGGATCAGGGTAAAGCTCATCGGGGAATCCTTCCTTGTTTGGTTTCGTTGCGGGTGGTGAGGCCGCAAAACGCGGTCCACCATACCGGTCGTGGGGCGCTCGCGCGCCAGCCCCAGGGCCGTGTCCGACCCTCGGTATCCTTACAAATGCCTCAGCCCGTCGCGCCGAAGCCGACGGCGATGCAGTTGATCGACAGCAGCAACGCGGATTTCACCGCCTCGCGCTTGTCCTCGTCTTCCTCGCCCCGAAAACGGCGAAGCAACTCCACCTGTTCTCGGCTGACCTGATTGATCGTCGGCAGCCGGCCATTGAGGCGGTCCCGGAACTGCGGGTAGCGCTCGGCCAGTTCGCGGTCGCCGCTGACACGCAGGGCCATCTCGCGGGTCAGCTCGTACTCGGCCTCGATCAGCGGGAAGATGCTGTTGCGGGCGGCCTCGTCGGGCACGAGACCGGCGTAATCTTTCGCAATAGCGAGGTCGACCATCAGAAGTGTCTTCTCGACCTCGTCGAGGATGAGGCGGAACGGCTTCGATTCGGCAAAGAGCCGCTTCAGCTGTGCTTCGCCCTGCGCTCCGCGCACGTCGAGGAAACTCTTCAGGCCGGAGCCGACGCCGTACCAGCCGGTGATGACGTGGCGGTTCTGCGACCAGGCGAAGACCCAGGGAATCGCGCGCAGATCCGCCAGCGAGCGGGCGCCGAAGCGCCGCGCCGGACGGGAGCCGATGTTGAGGAGCGCGATCTCGTCGAGCGGGCTCGCGGCCTGGAAATAGGTCACGAGATCGGGGTGCTGGATCAGGTTGACGTAGGCAGCGCGCGAGGCGCCCGACAGCGCTTCCAGCGTGTCGTCGAACTCATTGCGCGGGATGTTGATCGCCTCGCGCTCCGATTTCAACGCGTGGTCGAACACTGACGAGGCCAGGAGCTCCATCTGATAGGCAGCGGTGCCGCGGTTGGCGTATTTGAAGGAGACGACTTCTCCCTGTTCGGTGGTGCGGAATCGGCCGTTGATCGATCCCGGCGGCTGGGCGGCGATGGCCCGGGCGGTGGGCGCCCCGCCACGGCTCACCGAACCGCCGCGACCGTGGAAGAAGGCGATCGGCACGCCCGACGACTTGCCGAGCTGGGTCAGCTTGTCCTGCGCCTTGTAGAGCTCCCAGTTCGAGGCGACGAAGCCGCCATCCTTGTTCGAATCCGAGTAGCCGATCATCACCTCCTGCATCCCGCCCTGCCAGCGGGTGGAGCGGCGCACGACGGGGATCGAGAACAGCTCCTTCATGATGGCGGGCGCAGCGCGCAGGTCGTCGATGGTCTCGAACAGCGGCACGATCGGCAGGCAGCAGATCTCGGTGCCGGCGGCATCGAGGAAGTTGCCGGCTTCTTTGGCGAGGAGATAGGCGCCGAGGATGTCGGGGACCGAGCGGGTCATCGACAGGATGAACGAGCCGAAAGCCTCGCGGTCGAGCTGCTCGCGCATCTCACCGACGAGGGCAAACGTCTCGAGCGTTTCGCGGGCATCGTCGGGCAGGCTCTCGAACGAACGCTCCCCATGCATCGGCTTCGCCAGCTCGGACAGCAGCCAGTTCTTCCACTCGGGCGATTCGAGGGCGGGCGGCGTCTTGTTCTGGCCGTGGCTCTGGTGCCACAGGGCATGGAGCGTCTTCGTGGTGCGCGTGGTGTTCTCGCGCAGGTCGAGGCGCACGGTGGAGAAGCGGAAGATCTCGACCATGCGGCGCACCGGCCGGACGAGGTCGATGGCCAGCGACGGGCAATTCGCTTCGGTGAGGCCGGCTTCGAGGTGGCGCAGATCGTTGATGAGCCCGTCGGCACTCGGATAGTCGGGGCCGCTGGTGCGCTGCCCCTTGTTGCGCGCGATGGTGGCTTCGAGCTTGCGCAGGATGCAGGTGAGGAACTGGCGATAGGCCTCGCCCGGATTGCGGCTGGCGATGGCGCGCCCGTCGCCGCTCTCCGCGAGAAGCTGCGCGAGTTCGGACTTGAACGTCGCCGGCACAGGCAGCGAGCGCTCGGTGAGGGAGAGCGTGCGGCCAAGCGCCGTGACCCCGTCGCGGTAGCGCCGCAGGGAGGCCAGCGCGTTGCGCTGGAGCGTGGCACGGGTCACCGACGAGGTGACGTAGGGATTGCCGTCTCGGTCCCCGCCGATCCAGGAGCCGAACTGGAAGAAGGCCGGCACCTCGAACTTCTCGTCCGGGTAGTATTCGGCGAGGGATTCCTCGAGGGAGTAGAGCACCTCGGGGAGCATTTCGAACAGGGTCTCGTCGAAGAAGTGCAGGCCCCAGGCGACCTCCCGCTCTACGGTGGCCTTCTCGAGATGGAGTTCGCCGGTCATCCAGACGAGCTCGATCTGGTCGCGCAACTCGTTCATCAGGCCGTTGCGCTCGCGCTCGGTCCAGCGCGGCAACTCAAGCTCGCGCAGGACGAGGTAGATGCGTCGGAACTTCTCCAGCACCGTCACGCGCTTGCCCTCGGTGGGATGCGCCGTGATCGTCGGGCGGATGCGCAGATCCTTCAGCAGGGCGTGGATCTCGGGCGCTTTGATGCCGTTCTTCACCGCTTCCGCCAGGACCGCGCTGAAGCTGCCGCCGAGCTCCGCCCGTCCCTTCGTGCGCTCCAGGTGCCGGCGCCGACGCATGGCGGCGTTCTGCTCGGCGATGGAGAGCAACTGGAACCAGATGCCCTGCACCTGAAGGGCGCGGGCGAGGAGCTCGGGCGAGAATTCCGAGATGTTGGCTTGGCCCAGGAGCACGGCCTCCAGTTCCGGCTCGTGCCGGCGGGCGACTTCGAGCAGGGCGTGGAACAGGATGTCGAGCGCCTCCTTCGACGACGTACCGGTGATGACCGGCGGCGCGAAGGGATGGTCGAGGGTCCCGACCGGGGCGTGGAGGGTATCGGTCATCGGATGGCCACCTCGAACAGAGTTGAGCCGATGGCCGCCGGGGACGCGCGGGCAACGGTGATGAAGCGGCCGCCCCGCAGCATGGAACGCAGCGTCGGGGCGATCAAGGGGTGGTTTCTGTGGTTGGGTCCGTCGGCGGCCGGGCGGCGCTGCCCCTCTCCCGGTCGCGCCGCGACCACCCTCCCCCGCTGAGGGGGAGGGTTTGCGCGTTCAGGCGGCGAGTTTGCGCATCACCTGCTCGACCGTCGAGCCGAAATCGCCGGGGCTGGGGGCCACGGTCAGGCCATAGGAGCGCATGATCTCGGCCTTCTCGGCGGCACTGTCGCCGGTGGCGGAGATGATGGCGCCGGCATGGCCCATGCGGCGGCCCTTCGGAGCGGTGAGACCGGCGACGAAGCCGATGACGGGCTTCGACATGTTCTCCTTGATCCAGGCCGAGGCCTCGGCCTCCTGCGGACCACCGATCTCGCCAATCATCAGCACGGCCTTGGTGTCGGGGTCCTGCTCGAACAGGGCGAGATGGTCGAGGAAGGACGACCCGTTAATCGGGTCGCCGCCGATACCCACCGACGTGGTGATGCCGATGCCCTTTTCCTTCATCTGCGCCGCCGCCTCATAGCCGAGGGTGCCCGAGCGCGAGATCACGCCGACATTGCCCTTGAGGTAGATGTGGCCGGGCATGATGCCGAGCATCGACTTGCCGGGCGAGATGATGCCGGCGCAGTTCGGGCCCACCACCATGGTGCGCTTGTCCTTGGGGTAGCGGCGCAGATACCGCTTCACCCGCATCATGTCCTGAGCCGGGATGCCGTCGGTGATCGAGCAGATCAGCGCGAGCCCGGCATCGGCCCCTTCCATGATCGCGTCGGCCGCGAAGGGCGGGGCGACGAAGGTGATCGAGGTGGTGGCTCCGGTGGCCTCGACGGCCTCCTTGACGGTGTTGAACACCGGCACGCCGAGATGGGTCTTGCCGCCCTTGCCCGGGGTGACGCCGCCGACGATGTTCGAGCCGTACTCGATCATCTCCTTGGCGTGGAACGTACCCTTATCGCCGGTGATGCCCTGGACGATGATCGGGGTCTTCTCGTCGATCAGAATGCTCATGACGTATCCTCCCCTCGTCTCAGTGGTTGCGCTTGGCGGCGTCGCAGGCGGCGACGGCCTTGGTGGCGGCATCCGACAGGCTGTCGGCGGTGATGAGATCGAGGCCGCTCTCGGCCAGGATCTTTTTGCCCGCCTCGACATTCGTTCCGGCGAGCCGGACGATGAGCGGCACGTCGATCTTCACTTCCTTCGCCGCCTGGATCACGCCCTGGGCGACCCAGTCGCAGCGGTTGATGCCGGCGAAGATGTTGACGAGGATCGCCTTGACGTTGCGGTCCGAGAGGACGAGCCGGAAGGCCGTCGCCACACGGTCGGGGCTGGCGCCGCCGCCGACATCGAGGAAGTTCGCCGGCTCGCCGCCCGCGTGCTTGATCATGTCCATGGTGGCCATGGCGAGGCCGGCGCCGTTGACGATGCAGCCGATCTCACCGTCGAGGCCGATATAGCTGAGATTGTGCTCGGCGGCCTGGGCCTCGCGCGGGTCGCCCTGCGAGGGATCGTGCATGTCGGCGATGTTGCGCCGACGGAACATGGCATTGTCGTCGAAGGACATCTTGGCGTCGAGCGCCAGGACGCGGTCGTCCTTGGTGACGACGAGAGGGTTGATCTCCAGCATGGTGCCGTCGCAATCGCGGAACGCCCGGTAGGCGTTCATGATCGTCTTCACGGCCGCCGAGACCTGCTTGATGTTCAGGCCGAGCTGGAACGCGATCTCGCGGGCCTGGAACTGCTGCAGGCCGACGGCCGGCTCGACCACGACCTGGATCAGGGCCTCGGGCTCGTTGGCAGCGATCTCTTCGATGTCCATGCCGCCGCGCTGCGAGGCGATGACGCGGACGCGCTCGGCCTTACGGTCGAGGACGTAGCCGAGATAGAGTTCGCGCTCGAACGGGTCGGCGGTCTCGATATAGACGCGCTGGACAGGCTTGCCCTCGGGGCCGGTCTGCAGGGTGACGAGACGCTTGCCGAGGAGGTCCTTGGCGGCATCGCGGACCTCGTTGTAGGTCCGGCACAGCTTGATACCGCCTGCTTTGCCACGGGCGCCGGCATGGATCTGGGCCTTCACCGCCCAGAACGAGCCACCGAGCTCGGTGGCGGCGTAGACTGCCTGGTCGGGGCTGAAGGCCACCGCGCCTTTGGGAACCGCGACGCCGAATCCGGCGAGCAACTCCTTGGCTTGATACTCATGCACGTCCATGTGCGTTCTCCTCGGCGTTTTTCCCTGGGACAGACACTCTCGTAAATTTCACTTCACGGAAAGAGCTTCTGTTGTAATATTTTTTTACATTCTCTTTCACTCCGCCTTTAACGGCGGACGGAATGTATTTTTTAGACGAAAAGGCCGGCTGAGTTTGCTCTCGCCGGCCTGTCGTTGGTCTTAGTTCACCTTGGCCTTCACGACCTCGTAGATATTCTCGTTCAATGGTCCTGCTGGCCCAAGCAACTCTTCGAGTTGCTTCAGGCGCTCATCGGCAAATCCCCGATCGTCCAGGCCCTTGGCGTTGACATAGACGTTGAGCGCTGCGCTGCGCAGACCCGCATGAGCGGAGAGAACCGCGACCCCCGCATCGGAGATGACGTTGAGGTTGCCCTTGTCGGCCACGGCCTCGGCGAGGTCGATGACCTCGCGGCAGGCGCGGCAGCAGGCGAGCGGCACGTCGGTGGCGACCTTGAGGGCCTCCTGGATTCTAGCGGCACGGGCCGCCTTCTCCTCGTCGGTGCCCTTCGGCAGGCCGTAGGCTCCCATCACCGCGTCGAAGGCCTCGACATCGTCGGCGATCATGCCGGTGAGTTCGGCCCGGAGCGCTTCGGACTTGCCAAGGATCTCCTTCAGCTCACCCTCGACCTCGACGTACTTCTTCTTCCCGATGGTGAGGTTGCACACCATGCTGAGGAGCGCGGCGCCCATGGCACCGGAGATGGCGGCGGCTCCGCCGCCTCCGGGGGTCGGGGCCGAGCTCGCAAGCCCGTCGAGGAAGCTCTGGATGGTTTCGTTGGCGGGCGACGTCTTCTCGCTCATGGGTCAGGCCATCGTCTTGGCGAGGGCGTAGATCTCCTCGGCGTCGAACACCTTCTCGGCGCTGTCGAAGAGCTGGCCGACGCAGGCGCGGTGCAGCTTCAGCTTCAGGCCGCCGATGCCGAGGGCGCCGAACACCTTCTTGCCGTGGCGCTCCTTACCCTTGTCCATGGCGTCGATGCCGCCGAAGCCGAGGGGCGGCTGGGCGTTGTAGTCGGCGATGAACTCGATGCTGGCCTCGTCTTTCCAGTCGGCTTCGGCAAGAAGCTCGAGGCCGATGGCGCCGGCCGAGAAAACAAGGTTCTGGCCCTTGACGATGGCGGCGCGCGAGGCGGCGTCCGGCGTCGCGGCGGCGCTGATCTGAACGTTGAAGCGCTTGTTGATGGAATCGGCGGCGGCCTGGGCCTTGTCCAGCGAACGACCGCAGAGGACGACGGTGGCGCCTTCCTGCGCAAGGAGCGCTGCCGAGCGCATGCCCACCGGACCGGTGCCGGCGAGCACGACGGCCTTCTTGCCCTGGAGCGATCCGGCGGCCTTCTGAACCAGCGCGACGCCGGCGGCTGCGGTGGTGTTCGAGCCGTTCGAATCGAGCATGATCGACACGCGGAAGGGGCCGAAGAAACGCTTCTTCACGGCCTCGAACACCGCTTCGCCGGCCGCCATGCTGCCGCCGCCGACGAAGATCGCCGTGGACTTCTTCTCGGAACCGCCGCGGGTGTAAATCGTGCCGTCCACCAGCGCGCCGACATTGTCGGGCGTCACGTTGCCGTAGCCGGTGATGCGATCGGCCCCGCCGTCATATCCGACGACCACATCGAACACGCTCGGAACGGTATCGGTATCGAATTGGAACAGCAGCTTCTTCGTCATGTCGTTTCCTCTGCCCGCGTCGCTGCGCGGTTATCGTGTGATTGGCGAGACTGCGATGAGCCGCGCGATGGTGTGCTCCAACATTCCGCAGTGTCGGCGGCCCGTCATCCGAACACCCCGTCGGCACAGCCTCGATCAGCGCCCGGCGATTTGGATTTCGGGCTCCGCTCCACGGCCCCCGAGGGACGTCTGCGTCTCCGAGCCGGGTCTCCACGTATGGAGCCCGATCCTCACACCACGTTCTGCGGCTTGCCCGCAACATAGGCCTCGACGTTGTCCACGAGCTGGTCGGCCAGGATCTGCATGGCCTCCTTGCTCGCCCAGGCCACGTGCGGCGTGACGATGAGGTTGGGCAGGTCGAGCTCGCACAGGATGTTGCCGTTCTTGGGCGGCTCGGTCATCACAACGTCGAATCCGGCGCCGCCGATCGTGCCGGCCTTCAGGGCCTCGGCGAGAGCCTCCTCGTCGACGAGGCCGCCACGCGCCGTGTTGATCAGGATGGCGTGCTTCTTCATCTTGGCCAGCTGCTCGGCGCCGATCATGTTCCGGGTCTCCGGCGTCAGCGGCGCATGCAGGGTGATGACGTCGGATTCGGTCAGGATCGTCTCGAAATCCACGAGGCCTTCCTGCGGGAACACGTCGTAGGCGATGACCTTCATGCCGAGCGCTTCCGCCCGCTTGGCGATGGACTTGCCGAGCGCGCCATAGCCGACAATGCCAAGCGTCGAGCCGGCGATGTCGTGGATCGGATAATCGAAATAGCAGAACTGGGTGGACTTCGCCCAATCGCCCCGGCGCACGGAGTTCGCGTAGGGCACGATGGCGCGCCGCAGGGCGAACATCAGGCCGATCACGTGCTCGGGCACGGTGTTGAAGGCGTAGTTGCGGATATTGACGACCGTGATGCCGAGTTCTTTAGCGACGGCCTTGTCGACGACATCGGTGCCGGTGGCGGCGACGGCGATGAGCTTGAGGTCGGGGAGCTGCTTCAACGTCTCGGCGCGCATGGGCACCTTGTTGATCAGCGCGATCTCGGCCCCCTTCAGGCGCTCGACGATCTCCTCCGGCGTCCAAGTGGAGTCGTACTCGGTATATTCGTGCGGGAAATTGAACTCACGCACCTTGGCGTCGAGGGATTCACGATCGAGGAAGACGATTTTGTGCGCCATTGGAACCCTCAAGCGACGTTCCGCGCCGAGCGCGACGTTACGCGATACACGCTTCTATAGACGATGCCCCGGGGCCGGCGAGATGCCGGCCCCGGGAAACAGCTTCGATCAGGACTTGGCGAGGGGGTTCTCACGCAGGTAGCTGGAGGCGGCGGCGACGCCGGAGCCCGGCTGCACCTTCACGCCGTTGTCGAGCATGGCCATTTCCGCGCCGGCGATGGCGCCGAGGAGCGAGAGCTCGTTCAAGTCACCCACGTGGCCGATGCGGAACACCTTGCCGGCCACCTGGCTCAGACCCGCGCCGAGGGCGAGGTTGTAGCGCACGAAGGCGTGCTTGATGATCGCGGCGGCGTCGACACCCTCGGGGACGAGGATGGCGGTCACCGTGTCCGAGTTCCACTTGGCTTCCTTGGCGCAGGTCTTGAGACCCCAGGCCGCCACGGCCTGGCGGGTCGCCTCAGCGAGTACGGCATGGCGGTGGTAGACGTTCTCGAGACCCTCTTCCCGCAGGCAGGCGAGTGCCTCGCGCAGGCCGTAGAGAAGCGGCAGGGCGGGGGTGTAGGGGAAGTAGCCGGCGCCGTTCTGCTTCTGATGGTCGGCCCAGTCGAAGTAGACATGCGCGAGACGGTCGTTCGGGCCCGACGAGGACTCGGCGGCCTTGAGCGCCTTCTGGCTGACGCAGATCACGCCGAGGCCGGCGGGGAGCATCAGGCCCTTCTGCGAGCCGGCGATGGCGCAATCGACCTTCCACTCGTCGGCGTAGAACGGCAGCGAGCCGATCGAGGACACGCCATCGACGAAGAGAAGCGCCGGGTGGCTGGCCGCGTCGATCGCCTTGCGCACGGCACCGATGTCGCTCGTGACGCCGGTGGCGGTCTCGTTATGGACCGTCATGACGGCCTTGATTTCGTGGTTCGTGTCGGCGCGCAGCGCCTCCTCGATCCGCTGCGGGTTCGCACCCGTGCCCCACTCTTCTTCCTGAACGATCACGTTCAGGCCGAGGCGCTGGGCCATGTCGATCCACAGGTGGCTGAACTGGCCGAAGCGCGAGGTCAGCACCGTGTCGCCGCGATGCAACGTGTTGGTCAGCGCCGATTCCCAGATGCCGGTACCCGAGGCCGGGAACAGGAAGATCGTGCCCTCGGTCGAGCCGAACACGGCCTTGGTCTCTTCGAACAGGGGCTTGGTCAGCGTCGGGAAATCCACCGAACGGTGATCCTCGGAGGGAACGATCATCGCCCGCTGGACGCGGTCGGGGATGTTCGTCGGGCCCGGAACGAACAGATGGTTCCGACCCGGCCGTCTCGTTGCCGCCATGTTGTGTCTCCGGTTCTTCTTCGGTTCGCGCGCACGCATCGTGCGACGCTGGGATCGAATACGGTGGTCCGAGGTCGCGATCCGGCCTGATGGGCAGCCGGGACGGTTCCTAAGCTTTGGGAAAGAAACGGCGGCGCTGCCAGGAGGCCCGGCTGCCGCGCGTCCGTCTGGAGGAGTAGGCAGGGTCCACGATCGCCGACGGAAGGCGCGAGGCCCGCCTCGTGCCATCACCGATGACTGCGAGTTCCGGAGCGCTCGACGTGACTGCCTTCGACTGGATCAAGCCTCTCTCCGTTGGCCGGGGCGCGCGAATACCGCACACTCCCAAGGCCTTGGACGTCGTTTCTCACCTCGTCGGCAACCTTGATTTCGCCTCGCATGGGCTCCGGACACGCGCTTTCCAGCGCGATCCGGTGGGTCACCTTGATCGGGACTATGCCGGGGTTCGCCCCCGAAGGAAAACGCAAAAAACTTCCCGGCCACTCAAAAAATTTGTCGCGCAGCGCAACATCCGCGCGATGCGGTTGAAGTAGTCGCGTTGGGAGGCGAGCCACGGGGCGAGACGGCGCGCGTCATCAAACTGATACGGGAATCCGGTTTGGCTCAATGCACCGAAGCCGTTCGGAGTGGGTCGTGGGCGAAGATACAGAGAAGACGATCCGCGTGAGGACGCTCTTCCTGTCCGATATGCATCTGGGCACGAAGGGCTGTCAGGCAGGATTGCTGCTGGAATTCCTGCGGGATTACGACGCCGACGAGATCTACCTCGTCGGCGACATCGTGGACGGCTGGCAGCTCAAATCGGGCTGGTTCTGGCCGCAGAGCCACAACGACGTGGTGCAGAAACTGCTGCGCAAAGTGCGCAAGGGCTCGACGCTGATCTACATCCCCGGCAACCACGACGAGTTCCTGCGCGATTATCTCGGCATGACCTTCGGCGGGATCGAGGTGGTGGACGACCGGATCCACGTCGCCGCGGACGGCAAGCGCTACCTCGTCATCCATGGCGACCAGTTCGACATGGTCGTGCGGCATGCCAAATGGATCGCCTTCCTGGGCGACGGGGCCTACACGTTCGCGCTCTTCATCAACACGCATCTGAACACGATCCGGCGTCGCCTCGGCCTCGCCTATTGGTCGCTCTCGGCCTGGGCGAAGCTGAAGGTGAAGAACGCCGTCAACTTCATCGGAAAGTTCGAGGAGCTGCTCAGCGCGGAGGCCAAGCGCGTGGGCGCAGACGGCGTCATCTGCGGACACATCCACCATGCCGCGCACCGGCAGATCGCCGGGCTGACCTATCTGAACACCGGGGATTGGGTGGAATCCTGCACCGCCATCGTCGAGCATTACGACGGCACCATGGAGGTGCTGCATTACCCGAGCGTGTTGCGGGCGCGGGCCGCCGCGGAAGAAGCGGAGCGCAGCGCGGTCGCCGTCGGTCCTGCGCGGGCGGTCGCGTGAGGCTGCTGATCGCCACGGATGCGTGGCACCCGCAGGTCAACGGGGTCGTCCGCTCTCTCGAGAACATGGCGGCGGCGGGCCAGGAGCTCGGCTTCGAGACCGTGTTCCTGACCCATCAGGACTTCGCCTCGGTGCCGCTTCCGGGATACCCGGAGATTCGGCTGTCCTATGCCACCAAGGGCAAGGTCGCGCGCCTATGGTCGGATCTCGCCCCGACCCATGTCCATGTGGCCACCGAGGGGACCGTCGGCTACGCGACCCGGCGCTATTGTCTCGCCCATGGCCGCCCTTTCACCACGAGCTATCACACGCGCTTTCCCGAGTACCTCGCCGCCCGCGCCCCCGTCCCCGAAAGCTGGAGCTACGCCTGGCTGCGGCGCTTCCATGGCGCCGCGAGCGGGACGATGGTCTCGACCCCTTCCCTGGAGCGTGACCTCGCCTCTCGCGGCTTCGGCAACCTGATGCGCTGGACGCGGGGGGTCGATACGGACCTCTTTCGCCCCGCCGGGCCGGATGACGTCCCGCCCGATGCCCTGGTCGGATTGTCCGGACCGTTCTTTCTCTTCGTCGGCCGGCTGGCGGTGGAGAAGAACGTCTCGGCCTTCCTCGATCTGGACTTGCCGGGCACCAAAATCGTGGTCGGAGACGGCCCTGACCGGGCACGCCTCGCCGGCCTGTATCCAAAGGCCCGCTTCCTCGGCACCCTGACCGGCGCGGCGCTCGCCCGCATCTACGCGGCAGCGGACGTCTTCGTGTTCCCGAGCCTCACCGACACGTTCGGCATCGTCCTGCTCGAAGCCCTCGCCTGCGGCGTTCCCGTGGCCGCCTATCCGGTCACAGGCCCCCTCGACGTCATCGGCGGAACCGGTGCCGGAATCCTCGGACCCGACCTGCGCGAGGCGGCGCTCGCCGCCCTGTCGATCCCCCGCGAGCGCTGCCGCTCAGAGGCCCTGCGCTACACTTGGGGCGAGAGCGCGCGCCAGTTCTTCACCAACATTTCGCTGGCTCACGGCACCGGCCTTCCCACGCCGAAGCGCCGGGCGTTCAGGACGGCACCGGCAGTGTAGCGTGGGACGGTGGGGATGACCTTCCGGCCTCTTCGCTTGGGGGCACACGCCCACACATTTCTGGCGCCAAGCAAGGTGACCCGTCTTTGGCCGAAGTGTAATCCATCGGGCCGATGACCAGACCGTTCGCCGACCCCGTCGCCAGCACCCTCCCCGCTCTCATCGGCTGCGACGAGGTCGGGCGCGGTGCGCTGTGCGGCCCCGTGGTCGTGGCGGCGGTCTGGTTCGATCCCGCCGTGTTCCCGGCCTCCGTGCTGGCCTGCCTCGACGACAGCAAGAAGCTCGACCGGGCGACGCGCGAGCGCCTGACGCCACTCATTCGCGAACATGCCGAGGTGGCGGTGGCGGCCGGGTCACGGCAGCTCGTGGACCGGATCAACGTCCGCGCGGCGACCCTCGACGCCATGCGGCGAGCGGTGGAGAAGCTCGGTCTCGAAGCGCCCGTGGCCGTGGATGGGCGCGATGCCATCCCCGGCCTGTCCCTGCCGTGCCGGGCGGTGATCGGCGGCGATCGGCTGGTGCCCCAGATCGCGGCGGCCTCCATCGTCGCCAAGACCTTGCGGGACGATCTCATGCGGGTTCTGGCCGGCCGTCATCCGGCCTATGCCTGGGATCGCAATGTCGGCTATGGCACCGCGGCTCATCTCGCCGGTTTGGCGAGCCTCGGCCGCTCCGCGCATCACCGGGTGAGCTTCACCAAGCGTTTCGCGTCCTCGCCCTCTGTTGTCACAACAGGCGCAGCTGTGCCCCGGACGCCGCTGTAGGATCGAAGAGATCCGTGCGCAGGGAGATGCGCGCATCGGCGTAGCCGAGGCGTTGCTTTGCCAGCCGCATGCGTTGGCCGATGAGATCGGCATAGGCCCCGCTGCCGGTCATCCGCCGGCCGAAAGTCGCATCGTAGGCCTTGCCGCCACGGGCCTCGCGCACGAGCGACATCACGTGCCGCCGGCGCCCCGGATAATGCTCGGCGAACCAGTCGTTCACGAGGTCGTCGAGTTCGAGCGGCAGCCGCAGCAGGACATGGCGCGCCTCGACGGCACCGCATTCCCGCGCCCGCTCCAGTACCGCTTCGATCTCGTGGTCGTTCAGCGATGGAATGACCGGAGCCATCATCACCATGACCGGGATGCCCGCGCGGCTGAGCTGACGGATCGCTTCGAGGCGCCGGTCGGGATGGGGAGCGCGCGGCTCCATCCGGCGGGCCAGGACAGGGTCGAGGGTCGTCACCGACATCGCAACCTTGACGAGGCCTAGCTCCGCCATTGGCGCCAGGATGTCGATGTCCCGGGCGACGAGGTTCGATTTCGTGACGATCCCCACGGGATGGCGGAAGCGCGCCAAGACGCCGAGCACGGCGCGGGTGATACCATGGTCTCGCTCGATCGGCTGATACGGGTCCGTGGCCGTCCCGAGGGCGATCGTCTGCGGCAGGTAGCCCTTCGCGGAAAGCTCACGCTCCAGCAACTCGGCCGCATTGGCTTTGTGGAACAGCTTCGTCTCGAAATCGAGGCCGGGGGACAAGCCGACATAGGCGTGGTTGGGCCGGGCGAAACAGTAGACGCATCCGTGCTCGCAGCCGCGATAGGGATTGATCGAGCGATCGAACGGAAGGTCCGGTGACGTGTTCCGCGTCAGGATGGTGCGTGCGTGCTCGGGCCGGTCTTCGGTACGCAGGCGCTGGGCGGCATCATCCGAAACCCAACCGTCGTCGAAGGCCTCCCGCCGTGCCGGTTCATAGCGACCGCAGGGATTGGCCGTGGCCCCACGCCCCTTTCTCGCATCCGCCGACAGGGTGCTCCCCCCAAGCCGCCGGTCGGGCGCGCCGAACGCCTCGTCACCCTCGTCCCCGGCGGCCTTCACCGCTCGGACCACACAGCCAGTTCCGTTCCCGCCGGGTCCTTGAAATGGAAGCGGCGACCGCCGGGAAAAGCGAAGATCGGCGCCACGATCGTGCCCCCCGCCGCCTCGACCCGTGCCTGCATCGCTTCGAGATCTTGCGCATAGAGTACGGGCAAGGGCACCGCCTTCGCCGCGTCGGCATCGAACCCGCCATCGAGACCCTCATCGAAGGCGGCATAGCGCGGGCCGTAATCGACGAAGCTCCAGCCGAAAGCGTTCCCGTAGAAGGCTTTCACCCGGTCGATGTCGCCGCCCGGCAACTCGAGGTAATCGATCTTGCCATCCTGCCGCATGCCTTGCTCCCCATTCGTTTCGACGAAGGGACGCCTGGCGCGTCGCGCGATGCCCCTCCGTTCGGGCCGCGAACATATCAGGAACACGAACGGCATCCCTGCCCTTTTTTAGAGCAATCGACGGGTTATGCCTGCGAGGCGCGGGTTCTCGTCGTTGTTTCGGCGCCATCCGGCTTTCTCCGGGCCGAAAATACGGTATGCGCGCGCATGATTTCGGCTCTGATCCATGTAGCGATGCCGGTCGGCCCCGATGCGGTCGACCAGCTCGCCGATACTCTGGGGGCTCTCGTCGAGGGCGTTGCCGCCGGGCTCGTCGGCGACGCGGTCATCATCGCCCCCGCCCATGATGCTGCAATCGATGCCGTGGCCGAGGCCACCGGCGCGACCTTCGTCGTCCGTTCGGGCGGTACGCCGCCCTGGTCGGAGGGGGCGAGGGCCGCGCGGCGGGAATGGGTCCTGTGCCTCGAGGCCGGTGACGTGCCGGCCGAGGGCTGGATCCGCACCATCGATCGGTTCATCGGGACGGCCCGGCCGGAGATGGTCCTCGGGCGCCTGCGCCGACCCCATGCGGGATTGCCGTCGCGCCTTGCGGCACAGGGCGAGTCCGTCATCGGCGTGCGCACGCCGCGCGCCGGAGACCTCGTACGCCGGGACCGCCTCATCGCGAGCGCCGTCTTCTCGACCCGCCTGCATCCCCGGCGGGTGAACGTGCGGCTGAACCGAGGGTAATCAGACCGGGATCGAGGCGCCGCGCCGCAGGTGTTCGTCCAGGCGCGGCATGATCTCGACGAAGTTGCAGGGCCGGTGTCGATAGTCGAGTTGCGCGGCGAGGATGCCGTCCCACGCATCGCGGCACGCGCCCGGTGAACCGGGCAGGACGAACACGAAGGTGGCGTTCGCGAGCCCCGCCGTGGCTCGTGACTGCAGGGTGGACGTCCCGATCTTGTCGTAGGAGATGCGGTGGAAGACCGCCGAGAATCCGTCCATCCGCTTCTCGAAGAGCGGCTCGATCGCTTCGGGTGTCACATCGCGTCCGGTGAAGCCCGTGCCGCCCGTGGTGATCACCACGTCGACAGCCGGGTCCCGCGTCCAGGATTCCACCTGAGCGCGGATCGCGACGACCTCGTCGGGGACGATGGCGCGGCCGGCGAGGCTATGCCCGGCCGCGACGAGCCGTTCGCACAGCGTGTCGCCGGAACGATCGTCCTCGGCGACACGGGTGTCGGAGACGGTCAGCACCGCGATGGAGAGCGGGATGAAGCTACGGGTCTTGTCTGCGGCGACCATGGCTGACGGCTCTCGGCTCGGCGGTACCGACCGGTTCTAGCCGCGAATGGGGCGGCAGGTCGATCCCGCCACCCCTTGGGTGCTACACCGCCCCGGCTGACGCGCGATGGCCTTCGCCCGAAGTCGGTCGGGAGGGACGCGATGCCGCGTCTGGTTGCTTTACCGGCGCTGGGTCAGTTCCGGGCCGCCCTGAAAGTGTCGCAGGACTTGGTCTGGCCGCTCTTGTAACCTGTCATGAACCACCGCATCCGCTGGTCGGACGAACCGTGCGTGAAGGAATCCGGCACGGCGTAGCCCTGGGACTGCTTCTGAAGTTTGTCGTCGCCGATGGCGCTGGCCGCCTGCATGGCCTCCTCGATGTCGCCCGGCTCCAGGGAGTTGTACTTGTCGTTGGAGTTCTTGGCCCAGACGCCCGCCAGGCAATCGGCCATCAGCTCGACGCGAACGGAGAGCTGGTTCGACTCGACCTTGCTGGATGCGGCTTGTTGACGACCCTGAACCTTGCCCAGGATGCCAAGTTCGTCCTGCACGTGGTGGCCGACCTCATGGGCGATGACATAGGCATAGGCGAAATCGCCCTTCACCCCGAACTTCTGCTCCATCTCCTTGAAGAACGACGTGTCGAGGTAAATCTTCTTGTCGAGCGGGCAATAGAATGGCCCCATGGCCGCCTGCGCCGAGCCGCAGCCGCTGCGCGTACCGCCTTTGTAGAGCACCATGCCGGTGGGGCGGTACTGCTTACCGGTCTGGTTGGGCAGAATTTCCTTCCACACATCTTCGGTGTTGCCGAGAATCGCGGCCGCGAAGCGTCCGCTTTCGTCCGTAGGTTTGGTGTTGCGTTGCGCCTGCGTCTGCGGGTCGACCCGCTCCTGGCGCGGCTGTCCGCCGCCGCTCATCTGCTCGGCGCCGCCGATCAGGATGGCGGGGTTGATGCCGGTGACCCAGCCGATGATGCAGAGGATGACGATCGTGCCGATGCCGAGCCCACCGGCACCGCCGCCGGGAAAGCCGCCGCCGCCTCCGCCACCCTCGCCCCGGCGGTCCTCGACATTGTCCGAAGAGCGGAAATCTTCCCAGCGCATGATCTCGTCACCCTTCGTGGCGTGGACTCAACCCAAACCCGGCCGCCCAACGCATCTCTGTCTTGAGCCTCGTGTGCCCGAACTAATACGGCGGTGAAAGATACGGTTCCGCTTGGCCCACGCCTTTCGCCCTACGCCTTGCCGTCCAGTATCGCCCGCAACAGGCGGAAATCGCGCCAGGCCAAGCGCTTCTGCAGGGGCTGACGCAGGAGATAGGCCGGGTGCAGGGTGGCCAGCGCCTTCACCTCCCGGTCGCCCACCCGATAGGGATAGAACCGTCCGCGCGCCTTCAGAATGCCGTCCTTCGTGCCGGTGATCGCCTGCGTCGCCGGGCTGCCGAGGCAGACGATGACATCCGGATCGGCGAGTTCGATCTGGCGTTCGATGAACGGCTTGCAGATCGACACCTCCTGCGGGGTCGGATTGCGGTTTCCCGGCGGCCGCCACGGCACGATGTTGGTCACGTAGGCTTTCGTCCGGTCGAGGCCGATCGCCGCCATCATCCGGTCGAGAAGCTGGCCCGAGCGGCCCATGAACGGCTTGCCGACGCGGTCCTCGTCGGCGCCAGGGGCCTCGCCGATGAACATCAGTTTCGACGCCGGGTTGCCGTCGGCGAAGACGAGGTTCTTGGCGGTGAACTTCAGAGGGCATCCGTCGAAATCGGCGAGCAGCGCTTCCAGCTCTTCGAGGGTAGCGACATCCCTCGCCCTCGCCCTCGCATCGCCCGCGGCTTCGCCGGGTTTGGACGCTGCGGATTGCCCGTAAGTTCGTGCCGGCGATGTGGCGAGCGCCTCGCCGCGCGGCGGCAATTCGCGACGGGGGGGCACGGGATCCGCCTGCGGCCGCTCCCGAGGGGCGGAGATTTGTGAGGGACGATCAAGGGGGGGCAGGTCGTGCGTTGGCAAGCCGTGCCGCGCCGGTGCCGGGCGCCAGGGTGACGTCTCCTCGACTTCGGAGAAGCGGTCGTGCGGCCGTTCGTCAAGGCAGAGATCGACACCGGCTTCCACGTGGAAGTCCAGTTCGGCGATCACGTCGCGCTGATGGTCGGGACCTTGGCTCATGGTTCTCGATGTGGACCCTGACGGGCCTGTGGACAACACTTCGCCGGACACGTTACGCGGCCATTGGAACGGCGGCGAGACGGCTCAGACCATGCTGAGACCATTGGCAGGCTTGCGTTCCCAGCTTGGAATCGGTTGAGAGTGTTCGCAATCATAACATCGCGCACGCGCTGACCGGTCTCGATCGGTCCAGGCTGGGGCGGCAGGAGGAGTTCACAGGATGGCGTTGCCGGAACGCGAGGGTATGGATTTCGACGTGGTGATCGTCGGCGCGGGGCCCGCCGGCCTCGCCGCTGCGATCCGCCTCAAGCAGATCGCCGCCGATCTTGCCGTCGTGGTGGTCGAGAAGGGGTCCGAAGTCGGCGCGCACATCCTCTCCGGCGCGGTGATCGATCCGCTCGGGCTGGACCGCCTGCTTCCCGAGTGGCGCCAGGACGAAGCCCGGCCGCTCAAGACCGAGGTCGAGCGTGACGAGTTCCTGTTCCTCACCAAGAACAGCGGCATCTCGCTGCCGAACTTCGCCTTCCCGAAATTCATGTCGAACCACGGCAATTTCGTCGGCTCGCTCTCGAACGTGACGAAGTATCTCGGTGCCAAGGCCGAGGAGCTCGGCGTCGAAATCTATCCCGGTTTCCCGGCCTCGGAAGTGCTCTACGACGATGCCGGCACGGTCATCGGCGTGGCCACCGGCGATCTCGGCATCGGAAAATCCGGTGAGCCGCGCGACGATTACACCCGCGGCATGGAGTTGCGCGGAAAGTACACGATCTTCGGCGAGGGAGCGCGCGGCTCGCTCACCAAGACGCTGATCGACCGCTTCCAGCTCAACCGGGACAGCGACCACCAGAAATACGGATTGGGCGTCAAGGAGCTCTGGCAGCTGAAGCCCGAGACGTTCGAGCCCGGTCTCGTGCGCCATACCATGGGCTGGCCGCTCTCCAACAAGACCGGCGGCGGTTCCTGGCTCTATCATTTCGACGACCACCTGCTCTCGGTCGGTTTCGTCACGCACCTGAACTACGAGAACCCGACCCTGTCGCCGTTCGAGGAATTCCAACGTTTCAAGACCCACCCGATGATCCGCGACGTGTTCGAGGGCGCCAAGCGCATCGGCTACGGCGCACGCGCCATCATGGAGGGCGGCTGGCAATCGGTGCCGAAGCTCGTCTTCCCCGGCGGCTGCCTCGTCGGCTGCTCGGCCGGCTTCGTCAACGTGCCGCGCATCAAGGGGTCGCACAACGCCGTTCTCTCCGGCATGCAGGCGGCCGAGGCCATCGCCGCCGCCCTCGCCGCCGGCCGACAGGGCGACGAGCTGACCGATTACGAGGCCGGTTGGCGCGACAGCGACATCGGTCGCGATCTCAAGCGCGTGCGCAACGTCAAGCCGCTCTGGTCGAAATACGGCACGCTCGTGGGTGTGGGTCTGGGCGGCCTCGACATGTGGTCGCAGACGATCCTCGACGCCTCACCCTTCGGCACGCTCAAGCACGGCAAGCCGGATCACGCCGCCACGAAGCCGATCTCGGAGGTGACGCCGATCGTCTACCCGAAGCCCGACGGCAAATTGACCTTCGACCGGCTCTCCTCGGTCTATCTCTCGAACACCAATCACGAGGAGGACCAGCCGCCGCATCTCAACGTCAAGGACGCGGCGCTCCAGAAGTCCTCGGAGCACGACGTCTACGGCGGCCCCTCGGCGCGGTACTGCCCGGCGGGCGTCTACGAATGGGTGCAGGAGGGCAATCGCGTCCGCTACCAGATCAACGCGCAGAACTGCGTCCACTGCAAGACCTGCGATATCAAGGACCCCAACCAGAACATCAACTGGGTGACGCCGGAGGGTCCGGGCGGGCCGAACTACCCCAACATGTGAGGACGCACCGGACCCTAAGTGCCCGCCATCCTTTCGCCTTGCGAGGATGGCGGGAAGAGTTCAGTGTCCCCGCCCGATCGGCATCGGTCCCTGACGGACGATGCGCTACAAACGCGACTGGTGCCCATGAACGGAAACGCCGCGACCCGCCGGACCCTCTCGGCTCTCGCCCTGTGCCTCGCCGCCTCAGTGGCGACGTCGGTCACGGCCCTGGCCGCCCAGCCTCGGGAATCCGCCCCGGTGACGGAATACGAGCCGGCCGAGTCGCTGGAAGGCAACTTCCTGTCCGCTTATATCGCCGGCGCCTCCAAGGACACCTCCGCCGCGGCGAGCTTCTACCGCGAGGCGGTGAAGGCCGACCCACGCAATGCCGAATTGCTCGAACGCGCCTTCGTGTCGCTGCTCGCCGACGGCGCTCTGCCCGACGCCTTCCGTGCGGCCGAGCGCCTCACCGCCCGCGACGGATCGAACGGCCTCGCCCAGCTCAGCCTCGGGGTCCGCCAGATCAAGGCCGGCCAGTTCGCGCAGGCCCGTCAGAACTTCGCCCGCAGCGGACGGGGTGCCGCGGCCGATCTCACCAGCACCCTCCTGACCGCCTGGGCCTATGCCGGTGCCAATGACGGCAAGCGCGCCCTCGAAGTGGTGAACAAGCTGAAGGGCGAGCGCTCCTACAACACCTTCCGCGACTTCCATGCCGGGTTGATCGCCAACCTCGTCGGCGATCAGGCGGAAGCGGAGCGCCGGCTCAAGGCTGCGTACGACGCGGACCCGAACACGCTGCGCATCGTCGATGCCTATGCCCGGTTCGAAGCGCAGGCCGGTCGGACGGACCTGGCGATCCAGGCCTACACGACCTTCGATCAGCTGCTGCCGCGTCACCCGATCGTGCGTGACGCCCTCGACAAGCTCAAGGCCGGCAAGCCCCTGACCCGCCTGGTCAACACGGCACAGGAAGGCGCCGGCGAGGTGCTCTACGGGCTCGGCTCGGCCGGATCGACCCAGGGCGACGAGTTGCCCGCCGTGGTCTATCTGCGCCTCGCCCTCTATCTCGCCCCCGAACACGCCCTCGCCCGCCTCACCCTCGCCGATACGCTCGACCGGATGAAGCAGACCGAGCGCGCCAACGACGCCTATGCGCAGATGCCGGCAACCTCGCCGCTGAAGCTCAATGCCGACATCCAGATCGGCCTCAATCTCGAGCAGCTCGGCAAGGGCGAGGAGGCGACCCAGCTCCTCGACGCCGCCATGAAGGAGCATCCCGACAGCATCGACGTTGTGACCGCCCTCGGCAACGTGCAGCGCTCGCGCAAGAAATACGAGGAGGCGGCGGCCACCTACAGCCGGGCCATCGAACTCATCGGCAAGCAGCCAGCCGCCAATTACTGGACGACGTTCTACTTCCGCGGCACCGCCTACGAGCGGGCCAAGCAATGGCCGAAGGCCGAGGCCGACCTCAAGAAGGCCCTGGAACTGGTCCCGCCGAACCAGCCGGCGGCGCGGGCGCAGGTGCTCAACTACCTCGCCTATTCCTGGGTCGACCAGAACATGAATATCGACGAGGCCTTCACCATGCTGAAGCAGGCCGTCGATGCGAGCCCGCGAGACGGCATGATCATCGACAGCCTCGGCTGGGCCTATTTCCGCCTCGGTCGCTACGACGACGCAGTGCGCGAGTTGGAGAAGGCCATCGAGCTCAAGCCCGGCGACCCGACTATCAACGACCATCTCGGCGATGCCTATTGGCGTTCGGGACGGCGGCTCGAAGGCAAGTTCCAGTGGCAGCACGCCAAGGACCTGAACCCGGAGCCGGACGATCTCGTCAAGATCAACGCCAAGCTCAAGGACGGCTTGCCGGAACTTGAGAAGCCCGCCGCTACCGCCGAGAATCCTCCCGAGGCGGAGAAGGTGAATCCCGATCTGCCCAAGGGCGCTCCGGCTCCGAGCGAGCCCCCCGGCGCGGCCGACAAGAAGACCGGCGGCTGAGACCCGGCTTGACGGGTGGGGGATCGCGGGGCCAGACCGGCCGCGCATTCCCGCGGTCGACAGACCCGCCCCTCTCCGACAGAGCAAGCCGTGCCCATCCTCGTCACCCGCGCTCCGGCGAAGATCAATCTGACCCTCCACGTCCTCGGCCGTCGTGAGGGGGATGGCTATCACGAGCTCGAAAGCCTCGTGGCCTTCACCGGTTCGGGGGATACGCTGAGCCTGCAGCCCGGCGGCGAGCTGACCCTCGACGTTTCAGGACCCACCGCCGGGCCGGCCGGTCTCCTCGACGACAACCTCGTGATCCGCGCCGCTCGAGGGCTGACCAAGGCGATCCCCGGCCTTCGTATCGGTGGCTTCCACCTCATCAAGCGCCTGCCCGTGGCGGCAGGGATCGGCGGCGGCTCGTCGGATGCGGCCGCAGCCCTGCGGCTGCTGGTGCGCCTCAACGACCTTTCCCTCGATCACCCCGCTGTCGTCGAGGCCGCCCGCGCCACCGGGGCGGACGTTCCCGTCTGCCTGGATCCACGCGGCCGGATGATGCGCGGTGCCGGCGAGGATGTCGGGCCGGCGCTGGGTTTTGCGCCTTTGCCGGCCGTGCTGATCAATCCCGGCGTGCCGGTCGCCACCGCGCCGGTCTTCAAGGCGCTGGGGCTGACGGTGGGGCAGCGCCATGCCGGCGAGGTCCACCCGATCCTCGCGCGAGGCCTTGGCTACGACGAGATACTGGCGGCGGTGACGCCGGCTCGCAACGATCTGGAAGCGCCGGCGCTCACGGTCGCCCCCGTCATCGCCGATACGCTCACGGCCCTGCGCGACCAACCGGGATGCCGGCTCGCCCGCATGTCCGGCTCCGGTGCTACGGTCTTCGGCTTGTTCGCCACCCGATCCGATGCGGTTCGGGCGGCTGCCGCCATCCGCGCGATGCAGCCATCCTGGTGGGTCCGAGCCGCCTTACTACGGTGACGGCCTTCCCTGCCCGGCTCGCGTGACGAGCCGGGATCGGATCAGTGAGCCCGGGCGATGCAGAAATCCACCACCTGCAGCAGCGCCGACTTCATCGGCCCGTTGGGGAACAGCGCCAGGGCATCGCGGGCGATGGCGCCGTAATGGCGCGCCCGGTCGATCGTGTCCTCCAGGGCCCGGTGTTTCCGCAGGATGGCGAGGGCCGTGTCGAGATCGGACTCTTCGACCCGACCGTCCTGGAGTGTACGACGCCAGAAGGTCCGCTCCTCCTCGCTGCCCCGCCGGAAGGCCAGGACGATCGGCAGGGTGATCTTCCCCTCGCGAAAGTCGTCGCCGACATTCTTCCCCATGGAGGCACTGGTGCCGCCGTAGTCGAGAACGTCGTCGATCAACTGGAAGGCGATCCCGAGATTCATGCCATAGGAGCGGCACGCCGCCTGCTCCGCCCGCGGGCGGTCGGCGATCACCGGGCCGACCTCGCAGGCGGCGGCGAACAATTCCGCGGTCTTGGCCCGGATCACGGCGAGATACTCGTCCTCGGAGGTCTCGGTGTTCTTGGCGGCAGTGAGCTGCATCACCTCGCCCTCGGCGATGACGGTCGCGGCGGCCGAGAGGATGTCGAGGGCGCGCAGCGAACCGACCTCCACCATCATTCGGAAGGCCTGGCCGAGGAGGAAATCACCGACGAGCACGCTCGCCTCGTTGCCCCACTTGATCCGTGCCGCGACGCGGCCGCGCCGCATGTCGCTCTCGTCCACCACGTCGTCATGCAGAAGGGTCGCCGTGTGCATGAACTCGACGCTGGCGGCGAGCTTCACCGCGCCATCCCCGGCCCCGTATCCGCAGAGATCGGCGGTGGCGAGGGTGAGGATGGGGCGCAGGCGCTTGCCCCCGGAGGCGATGAGGTGGTTGGCCACCTCCGGAATCATCGCGACGTCGGACCCGGTCCGCGACAGGATGGTCGCGTTCACGCGTTCCATCCCCTTGGCGACCAGGGCCACAAGATCGTTCAGGCTCGACTCCGGATCGGAGCGGCCCTCATCGAAGGAAACGACGACACCCAAACGCGATGCCTCCCGAGCTTTTCACACCGGGCAGATTCCGGCGGCGTACCCGCCGCTCGGGCCGATCCGCTCGACCGGGCAATCTCCCGTGACCAACATCCACGCGGGCACCCCTTCGCATGCGCGCCGAGGCGCTGCAACATCCCGCGTTTCTCCTTGTATACAAAGGGCGGCGGCGGGAAGCCGCCGATGAGGCGGGTGGACGCATGAGAGAGCTGATCCGGAGCAACGACATCGTCCTCATGGGCTTTGCCGAGTCGCTGCTGCAGGGGGCGGATATCCCGGTCCTGATCGCCGACACACATATGAGCCTGCTCGAAGGCTCGATCGGCGCGTTCGCCCGCCGTCTGCTCGTGCCCGACGATCATGCGTCCGATGCGCGACGGCTGCTGGAGGATGCCGGTCTGGCGCACGAACTACGCGATGCGTGATGTGAGCATCGAGAAGGCGGTCCCCGAGGCCGCGACCGCCGATCTGTGGCTCGGCGGCCGTCTTCGCCTTTATCAGCCGCCGCGCGGGGACCATCGCGCCGGCACGGACGCGGTGCTCCTGAGCCGAGCCGTGAGGCCGCCACCGGGGGCGGTCGTCATCGATGTCGGCGCGGCCACCGGGGCGGTGGGGCTGGCGGTGGCCACCTACGAGGCGGCGGCGAAGGTCATCCTGGTGGAGCGTGACCTGGACCTCGTCGCCCTCGCGGCGAGGAACATCGACGGGAACGGCCTCGATGGCCGGGTCGGGGTGACCGCCGCCGACATTCTCTCGGTCGAGAGCCGGAGGGCAGCCGGCCTATCGTCGAACATGGCGGATCTGGTCCTGACCAACCCGCCCTTTTTCGAATCGCGGCGCCACAGGCCATCGCCGATCCCGGGAAGGGCCTCGGCCCATACGTTTTCCGGCGGTGATCTCGAAGCCTGGATCAAATCCTGTCTCGACCTCCTGAAGCCGGGCGGGACGCTCGGCCTCGTGCATCGCGCCGATGCCCTGCCGGATTGCCTCGCCGCCCTGCAGAGGCGCTTCGGAGGGATCGTCGCGAGGCCGGTCCAGGCTCGAATCGAGCGCCCCGCGATCCGGGTGTTGGTGACGGGCATCAAGGGAAGCCGTGCGCCGTTCACTCTGGCGCCTTCCCTCATCCTGCAGGAAGCCGATGGCGCGATGACGCCGGAGGCGGATGCACTTCACCGCGGGCTGTCCTGGCCACCCTGATGATCTTCGCGGCGAGGAAGGACTTCCTCGCCGCGAACCGCTTGTTTCAGAGCATCTGCTCAGTAGAACCGGCGCCAGTGATGATGGCGGCGGTGCCAGTGATGGCGATGCCAGTGATGACGCCGGTGCCAATAAGGCCTGCGCCATCCATAGGCCGGACGGTGGTAGCCATAGATCGGGCGGTAGTAGCGCGGCCGCCAGTAGTGCCGGCGGTAGCCGTAATGCGGACGGTGCCAGTGATGCCGGCGGTACCAGTGGTGCCGGCGGTGCCGACGCCAATGCGCCTTCTCCACGAGTTCCGTTCCGGCGGTTCCCGCGACGGCAGCGATGGGTAGCGGCGCCGCGCGTGCCTGGGACAGGGACCCGTAGGCCCCTCCCAGCACCCCGACCAGAACGATCATCCACGTCACGATACGCATGATGGTCAGTCTCCCTGTTTCAGCGGTCCGCATCTCGGTGGCCGTCGGCCGTCGGCCTGCGGCCGAGTGCTGCGATACCGGACGAGTGAAACAGCGAAGCCTGTAAAATGGTTCGATCGTCTCCATTTCGTGGTGTCTGGACCGGAAGCGAGGGCCGTCCCACGCTTCCATGCCGACGACCTCCCCGTTCAACCGAGACGAGACCGATGCCTCTGGCCCTACCGCGCTTCCTTCACCCGCTCGTCCCGAAGGCGTGGCGTGGCCGCAAGCCCATGGTTGCGGTCATCCGCCTCAGCGGTGTCATCGGCGCTGCGTCACCCCTGCGGTCCGGCCTCTCCATGGCGACGGTGGCGTCCAGCCTGGAAAGCGGCTTCGGAATGGCGGGCGTGTCCGCAGTGGCCCTCGTCATCAACTCGCCCGGCGGCTCGCCGGCGCAATCCCACCTCATCCACCGGCGCATCCGCGCGCTCGCCGTGGAGAAGAAGCTGCCCGTCTATGCCTTCGTCGAGGATGTGGCCGCCTCCGGCGGGTACATGATCGCTTGCGCGGCGGATGAGATCATCGCCGATCCGACGTCGCTGATCGGATCGATCGGGGTGGTCTCGGCCGGTTTCGGCTTCGACAAGCTCATCGAACGGATCGGCATCGAGCGTCGCGTCCATACCCAGGGCGAGGCCAAAGCCATGCTCGATCCGTTCCGCCCTGAGAATCCCGAGGACATCGTGCGCCTCAAGGCGATCCAGGCCGACGTGCAGGATCTCTTCACCTCGCTCGTCAGCGAGCGCAGGCCCGCCGTGAGGGCAGGTGGCGAGAACCTTTTCACCGGTGCCGTCTGGACGGGGCGCCAGGCATTGCCCCTGGGGCTGATCGATTCGTTGGGAGACGTGCGAACCACGCTCAGGGCCAGATTCGGAGACAATGTCATTCTGAAGCTGGTCGCCGAGAAGCAGGGGTCATTCATTGGCCGGCTGCTGCGCCGGGCCGTGCCGGGCTCGACCATCACCGGACTCACCGGCAAGGGTCTTGCCGCCGACGCCCTTGCCGTGATCGAGGAGCGCTCCGCCTGGGCACGCTACGGGCTGTGAGAATTCAGCGGAGCGCGACCGTGCAGGCCGAAGACGGTGCACCGTAGCCCGAATAGACCACCCGGACCTTGCGGGTGCAGGTCTCGGTCGCAGCGGGGGCCGGCACGGAGGACACTTCGATCGCCGTCACGGGCGCCGGCATGGCGACGATGTCGGCCTTGTCGGTGGTCGCCAGGGCGTTCGAGGCTCCGACGACGAAGGGCGTAGCGGCCAAAGATGCTGCGAAGAGTGCGGCGAATACAGTGATCGACTTGCGCATGGTCCGACTTCCGCAATGCTTGCCGCTCTTTGCGAGCCGGCTGATCCCTTGATTTGTGCTAAGAACCAGCGACAAGCGGGACAGTTCCGGCGATAAACCCGATCGTGGCGAAAATGTGTGCCGCCGCGCACCCGCATTCGCGGAACGGCTCGGCTTGACTCCGCAAGCCCGCCTCTTAAACGCTGCCGCCCTTTCCCGCTGACCGGAAGCTTCCCCATGTCGAGCGCACAAGCCCTGCCGAGCGCTGTCGATCTCGCACCCAGGACCTCGTTCCAGGGTCTGATCCTGACGCTGCAGAATTTCTGGGCCGCGCAGGGCTGCGTGATCCTCCAGCCCTACGACATGGAAGTGGGGGCCGGCACGTTCCATCCCGCCACCACCCTGCGGGCACTCGGCCCCAAGCCCTGGAAGGCGGCCTATGTCCAGCCCTCGCGACGCCCGAAGGACGGCCGCTACGGCGAGAACCCCAATCGGCTGCAGCACTATTACCAGTTCCAGGTGATCCTGAAGCCGAACCCGCCGAACCTGCAGGAACTCTACCTCGCTTCCCTCGACGCCATCGGCGTCGACCTCAAGCTCCACGACATCCGCTTCGTCGAGGACGATTGGGAGAGCCCGACCTTGGGGGCCTGGGGGCTCGGCTGGGAATGCTGGTGTGACGGCATGGAGGTGAGCCAGTTCACCTATTTCCAGCAGGTCGCCGGGATCGAGTGCGCGCCGGTCGCCGGCGAACTCACCTACGGTCTCGAGCGCCTCGCCATGTATGTCCAGGGCGTCGAGAACGTCTACGACCTGAACTTCAACGGCGGCACGGGCGACGACAAGGTCACCTATGGCGACGTCTTCCTCCAGGCCGAGCAGGAATATTCGCGCCACAATTTCGAGGCGGCGGACACCGCGATGCTGTTCCGCCAGTTCACCGACGCGGAGAAGGCCTGCCGCACCTATCTCGATGCCGGCGCTCCGGAGGATGACGCGGGGCGGCACAGGATGGCGCAGCCGGCCTACGACCAGTGCATCAAGGCGAGCCACGTCTTCAATTTGCTCGACGCCCGCGGCGTCATCTCGGTGACCGAGCGCCAAAGCTACATCCTGCGGGTGCGGGAATTGGCCAAGGCCTGCGGCGCGGCGTGGCTGAAGACGGCGGGTGGCGGCGTGGCATGAAAGGATAGGTAATTTATAGTGATCGGTCATTTTCTGAAAGATACCCAATCACTTCCATACCCTAGCTGACAGATCGATGGCCGCAACAGTCGCGCCAACGACATCCTGACTATCAATTCGGACGCGACCTGAACCCATGCCTGATCTCCTCCTCGAACTGCGCTCCGAAGAGATTCCCGCCCGCATGCAGCGGCGGGCCGCGGAAGACCTGCGGAAGCTCGTCACCGACGCGCTGGTGGAGCGCGGCTTCCTCTACGAGGGCGCCAAGGCTTTCTCCACGCCGCGCCGTCTCGCCCTGCACGTGGCCGGCCTGCCACCACGCGGCAAGGACGCGCGCGAGGAACGCAAGGGGCCTCGCGTCGGCGCGCCGGACGGGGCGATCCAGGGGTTCTTGAAGAGTGCGGGCCTGACGAGTCTCGATCAGGCGACCACCGTCACCGATCCGAAGAAGGGCGAGTTCTACGCTGCCGTGATCGAGCGTCCCGGCCGGGATACGATCGAGGTGCTGGCCGAGATTCTGCCGGCGATCATCAAGAACTTCCCCTGGCCGAAATCCATGCGCTGGGGTGCGGCCTCGGCCCAGCCGGGAAGCCTGCGTTGGGTGCGCCCGCTGCAATCCATCGTGGCGACCTTCGGCCCCGAGACCGAGACACCCGAGATCGTGCCTTTCACGGTGGACGGGATCGCGGCCGGCACCACCACCTACGGACACCGCTTCCTGGCCCCGGACGCCATCGAAGTGCGGCGGTTCGACGATTACATCCAGGCCCTCGAGCGCGCCAAGGTCGTGCTCGACCCGGAGCGGCGCAAGGACATCATCCTGCACGATGCCCGCGACCTCGCTTTCGCGCGCGGCCTTGAACTCGTTGAGGACGAGGGTCTGCTCGACGAGGTCGCCGGCCTCGTGGAATGGCCGGTGGTGCTCCTCGGGACCTTCGATCCGAGCTTCCTCGACATCCCCGCCGAGGCGATCCGCGCCACCATCCGGGCCAACCAGAAGTGCTTCGTGCTCCGCGAGTCCGGCTCCGACACCCTGGCTCCCGCCTTCATCCTGGTCTCGAACCTCGTGGCCAGCGACGGCGGCATCGCGATCACCGGCGGCAACGAGCGCGTGGTGCGCGCCCGCCTCTCGGACGCGAAATTCTTCTGGGAGACCGACAAGGCGATCCGCCTCGAAGACCGGCTGGCGAAACTCGACAGCATCGTTTTCCACGAGAAGCTCGGGACCCAGGGCGAGCGGGTGGCGCGTATCGCGGCGCTTGCGCGCGGCATAGCACCGATCATCGGCGCTGATGTACAACTCTCCAGTCGCGGCGCTCAGCTCGCGAAAGCCGATCTCGTTACCGAGATGGTCGGCGAGTTCCCGGAACTGCAGGGGCTCATAGGCCGCAAATATGCGACGTTGCAGGGCGAGCATCCCAGTGTCTGTGCGGCGTTGGAAGAGCACTACAAACCTGTGGGTCCGTCGGACCGCGTGCCCACCGATCCTGTTTCCGTCGCCGTCGCTTTGGCCGATAAGTTCGATACTCTTGCCGGCTTCTGGTCAATCGATGAGAAGCCCACCGGGAGCAAAGACCCCTATGCACTTCGACGGGCGGCCCTCGGCGTGGTCCGGCTCATTTTGGAGAATGGCCTGCGCCTGAAGCTCCGCGAGAACGTGCTGAAGGACGCTTTCTATGTTCAGAAGAAACGCCACGTCGCCGTCATATCCGTCTCCGGGGATGACGACCGCGATATGGCCGCGCTGGACGCCCACGGGAACCTCGAAGATCCTCTTCCGGCCGATCTCCTCGTTTTCTTCGCAGACCGCCTCAAAGTCTACCTGCGCGACCAGGGCGCCCGCCACGACCTGATCGACGCCGTCTTCGCCCTGTCCGGACAGGACGACCTCCTCATGGTCGTCCGCCGCGTCGAGGCGCTTGGCCAGTTCCTCGAGACGGACAACGGCAAGAATCTACTCGCCGGCTACAAGCGCGCGGCCAACATCCTCCGGATCGAGGAGAAGAAGGACGGGCGCGTCTACGAGGCCGAGCCCGACCGCGCCGCCATCGCGGCTTCCGGCGAGCCGGAGGAACAGGCCCTGTCCGAGGCGCTGGTGGCCGCGCGTGACGCAGCCTCGGCGGCCGTGGCGGCGGAGGATTTTTCGGGGGCCATGCGCGCGCTATCGATCCTGCGCGCGCCGGTGGATGCCTTCTTCGAGAAGGTCATCGTCAACGCGGACGATCCGGCCCTGCGCGAGAACCGCCTCGCTCTGCTCAATGCCCTGCGGGCGGCCACCCGCGAGGTCGCCGATTTCTCGAAGATCGAGGGATAGCCCGTCGCGAGACGCAAGCGGGAGAATTCGGCAATTCAGGATCGAAGACGGGAACGGTCTAGCTCGCCCCGTCGTTGGGGCGCATGGTTTCGAAGGAGATGTCCATGCGTCAATCAATCCTCACTACCGCCGCGTTGCTGACCCTCTTCGGCGCCTCCGCGGTCCAGGCCCAGACCACCATCATCGAGCGTGAGGTGCCCGAGCGCGTCATCGTCGAGCGGCCGGAATCCGAGACCCGCACCGTCGAGACCCGTGAGACCCGAGACGGCTGTCGGGTCAAATCGGTGACCCGCGAGAACGAAGAGGGTGACCGCAAGACGGTGACCCGCGAATCCTGCGACTGAGCCGCCACGAAACCGTTCGCTGTACCGGATAGGACAACGAACCCCGTCCGTCGTTCCGGGTCCTACCATGCGGCCCGGGATGACGGTATGGGGAGGCATGAGGTCGATGCCCGCGACGGCTAACTACAAGGCCTTCTCGTAGCGCCACGCTTCCATGCCGTCCTCGTAATAGTCTTCGAGGATGGCGAACCGGGCGTAGCCATGGCGCTCATAGAGGCGAATGCCGGCGCCATTATCGGCCCTCACCTCCAGCCGCAACATCGTGCAGCCATGCGCTTTTGCATCGGCCTCCGCTGCGTCCAGCATGATGCCGCCGAGCCCCTGGCCGGCGCGTCCGGGGGACACCGCGATGGAGGAGAGCCGGCAGCTGCGGCTTCCCTTGCGGCGCTCCAGCGTGGCCGCCGCCACCAAGATCGATCGGTCTTCGGCGTCAAGCGCCGCCAGCAACGACATCGACGGAGAGCCGATGGCATGGCGGATCGCCCGCCGTTCCGCCCGGTCTCCGGAAAACGCCGCGTGTTCCAGGGCGACCAGGGCGTCGAGATCGCCCAACGTCGCCGGGCGGATGGTGACAGGAGCAACCGTCTGCCGTTTATGGGCTTGGACGCTCACGCTGCGGTCCAGGGATAGACCCAGGTTTCCGACAACGCTCGACCGCCGGCGCGCAGGAAGGCGCGGAGATCGGTGGATTGATCTGCGACGTCGAGGGTGATGTCGATCGCCGCCCGCAACCCGCCAATATGAGGATTCGGGGTGATCGAAGTGGCGGTGATCCGTCCCCGCGAGGCATCGGCCACCACCTCCACCTTGCTCGGGTCGGGGAGATAATAAGGCAGTTCGCCTCCGGCGAAATCGATGAGGAAGCGGCGGCTCAGCGTCCCTTTCGCCTCCTCCCCCTTGGCGGCACCGCTGGCGCTGGTGGCGGCCAGGAAGGTATTCGCCACATACCCGCCCGTATGCAGCCTGCTGTTCGAACTCCTGGCGCGCACGCGGTACGACATGCGGACCGGTTCGCCGGCCGGATAAGGCTGCTTCGGACGCCAATAGGCGACGATGTTATCGTTCACCTCGGTGTCGGTCGGGAGTTCCATCAGGGTCACGGCGCCCTCGCCCCAGCCGCCTTCGGGTTCGACGAAGTAGCTCGGCCTCCGTCCATAGGATGCTTCGAGATCCTGATAAGACTCGAAGGCGCGGTCCCGTTGCATCAGTCCGAACCCCTTCGGATCGCGATCGACGAAGGACGAGATGCGTCGCGCCTTCGGATTGTCCAGTGGGCGCCAGAGCCATTCGCCCGATCCGGCCGCGATCTGAAGACCATCGGAATCGTGGAGCTCGGGCCGGTAATCGTCGGAGTGGTGCCGGTCGTTCTCGCCGATGAAAAACATCGAGGTCAGCGGCGCGACGCCCACCGATGGGAGCGCAACCCTTGGGATCAGCGTCGAGCGAACGGCGACGCTGGTCTCGTCGCCGGGCTTGACGGTGAAGGCGAAGGCCCCGGTCACCGAGGGGCTATCGAGGAGGGCATGGACCAGCAGGGCGTCGGCGTTGGTCTCCGGCATCGTCACCCAGAATTCGCGGAAGACCGGGAATTCCTCCGGGGCGCCCTCCCCCTCCACATTGAGGGCGAGGCCCCGCGCCGAGAGGCCGTAGAGCTGATCGCGCCCGAGGAAGCGGTAATAGCTGGCGCCGAGAAACACGATGAGTTCGTCGAGCAGGTTCGGCTTGTTGAGGTAGCTGTGGAAGCGGAGGCCGGCAAAGCCGAGATCGACGGGCAGAGGCTTGTCGAGCTTCGTCCGACCCATGTCGAACAGGCTCGACTGATAGGCGATAGGAGTCGCGATGCCACGCCGCACGAGGTTCACGGTGACGGGGCGCGTGTAGAGAAAGCCGACATGGAAAAGCTGCAGCCGGAATGGGCTGTTCTCTCCCCCGAGAAAGGCCTTGTCGGGCTTGAAACGGATGTCACGCCAGGCGTCGTAATCGAGCTTTGCGATGGGAGCCGGAAGGGGCGGTACGCGGGCATCGTAGGCGACCTTGGCGAGTTCCTCGGCCCGCCGTTCCACCTCCTCGAAATCGAAGGGTTTGGGTGCGCGTCCATCCTGCGCCGTCGACGCGGTGCCGGCGACGGACAGGGCGGCGATCCCGGTGAGAAGCGCGCGGCGGGTAGGCTCGGTCATGATCCTGCGGCTCTGGTCGGTGGTGAGAGACGATCGGGCTTCCCCGCACGGTCCCATCCAGCCGCCTCATCCTGAGGTGCCCGTCTCGGCGGGCCTCGAAGGAACCCTCCAGAGGCCGCCATGCGTGCTGGAGCCCTCCTTCGAGGCCTCCGCAGCACTCCGGGACCTCAGGATGAGGAAGCGGATTGGAATGGTTCGATCAGCATGAAAACCGCTTGCTCAATGACCCGTTCGCGGCGCCTTGAAAAGAGCTCGCGCGATGGAGTGAGCCTTCGCGGCCACAATGCCGGGGAACGGCGGTGTTTTTGCGGGCTCGGGACCGTTTTTCCTTGTTGCGGAGTCGCATGAGACGTATATGCGCCTTGCCCAATTTCGCACGTGCCTGTGGCCGCGTGTCGGTTGGTGGGCATCCGGCCAACTGCCGGACAGCCGCCAGGGGTCTTAAAGGATCGATGGTCGACAGGGTGGATTCCCTCCGGCCGGCATCCAGGTGGCAACACCGGACCCCGACAACAACCGGCAGCCGGAGGCGAAACCGGCGAACCCCGCTCTCCACGGGGGACGCAGCTTAAAGCAACGACGAACGGGCTTTTTTGGTCTCGTCGGCCCTCCAAAGGCCGGCACCGAAGAGGCTTGTTTCTCTTTGCCCGGCGTGCGGTGGGGATCTCCCTTCCAATCCACGGCAGCTTCCGGGTGCTGATGCGCCCGCGGTCGACGACGTGTCTCCAAAGCACGCCGCCCATCGCGTTGCATCGCCCCCCGACGCCGGACGGCTGATCGCCGTCCCGATTTCGACAGCGCGCCCCACGAACGGGCGCTCGCGAACCTGTGGGTTGGAACGACCATGACCGATCGTATCCGCGATTTTCTGCGCGCTCGCCGTGACATGGGCCAGGACGAAGGCCCGGTGATGGTGCTAGACCTCGATGTCGTGCGCGACAACTTCACGGCCTTCGCCCGCGCGCTGCCCGATACCCGCGTCTTCTACGCGGTGAAGGCGAACCCGGCTCCGGAAGTGCTGCGTCTGCTCGCCGAGATGGGCTCCTGCTTCGACACGGCCTCCGTGGTCGAGGTGGAGATGGCGCTTGCCTCCGGCGCCACGGCCGACCGGATTTCCTTCGGCAACACCATCAAGAAGGAGCGCTGCATCGGTCGCGCGCTCAAACTCGGCGTGCGCCTGTTCGCCGTCGATTGCGAGGCCGAGGTCGAGAAGATTTCCCGCGCCGCCGATGCGGCCGGTATCGAAGCCGGCGAGGTCCAGGTGTTCTGCCGCATCCTCTGCGACGGTGCAGGCGCCGAATGGCCCCTGTCGCGTAAGTTCGGCTGCGTGCCGGAGATGGCCGTCGACGTGCTCGAGCATGCCTGCCGCCAGGGCCTGCACGCCTATGGCGTGTCGTTCCATGTAGGCTCGCAGCAGGGCAACATCGAAGCCTGGGACGGGGCGCTCGCCTCCGCCTCCACGATCTTCCGCGAATGCGCCGATCGCGGCATCGCCTTGTCCATGGTCAATCTCGGCGGCGGCTTTCCCACCAAGTATCTCAAGGCCGTGCCGGGGGTTGAATCCTACGGAGACGCGATCTTCCGCGCGCTCACCAAGCATTTCGGCAACCAGCTGCCCGAAACCATCATCGAGCCCGGTCGCGGCATGGTCGGCAATGCCGGCATGATCGAGGCCGAGGTGATCCTGGTCTCGAAGAAGTCCGATGCCGAGGACGAGATCCGCTGGGTCTATCTCGACATCGGCAAGTTCGGCGGGCTCGCCGAGACCATGGACGAGTCGATCCGCTACGCGATCCGCACCGAGCACGACGAGGATCGCATGTCTCCCTGCGTGCTCGCCGGGCCGACCTGCGATTCCGCGGATGTGCTCTACGAGAAGGTGCCCTACCCGCTCCCCGTCTCGCTTTCCATCGGCGACAAGGTGCTGATCGAAGGAGCCGGGGCCTACACCACCACCTATGCGGCGGTGGCGTTCAATGGGTTCCCGCCCCTTCAGCAATACGTCATCTGACCGCGATATCATCGTCGGCCGAACGGCTCCATGGTCGTTCGGTAGCGGACGCGGACGGTTCCGTCGCCCATCTCCGGCGCAGAACCGCCCGCCGTCACGTCAGTTGGGTTACCCGGCAGGATCTGGGAAAGGGCATGGCCTTGATCGAAATTCGCGACGAACGGCCGACCGATCTATCGGCTCGGGAGCAGCTGCTCGATACCTGTTTCGGCCCGGCGCGATTCCTCAAGACGTCCGAGCGTCTGCGCGAAGGACGCATGCCTGCCAACGGTCTGGCACTGACCGCGGAACTGAGCGGCCGTGTCGTCGGCACCGTTCGTTTGTGGCACGTGGAGGCAGGGCTTGGGCGGCCTGCCCTGCTGTTGGGGCCGCTCGCCGTCGATCCCTCGCTTCGGGGCCACGGCCTCGGCAGCACCCTGATGTGGGCCTCCATCGGCAGGGCGCGCGCCCTCGGTCACAGCGCCATCGTCCTCATGGGCGATGCGCCGTATTACGCCCGTTTTGGTTTTACCGGTGATCTGATGACCGGGCTGTCCATGCCCGGCCCGTTCGAACGGGCACGGTTCCTCGGTCTCAATCTCCGCAAGGGCGCACTCGACGGGGCGAGCGGCATTCTCTCCGCCTCAGGCACCCTCGAAGAGGCTGCCTGTCTGGAGGGATTGGATGCACGACGACAGGCGGCGTGAGCGCTAGATGGCGGTGGTGGTCGTCGCCTGGTCGCAACGGCGGCGGAAGGCTGCATCGTGCTGGCGGCGCACGGCGCGGATCAGGGCCGCAGCGAGGGTGATGACGCCGGGATCGCGATCGATCGGCTCTTCGGCCGGCGCGGGGGTGTTTGCGATAAACAAGGATAACATAGGAACTCCGTCATTTGGCGTTCTGGCGTTTTCCGTCCCTTCAGGTGTGTCTATGCCGTGTTTGTTGCATCGCAATATCGGTGCGGCGCCGACCGTTCGCAACGGCATCCAACGGGACGGCGACCCGCGTCTGAATCATGTGTCGACGTAACGTCATGTTAATGATCTTCCCGCTTGGGCCTCTCGTGGTCCACGAGGCGGTAGGCGACGACGTGGTTGACCGCACGCCCTCGACCGGCCACTAGCCCGTCGCCTGAGCGTCATTTCCGCCGACTAAGGACGTGCCTCGCTCGTGAGTTCGAGCGGGGCCGAGAAGAAGGATTGCCCGCATGACCGAAGCCGCCACCTCCTGGCCCGTCCACGGCCGCATCAGCGGTCCCATCGTGATGATCGGCTTCGGCTCGATCGGTCGCGGGACCCTTCCGCTCATCGAGCGTCATTTCGAATACGACAAGGCGCGCTTCACCGTCGTCGAGCCCTCGGATGCGCACAAGTCCCTGGCCGATCAGCATGGCCTGCGCTTCGAGCAGGTGGCGCTGACCAAGGACAATTACCGCGAGGTCCTCACGCCCCTCCTCACCGAGGGCGGCGGGCAGGGCTTCTGCGTGAACGTGTCCGTGGACACCTATTCCCGCGCCATCATGGAATTGTGCCGCGAGCTCGGCGCCTTCTACATCGACACCGTCGCCGAGCCCTGGCCCGGTTTCTACTTCGACAAGTCCAAGAGCCAGGGCGACCGCACCAACTACGCCCTGCGCCAGGATATCCTCGATGCGCGCGCCGCCAATCCCGGCGGCACCACCGCCGTCTCGTGCTGCGGCGCCAATCCCGGCATGGTCTCCTGGTTCGTCAAGCAGGGGCTTCTCAACGTCGCCTCCGATCTCGGCCTGACCACGCCCGAGCCGAAGACCCGGGACGAGTGGGCGGCGCTCATGCGCGAGGTCGGCGTCAAGGGCATCCATATCGCCGAGCGCGACACCCAGCGCGCCAAGGGCCCGAAGCCCATGGGCGTGTTCGTCAACACCTGGTCGGTGGAAGGCTTCGTCTCCGAGGGCAACCAGCCGGCCGAGCTCGGCTGGGGCACCCACGAGACCTGGCGCCCGGACAATGCCCGCGACCAGGAGAAGGGCTCGCGCTGCGCGATCTACCTACTCCAGCCCGGCGCCGACACCCGCGTTCGCTCGTGGACGCCGACCGCCCAGAGCCAGTTCGGCTTCCTGGTGACGCATAACGAGGCCGTGTCGATCTCCGATTACTACACGGTTCTGGAGGGCGAGCGCGCCGCCTACCGCCCGACCTGTCACTACGCCTACCACCCCTGCAACGACGCCGTGCTCTCGCTCCACGAGATGTTCGGCAAGGCCGCCGAGGTGCAGGAGAAGCACCACATTCTCGACGAGAACGAGATCGTCGATGGGATCGACGAACTCGGCGTGCTCCTCTACGGCCACGAGAAGAACGCCTATTGGTTCGGCTCGCAGCTCTCCATCGAGGAGACCCGCCGCATCGCGCCCTACCAGAACGCCACCGGCCTTCAGGTGACCTCGGCCGTGCTCGCGGGCATGGTCTGGGCTCTGGAGAACCCGGAAGCCGGCATCGTCGAGGCCGACGAGATGGATTTCCGCCGCTGCCTCGAAGTCCAGATGCCGTATCTCGGCCCTGTCGTCGGCGTGTACACCGACTGGACGCCGCTCACCGGCCGTCCGGGCCTGTTCCCCGAAAACATCGACGAGACCGACCCCTGGCAGTTCCGGAACGTCCTCGTTCAAAGCTGAACGGACGAACGGGGCGCGGGATCGTACTCCCCGCGCTCCGTGCCCTCTGCTTGGCGCCGAGGGTCAGGCCATGGTCGGCGAGGACCAACGCCACGTCTTTCCCCAGGCCGCGCTGTGGAGCCTCGGGATACCGTCCGAGCACGACTGCATAGCGGCTTGCTCTGCACGGATGTTGCAGGGTTCCGGCGGGATGCTACCATCCCGTATCCGATCGGGAGCCCCCGCCATGGCCGACGCCGCGCGCCGCGATACCCGCATGACCGTCGCCGAGTTCCGCCCCTGGGCCGAGCCCCGGCCCGACGAGGAACGCTGGGAACTGATCGACGGCATAGCCCTGCCGATGTCGCCGCCCACCGCGCGCCATCAGTGCATCGTTTCCAACCTGATCCGGCGCCTCGACGAGCTCGCGGAACGCCGGGGCTGCAACGCGCTTCCCGGCCTCGGTGTGCTCAGCGCGGCGATGGACGATTTCGCGCCGATCCCCGACATCGTCGTGACCCGCGGCCCAGTGGGTCAGGACGGCTATACCAGCGACCCTCTGCTGGTGGCCGAGGTTCCGTCCCCGAGCACGACGAGTCTCGATCGCGGCCGCAAGACCGATTTCTACTGCTCTGTGCCGAGCCTGCGGACCTTCCTCATCGTTTCGCAGGACGAGGTCAGAGGCGAGGCCTGGCGCCGGACCGAGGCGGGGAGCTGGACGGTGGAGGCCCTGTATCGCGACGACAGTCTCGTCCTTCCCGAACTCGGTGGCGCCGTGCCGGTCGGCGCCCTCTATACCGGACTGCCCCTCTGAGCCTCTCCTCGCCCTCGCCGCGTCAGGTCCTGCCCTTGCCCCACTTTGAAGATTTCTACGCCGACAAGCTGCGCGGCTCTCTGGGAGTCACCGATGCGGAATCCGTTCTCGACCTGCGCGGGACGAATCGTCCAACGGCCGAAGCATCCTTGAACGACATGCTGGAGCGCAGTCGCTTCGGCAAAGGCAAGACCGTGGCGATCCGCTTCGATCCCCCGCCGGACGGCGGCGGAGAGACCCTGTTCCAGCCCGTTGGGCGGCTGTTGCTCGACGCGAAGCGCAAGGGGATCGTCGACAGGCTCCAGACCCTTCCGGCCGGAGACGGCCTCGGATTCTATGTGGCCCTCGCCGGGAAGACGACGCGTTCGAACGAGTAGGAGGAGCGGGTCTCGCGCCGGCAATGAAGTGAGGGCCATGCCGGAGCGGTCCGAGCCCGATCGGCGTTGAGAATGGTACGGCACATCCAGCCGTCTCCGAAGCACGCCATCGTGAAGGTCACCTCGTGAATCGACTGGGCCGCAATACCATCGAGCGTCTGGCGCGCATGGGGTTCGGTGCGCGAGGCATCGTCTACTGCATCGTCGGCGGGCTGGCGCTTCTCGCGGCACTGGGCCAAGGCGGTCGAGCGGGCGACAGCGAGAGTGCGATCCGCTGGGTCTTCCTCGGCCCGTTCGGGGTGATCCTCGTCGGCCTTATCGCTTTGGGTCTGTTCGGCTTCGCGACCTGGCGCCTCGTCGAATCCGTTACCGACGCCGACCGCCATGGGACTTCGGCGAAGGGGATCGTGGTTCGTCTGGCCCATTTTGGCAGTGGCATCGTCGCGGCCGGCCTCGGCATCACGGCGGCGAGCCTTGCCCTCGGCCTGGGCCGAAGAGCGGGTGGCGGCGACGGCTTGCAGGACTGGACCGCCTGGCTCCTGGCGAAGCCGTTCGGTCCCTGGCTCGTCGGCCTGATCGGCCTCGGAATCATCGGCGGCGGGATCGCCTTTCTGGTGAAGGCCTGGAAGGGCGATGTCACGGATCGACTCGCCCTTGACGAAGCCCATTGCCGATGGGTCAAGCCGCTCGGCCAGTTCGGTTATGGCGCTCGCGGGATCGCGTTCCTCATCATCGGCGGCTTCGTCATCGTCGCTGCCTGGTACCAGGCCTCCTCGGAGGTAAAGGGTCTGGCCGGCGCCTTCTCGGCCCTGCGGTCCCAACCCTATGGTGCGGCTCTCCTCGGCGTCGTTGCGGCGGGTCATCTCGCTTTCGGCGTGTTCGGTCTCATCCAGGCACGGTATCGGCACATCGACGCGCCGGACTTGGACGAAACCGACGATGCGGTCAGGCGTGCGGTGCAGTCCTTGACTTGATGGGCGGCTTCTCGGTTCGCGGATGCGTTGACAGAGAGGCATCCCGTCGCCGATACCGCGCCCGGCCCGGAGCCCATGAAGCAGCGCATCTACAAGTCGGCGGTGATGGTGGTCCACGATTGCGTGGCGACCGTCCTGGCCGTGACCCTCACCTTCGTCTTTCGGTTCAACGGTGAGTTGCTCTCCGAACGCTTGCACGCGCTCCCGATTCTTCTGCCGCCTTTCGTCGGCTTCGCCGCGCTGGTCTACAGCTGGTTCAAGCTCTACCGAACCAAGTGGCGCTTCGCCTCGCTCCCCGATCTTGCCGGGATCGTACGTGCGGCGAGCGTGCTTGCCCTGACTCTTCTCGTGGTCGATTACGTGCTCGTTTCCGCGAGCATGTACGGTTTCTACTTCTTCGGAAAGATCGCCATCGCCCTGTATTGGGTGCTGCAGATCTTCCTGTTGGGCGGCACCCGGCTCGCCTTCCGCTACCTGAAATATTCCCGCTCGCGGCAGAGCCAGGCTCGCGGCGCCACGACCCCGACGCTGCTGCTGGGACGCGGCAGGGATATCGAGCTTCTCCTTCGGGCCATCGAAGCGGGCTCGGTGCGACACCTGTCCCCCAAGGGCATCCTGTCGCCGCGCAGCAACGAGACCGGACAGATCATGCGCGGCATCCCCGTGCTGGGTGGATTTTCGGACCTCGAACGCGTCGTCGCGAACCTCGCCGCCGAGGGATCTCCCGTGCGCCGCCTCGTCGCCGTGCCCAACGCCCTGACGCCCGAGGCCGGCCCCGACGACCTGATCGCCCGCGCCCGGCGCCTCGGCGTCCCGCTCTCTCGGGTCACGAGTCTCGGCGAGGGGATGCGCGATGCCGAACTGGCGCCCCTGGAGATCGAGGACCTGCTCCTTCGGCCCACCGTTTCCATCGACCGGCCGCGCCTGGAGCGATTCCTCAAGGGAACGCGCGTCATCGTCACCGGCGGTGGCGGCTCGATCGGTTCGGAGATCGTCGCCCGGGCCGTCGCCTTCGGCGCGGCTTCGGTCCTAGTCGTGGAAAATTCCGAGCCGGCCCTCCACGGCATCCTGAGCCAGCCAGCCATCGCGGCGGCAGATGTGACCGGCGCTCTGTGCGACATCCGCGACCGGGAGCGTCTGCACGGCGTCTTCGCCGACTTCCGGCCGGATTACGTGTTCCACGCCGCTGCCCTGAAGCAGGTGCCGTATCTGGAGCGGGACTGGCCCGAGGGCATCAAGACCAACGTCCTCGGTTCCATCAACGTGGCGGATGCGACGGTCGCCGCCCGCGCCCGCGCCATGGTGATGATCTCCACCGACAAGGCCATCGAGCCGGTCTCCCAACTCGGCGTCACCAAGCGGCTGGCGGAGATGGTGGCTCAGGCTCTCGATGCCGAGCAGGCCGTCGCGCCGCAGGAAAAGCCGACCCGGCTGATCGCGGTGCGGTTCGGCAACGTGCTGGGCTCCGTTGGGTCGGTGGTCCCGGTGTTCAAGGCGCAGATCGCGCGGGGCGGCCCGGTCACCGTCACCGATGCGGAGATGGTGCGCTATTTCATGACCGTGCGCGAGGCCGCCGACCTCGTTCTCACCGCCGCCTCCCACGGCGACCGCGAGGGACGCTGCCTCTCCCTGACCACCCCCGAATCCGACCAGCGTGCGGCGGTCTACGTGCTGAAGATGGGCCAGCCCGTGCGCATTCTCGATCTCGCCGAGCGCATGATCCGGCTCGCCGGATTCGAGCCCGGCGAGGATATCGAGGTGGTCTTCACCGGATCGCGGCCGGGAGAGCGCCTGAACGAGATCCTGTTCGCCCGCGAGGAGCCGCGTGTCGCCCTCGACGGGATCGACGGCGTCATGGCAGCCAAGCCCGTCTTCGCCGACAGGTCCGTGTTGGAAAGCTGGATCGCGGCGTTGAAGCGGGCGGTGGAGACCCATGACAGGGCCGCCGCCGACCTGGTGTTCGAGACCGCCATTCCGGATTATCGCAACCGGCCGAAATGCGTCCCCGAGCCGAAGCCGGCCCCGGTGACCGTGCCGGCTTAAGCTGCCGTATCGCCGCGGGACAGGGCGGCGAGCCCTTCGGAGGAGGTCTGAGCGGGCGTCCACCCCAGCGCCGACAGCCCGTCGGAACATGCTACGAGATCCCCCGACAGGCGCTCGAAGACCTCTCCCCGACCCGTCACCCGGCAGGCCAGGCCGAGCAGGCTCGGCGGACAGGGAACGAGACCGGCGCGCCGGCCCAGGCCCGCCCTCAACGCAGCGATCATCTCGGGCAATCTGAGCGCGTCGGGTTCGGCCGCCACCAGGGAACGGCCGAGCGGCCCTCGGTGACGCAAGACCGTGACGATGGCGGCCGACAGGTTCTCCACCGAGATCAGCGACCGGCGCCCCGTCAGACTCGCGAACGGCAGGGGATAGGGCGTGCGTGCGAGCCGCAGGAGTGCTGCCATGTTGCCCTTCACCCCCGCGCCGTAGACGAGGACCGGACGCAGGGCGACCCAGTCGATCCCGATCTCGGCCAGGGCTGCCTCGGCGGCGAGTTTCGAGCGGCCATAGGCATCCGTGGGATTTGGCCGATCGTTTTCAGTGATGGCTCCCGCCGCGCTGATTCCCGTCTGTGCCCTGATCGAGGAGAGAAACACGAAGCGCCCGACCCGCGCCTTGGCTGCGGCTTCGGCGAGACGTCGCGTCGCCTCGATGTTCGAAGAGCGATAATCGTCCTCCGGCGTGCCGGACATGGCATGGGCGAGGCCAGCGGAATGAACGATGGCGTCGACGCCGGACAACGCCGCCGCCATGTTCATGGGACGGCTCAAATCGCCCACCACGGCCCCGCTGGCGCCGGGGGGCAGCTCGACCGGGCGGCGCAGAAGCACCCGGACCCGGTAGCCCTGATCGGATAGGGAGCGCAGCAGGTGGCGGCCGATGAAGCCGGTGGCACCGGTGAGCGCGATGACGTTTCCGCTCAAGGGGCTTTTCCTCTTTGCATCGTCGAGAACTGCCGCAGCACCAGGGCGACGAGGGCCGTGCCCGCGCTCATTGCAATGAGCGTGACGAGCGGGGACGGCCAAAGCAAGGTCGCCCCCGCAAGGATCGCCAGGGCGACGTCGAGCAGGAAGACCCGGGTGACGACCTCCATCACCGAGAAGCCGTTCGTGGTGGCGCGCTGGTAGAAATGGCTGCGATGCGCCTGCCAGACTGGCTCGCCCTTGGTGGCACGGCGCAGCAGCGTCAGCGTGGCATCGGCCAGGTAGTAGAGCGGAAGCAGGATGGCGGCCGCCAGCCCGCCCTGCAGGCTCAACCGATACAGAAGCCACGCCACGAGAAGGCCGATGGGAAGGGAGCCGACATCGCCCAGGAACAGGCGGGCCACCGGGCGATTGAAGGGCGCGAATCCGATCAACGCACCGAGGAGGGATGCGGCGACGAGGGTCGGCAACGGCGGCAGACCGCCGACGAGTCCGAGGAGCATGAGCGCGCCGGTGACCGGCACCATGGCCGAGACCGTCATCCAGTCGAGACCGTCCATGAAGTTCGTGAGGTTCACGAACCACACGCCGGCCAGGACCGCGAAAGCCCGTTCGGCGGCGAGCGGCACGTCCGGGAGCAGCCGGCCATCCACGGACAGGACGAGAGCTGCCACGACGAGCGTCTGGAGACCGAGCCGGAGGGAGGCCGGCAGCGGCCGGATGTCGTCCACGGCGCCGACCACGGCGAGGATCAGGGTCGCGTGAGCCAGGACCAGGGCTTCCATCGCGTCCGGCATCGGCGGTGTCAGCGACGCAAGGAGCCCGCAGGCGGCAAGGATCGCCAGGACGATGGCGATGCCCGCACCCTGGGGCGTCGGGACGCTGTGGCTCGACCGAGCGATCGGACGCGCAAGGGCGTATCGCTGCAGGAGTGGTTTCAGAAGGACAATCAGGACCGCGCTGAGGCCGGCAGCCAGCGGTACGGCGACGAGCGGCGCGAAGGGCATTGTCGTGTGAGGTTCCGCTGGTGTCGACGGGTCGTGCGCACGCCGTACTTCGCCTCACCTCGGGAGAGAAGTGCCCCGTGCTCGGGACCGGCACCTCTCCCCCACCCGTTTCGCAGACGCCCTCCCCCAAATCGGAGAGGAATATGCGGCGCTAGAATACCGTCTCACCACCCCTGACGGAGGAGCCGCCGATCCCGGCGGCGGCATCCGCCTTCTCGGCGGCGCGCTTGTCGAGGGCGCGGCCCACCACCTTGGCGATGCCGATCATGATCGTGTCGAGGATGTAGTCCTTCGGCGTGTAGACCGCCGTGACGCCCATGTTCTTGAGCACGAGTTCGTCCTCCGGCGAGATGATGCCGCCGACGACGAGGGGGACGTGGTCGAGGCCGGCTTCCCGCATCTTCGCCTTCACGTCGCGCACCAGCGGAACGTGGCTGCCGGACAGGATCGACAGGCCGACCACGTGGGCGCCGGTCTCCTTGGCTTTCGCCACGATCTCGGCCGGGGTCTGGCGGATGCCGTCATAGGTCACGTCGAACCCGACGTCGCGGGCACGAAGCGCGATCTGCTCGGCGCCGTTCGAATGGCCGTCGAGGCCGGGCTTGCCGACGACGAGCTTGGGCGTCTCGCCCAGGCGCTCGCCGAGATCGGCGATGAGGAGCTTGGCGTCCTCGGCGGCACCCGAGGAGATCGTCTCGAGGCTGACGCCGGTGGGGGCACGGTATTCGCCGAAGACCTGGCGCAGGCGCGTGCCCCATTCGCCGGTGGTGACGCCGGCCTTCGCCGCCGCGATCGAGACCGGCATGATGTTGGCGCCCGAGCGCGCGGCGGCTTCGAGCTCGTCGAGGGCCTTCTCCACGGCCTTGCCGTCACGCTTGGCCCGCCAGTCGCGGATGCGCTGCTCGGCTTCCATCTCCACCGTCTCGGAGACCGTGAAGATGGCGCCCTCCCCGGCCGTGAGGGGTGAGGGCTCACCGGCCTGGAACTTGTTGACGCCGACGACGACCTGATCGCCGGCCTCGATGGCCGAGATGCGCTTGGCGTTGGATTCCACGAGGGCGCGCTTCAGCGCCCCGGTCTCGACCGCCGCCACCGCGCCGCCGATCCCGCCGATCTCCTTGAGCGCCGCGCGGGTCTCTTCCTTGAGGGATTCGACCTTGGCGTCGATGACCTTCGACCCGTCGAAGATGTCGTCGTATTCGAGGAGGTCGGTCTCGAAGGCGAGGATCTGCTGCATGCGCATGGACCATTGCTGGTCCCAGGGGCGCGGCAGGCCGAGAGCCTCGTTCCAGGCCGGCAACTGCACGGCACGGGCGCGGGCGCGTTTCGACAGGGTGACGGCCAGCATCTCGATGAGGATGCGGTGGACGTTGTTCTCGGGTTGCTGCTCGGTGAGCCCTAGGCTGTTGACCTGAACGCCATAGCGAAAAATGCGCTTCTTCGGGTCGGTGATGCCGTAGCGCTCCTGGGCGATCTCGTCCCAGAGTTCCGAGAACGCCCGCATCTTGCAGATCTCGGTCACGAACCGCATGCCGGCATTCACGAAGAACGAGATGCGGCTGAACACGTCGGCGAAGCTCGCCTCGTCGAAATCGGGGTCGTCGCGCACCGTGTCGAGCACCGCGATGGCGATGGCCAGCGCGTAGGAGAGCTCCTGCACCGGCGTCGCTCCGGCCTCCTGCAGGTGGTAGGAACACACGTTCATCGGGTTCCACTTCGGCACTTCCTTGGTCGTGAACAGGATCACGTCCTTGGTCAGGCGAAGCGAGGGCGCGGGCGGGAATACATAGGTGCCGCGCGAGAGATACTCCTTGATGATGTCGTTCTGAGTGGTGCCCTGGAGGCCGGCGAAAGGCACGCCCTGCTCCTCGGCCACCGCGAGATAGAGCGACAGCAGCCACGGCGCCGTGGCGTTGATCGTCATCGAGGTGTTCATCTGCGAGAGCGGGATCTGATCGAACAACGCCCGCATGTCGCCGAGATGCGCGATCGACACGCCGACCTTGCCGACCTCGCCGCGCGCCAGTTCGTGGTCGGGATCGTAGCCGGTCTGGGTCGGCAGATCGAAAGCCACCGACAGGCCGGTCTGACCCTTGGCGAGGTTGCCCCGGTAGAGGGCGTTCGATTCCTTGGCGTTGGAATGGCCGGCATAGGTCCTGATGATCCAGGGCTTGTCGCGCTTGACCTCGGCGACGGTCGCACTCGCGCTCATTCCACTGACTCCACTCGATTCCAACGGCCGCGCCATCTCGCGCTTATTGTGCGGCACCCTATCCAAGCCTCGGGCGTCCGTCATCTGGCCGAAGGTCGGACTTCTCGGCTCATGGCTCAGAATGTTTCGAAAAATTCTAGACGCCAGGATCAAGCGAATTAAAGGACGCCGCACGACAAGGCAGATGCGAAGTCGCTCTAAAGCATTGATTTCGATGCGGAATGCGCCGACTTTGCCAGTCTGTTGAAGCAACAATATTTTGAATACACAAATTGACCCGGCCGACGGCTCCGGTGCGGAAGCGTGGTGACGGGTCATGGCCATTTAGGGGGCCTTGGAGCAGTTCAGGTTCGTCGATATAGGGTCGCTCAGAAGAATAACCGGGAGAGCCAAGATGTCGGCGAGTGCGGCCTTGAATACGACCGAGGGCAAGGACCTCTACGAGTTGGGCGAGATCCCGCCCCTCGGCCACGTTCCGGCGAAGATGTATGCCTGGGCGATCCGGCGCGAGCGTCACGGTCCGCCGGAGGAATCGATGCAGGTCGAGGTGGTGCCGACCTGGGAGATCGGCGACGACGAAGTGCTGGTCTACGTCATGGCCGCCGGTATCAACTACAACGGCGTGTGGGCCGGGCTCGGCGAGCCGATCTCCCCCTTCGACGTGCACAAGGCCGATTACCATATCGCCGGTTCGGATGCCTCTGGCATCGTCTGGGCCGTGGGCGCCAAGGTGAAGCGCTGGAAGGTCGGCGACGAGGTCATCGTCCATTGTAACCGCGACGACGGTGACGACGAGGAATGTAACGGCGGCGACCCGATGTTCTCGCCCTCGCAGCGGATCTGGGGCTACGAGACCCCAGACGGCTCGTTCGCGCAGTTCTGCCGGGTGCAGTCGCGCCAGCTGATGAAGCGGCCGCAGCACCTCACCTGGGAGGAAGGCGCCTGCTACACGCTGACCCTCGCCACCGCCTACCGCATGCTGTTCGGCCACGCTCCCCATACGGTGAAACCCGGCCAGAACGTGCTGATCTGGGGCGCCTCGGGCGGTCTCGGCGTGTTCGGCGTCCAACTCTGCGCCGCCTCTGGTGCGAACGCCATCGCGGTGATCTCGGACGAGTCGAAGCGCGACTACGTGATGAGCCTCGGTGCCAAGGGCGTCATCAACCGCAAGGACTTCGATTGCTGGGGTCAGCTGCCTAAGGTGAACTCGCCGGAATTCCACGCCTGGACCAAGGAAGCCCGCAAGTTCGGTAAGGCGATCTGGGACATCACCGGCAAGGGCAACGACGTCGACATCGTCTTCGAGCATCCCGGCGAGGCGACCTTCCCGGTCTCGGCGCTCGTTGTGAAGCGCGGCGGCATGGTGGTGTTCTGCGCCGGCACCACCGGCTTCAACATCACCTTCGATGCCCGCTACGTCTGGATGCGCCAGAAGCGCATTCAGGGTTCGCACTTCGCCCACCTGAAGCAGGCCTCGGCCGCCAACCAGTTCGTTCTGGACCAGCGCATCGACCCGTGCATGAGCGAGGTGTTCCCGTGGGACAAGATCCCCCAGGCGCACACCAAGATGTGGAAGAACCAGCATCCGCCCGGCAACATGGCCTGCCTCGTCAACGCTCCCCGCGCCGGCCTGCGGACGCTGGAAGACGTGATCGAGGCCGGTCCCCTGAAGCGCTGAGGTCGAGAACCGTGCTCAGCGCTTGCCGCCCTCGGCGGGCAGATGCTGGGCATAGGCCTCGCGCTCTTCGCGCTCCTTGATCAAATCGGCATAGGCCTGGCGCATTTCCGGTGACACGGAAACGCTCCGGGCCTTTTCCTTTTTGCGCTTGGGCGCCTTCTTGAACTGATTGGCGGTCTCGTTCATCGCGTCATCCCGGTCATTGATCGCGGCTACCATAAGCGGCTTCGACGACTGCGGCGAGACAGGCTTACCGCCAACCACACGCGGTGCTAAACATCGCTTTGGATTCTTTTCGGCCGACGAAAGCACCGTGTGCCCTGCCCTTCCACCTCAAGACGAGGTTCATAGCCGGGGAGACGAGCGCGGAACTCTCAACCACCCGGACTTCGAGCATCATGGAAAAGTTCACGACCCTGACCGGCGTTGCCGCGCCGATGCGCATCACCAACGTCGATACCGACCGGATCATACCGAAGCAGTATCTCAAGACGATCAAGCGCACCGGGCTGGGCAAGGGCCTGTTCTCCGAGATGCGCTACAACGACGACGGCTCCGAGAACCCGGATTTCGTCCTCAACCAGCCGGCCTATCGCAACGCCAAGGTGCTGGTGGCCGGCGACAATTTCGGCTGCGGCTCGTCGCGGGAGCACGCCCCCTGGGCGCTCGCCGATTTCGGCATCCGCTGCATCATCTCCACGAGCTTTGCCGACATCTTCTTCAACAACTGCGCCAAGAACGGCATCCTCGCCGTCATCGTCTCGCCTGAGGATCTGGAGAAGCTGTTCGACGATGCCGAGCGCGGCGCCAACGCCACCCTGACGATCGATCTGGAAAGCCAGACCATCAAGGGGCCGGATGGCGGCACCCTGCATTTCGACATCGATTCCGGGCGCAAGGAGAGCCTGCTCAACGGGCTCGACGAGATCGGCCTGACCCTTAAGCGCGCGCCGAAGATCGACGCCTACGAGGAGAAGCTCGCCGCGCGCGGATTTGCCTGAGCGCCAGCATCATCACGGTTCGTTTACCATGCGCGCGGCTTAAAGGTCGGGAAACGCCGAAACCCGCCGGGAGACCGCCCATGACGTCGCGCGCGAAGCTGACCGCCCTCCTCTGCCTCGCGAGTGCGGCAGCGTCCGTACCCGCCAAGGCCGACTTCCGCTCCTGCCTCGTCTCGCTTCAGGCGGAGGCGGCCTCGCAGGGGATCTCGGCCCAGACCTTCCGCGCGGCGACCGACGGCATCGCCTTCGACGACAAGGTCATCGAACTCTCCCAGGCGCAGCCCGAATTCAAGACGCCGATCTGGGACTACATGGCTGCCCTCGTCGACGAGGAGCGCGTGGACGACGGCAAGGCGGCGATGAAGCAGCACGGTCAGGCCCTCGCCAATGCGGAGGCGCGCTACGGCGTCGACCGCTACACCATTGCCGCCGTCTGGGGCGTCGAATCGAATTTCGGCAAGAACCTCGGCAAGATGCCGTTGGTTCAATCCTTCGCCACCCTGATCTGCTCGAATCACCGCCGCGCGGGCTTCTTCAAGGGCGAGCTGATGGCGACCCTGAAGATCATTGAGCGCGGCGACATCGACCCGTCCCGCCTCACGGGGTCATGGGCCGGCGCCTTCGGCCAGACCCAGTTCATGCCCACCACCTACCAGCGCCTCGCCGTCGACGGCGACGGCGACGGGCGCCGCGACCTCGTGGATTCTGTGCCCGACGCGGTGGCCTCCACCGCCAACTTCCTGCGCGTGGCCAAATGGTCGAACGGCCAGCCCTGGGGCTACGAGGTGCGTGTACCGAAGGGCTTCAATGCCGGGGCCGCCGGGCGCAAGAACAAGCACGCCGTGGCGCATTGGGCTTCCATGGGGGTCACCCGGATCGACGGACGCCCGCTTTCCGGAGACGGCCCTGCCGGCATCCTGCTCCCGGCCGGCATCAACGGCCCGGCTTTCCTGGTGACCCGGAATTTCGACGCCCTCTATTCCTACAACGCCGCCGAATCCTATGGTCTCGCCATCGCGGTGCTGTCCGACCGCCTGCGCGGCCGCTCGGGCGTCCAGGCGGAATGGCCCACCGACGATCCGCCCCTGTCGCGCGCCGAGCGCCGCGACCTTCAGACCCGACTGGCGGCTCGGGGCTATGACGTGGGCGAGCCGGACGGCAAGGTCGGCGCCAAGACCCGCGACGCGATCAAGGCCATCGAGCGCGAGCTCCGCATGCCGCAGACCGGGCGACCGGGCGGCAAGGTGCTCGAGGCCCTGCGCCGGGGGTAGTGGTGCGAAGGGGTCGGGACGTCCTCGTTCGATCGGCCGACCCGACCTCCAATCCGCCCTTTCTGGGACGCCGATGAAGCTGACCCCTCCTCCGAGGCGGCGTCGGTCGCTGCCTCGGGCTGTAACGACCAAGGCTTCGGCCGGAAGTAATGTTTCCGACGAAATCTTCTCATCACTTGAACTCGAGCGGCGTGATCGCTTTCGTAAGATGACGCCGATATCTATCGTTATTTATCGAGATCGCTTCCGGAAGTAAAAACTCGATTTACTTTGCTGTGTGCCGTCATCTTACCGATGATCTTTTTTATTGTGCTTTCGCGGGACCACGTTCGAATCGAGTCATGAGGTTAATCCGCCTCTCCGAACGCAATGTCTCGCATTTCCTCATGGCCCGTGTGACGCCGCACCCTGTTCGCGGACTGGGCTGTTTGGCGTAGGATTAGGCATTATTGGACGCTCGTTGATCCTTATGTAGCTGAAACATGCACTAAGGAAAATCATGTTGTATAAAAATGTAGCAATTGCCGCCGTGCTCGTGCTCGCGACAGGCTCATCCGCTGCGATCGCTCAGACCTCGGGAAAGCGCGGCGTTCAACAGCGTCACCAAGATATCGACGCGACTCATGCGATCGACCAGCGCAATGAGCCGTCGCGGATGTTGAGCCCTGCGCCGAAGCAGGACATGAAAATGATCCCCTTCCCCCGTGGCGGGCGGATGGAAATGATCCTCGTGCCGGCCAATCCGTCTTCGTAACTGTTGCAATCGAGGATGGGGTGGGTCGAGCATGTCTCGGGATACGAGACTGGTTTGGGATGGATGCCGATGCGGCGTCCATCCGCCAACGAAAAAGGCCGGGCAATGCCCGGCCTTTCGCAATTCTGACGAATCGCGCCGAAGATCTTACTCGGCAGCGGTCTTTGCCGCGGACTTCGCGGCCTTCTCGGCCTTGCGGGCGTCCTTGTTGGCCTTCGAGGCGTCGGCCTTTGCGGCCTTCTCGGCGGGACGGTCGGCGCGCTCGACGATACGGGCCGACTTACCGCGACGGTCGCGCAGGTAGTACAGCTTGGCGCGACGCACCTTGCCGCGACGCACGACGGCGATCGAATCGATCATCGGCGAGTAGACCGGGAAGACGCGCTCGACGCCCTCGCCGTAGGAAATCTTGCGGACGGTGAAGCTCTCGTTGAGGCCGCCACCGGAGCGCGCGATGCACACGCCTTCATAGGCCTGCACGCGGGTGCGCTCGCCTTCCTTCACCTTGACGTTCACGGTCACCGTGTCGCCGGGCTGGAAGTCGGGAATGGTCTTGCCGAGCGCAGCGATCTGCTCCTGCTCGAGCTGCTGGATGATGTTCATGGTCAAGTTCCTGCCGGTGCGCGCCCGCGATCCCAGGAGGGGAATGCGTGCGTCAGGATTTCGGCATCCTGTTTTGAGTTGCCGCGGGCCATACAGGAAGCATCGAGGCTTGTCGACATCCCACACAGCGAAAGCGCGTCTGCGGGCATGACCGCGGAGGTGTGCAGGTTGAGAAAATCCCGCGCGCGGTCCACATGAATACAGAGGTGCGGGCCATTCCCCGCGCCCTTCCCGGCCGGCCTTGAACCGGCGCAGTGGACGAGGATACATCAAAGCCATGTTCATCCAGACCGAAGCCACCCCGAACCCCGCCACCCTGAAGTTCCTTCCCGGCCGCGTGGTCCTGCCCGAATCGACCTTCGAGGCGCGCGACGTCGAAACCGCCGCGCGCTCTCCCCTGGCGCAGCGCCTGTTCGACGTACCCGGAGTCGCGGGCGTGTATTTCGGCCATGACTTCATCTCGGTGACGAAGATCGAGAACGAGCATGGCTGGCCGCAGGTGAAGCCCGCGATCCTCGGTGCGATCATGGAGCATTTCCAGTCGGGCGCCCCGGTCCTGGCCGAAGGCGTCGTCCTCGGCGGCGACGACGCGGAGGAGTTCTACGACGAGGCGGACCACGACACCGTCGTCACCATCAAGGACCTCCTCGAGACCCGCGTGCGCCCGGCCGTGGCCAGCGATGGCGGCGATATCACCTTCCGCGGCTTCAAGGAGGGCGTCGTCTACCTGGAAATGAAGGGCGCCTGTTCCGGCTGCCCGTCCTCCACCGCCACCCTCCGGCACGGCGTGCAGAACCTGTTCAAGCACTTCCTCCCCGAGGTGCGCGAGGTCCAGGCGGTCTGATCGCCGTCGCAAGCGCGCAACACCCCGCGTCCTTCGTCTCTTTCGAGGCCGCCCCGCGCTGACGGGGCGGCCTTTTCCGTCGTAAACTCATGCGCCCGACGGGCATCCCGATCTGGAGTGACGTTGCGTATCCTGGCTATCGACACGGCGCTCGACGCCTGCTCCGTCTGCATCGCGACGGATCTCTCCGACGATCTCCTCGCCGAAGAATCCATGACGCTGGCCCGTGGCCATGCCGAGGCGCTGCTTCCTATGCTCGAACGCGTGATGGCGCGGGTGGATGGTGGGTTCGAGAGCCTCGACCGGGTCGCCGTCACCGTCGGTCCCGGGAGCTATACCGGTCTGCGCGTCGGCCTGTCGGCCGCCCGGGCCGTCGGGCTCGCGGCACAGATTCCGGTGGTCGGCGTCACCACCCTCTCGGGCCTCCTGGCACCGCTCCTCGCCACGAACGGCCAGGGCCTGATCGCGGCCGCGATCGATGCCCGGCACGGCTCCGTCTATTTTCAGGCCATGAACATGGCGGAAGGCATCGTCGTGCCTCCCAGCCTGTTGCGGCTCGAGGAAGCGGCCGATCACGTCGGCCGTGATGCCGTCACCCTCGTGGGGTCCGGTGCGCCCGCTCTGTCGGGCTTGCTCAGGTCCCGCGGCATCGCCGCGACGGTCAGCGATGCCGGCCCGCCGCAGATCGCCTGGATCGCCTCCCTCGGCATGCTGGCCGACCCCGCCCAAGCCCTGGCACGCCCGCTCTATCTGCGCGGACCGGATGCCACTCCCCAGGATCACGCGAGGCTGGCCCGTCGATGATTCGTCCCGTCTCTCCGCTCTGGGCTCTCGATTGGTGGCTGGCCTGGTGGGACGCCTGGGGTGGCGAGCCCTATGTCACGCCCCTGCGCGATTCCTCCTCCGCCGCCGCCCTCGCCCGCCTCCATGCCACCGCCTTCGCGCGGCCGTGGGACGCCCACGAATTCGAGCGGATGCTGTGCGAGCGCTCCACCGAGGCCCATGCCCTGTGGCGGGCCGGTTCGATCCAGGGCTTCATCCTCTCGCGCCGCGTGGGCGACGAGGCCGAGATTCTGACCGTCGTCCTGGCGCCTGCCGTGCGCGGTGGGGGACTGAGCCACAAGCTCGTGCGCGAGCATCTCGGGCATCTGGCATTGAGCGGCGTGCGCAACGTCCATCTCGAGGTCGACGAGGGCAACGCCGCCGCCCTGAAGCTCTATGCCCGTCACGGGTTCAAGCAGGTCGGCGAGCGGACGGGGTATTATGCCCGCCCCGATGGCAGCCGCGCCACCGCCTTCACCATGACGGCGTCCCTGTCGTGAGCCGCGATTCGTGATTGGCTGCGGGCGATGACGCGTCTCGGCACCGTCTTCCGGCTCCTGATCTGCGTCCTCGCCTTCGCGGTGCTGGTCGGGCCGCACGTCCTCAGCCTCAGGTTCGGGCGGGGGCGCATCGCCGCGCATACGCCGACCTACTTCCACCGGATCTTCCTGGCGCTGTTCTCGGTGAGGGTGACGCAGAGTGGCACGCCGCCGGCCCTCGGCGAGCCGGCCCTCGTCCTGTCCAACCACATCTCCTGGCTCGATATCCTCGTCCTCGGGTCGCTGCGGCCGCTCTCGTTCGTGGCGAAATCGGAGATTTCCGGCTGGCCCGTGGTGGGAACCCTGGCCCGGCTCCAGCGCACCGTCTTCATCGAGCGGGCGCGCCGCGCGGCCACCGCCAGCGTCAACGCCACGGTGGCGAGCCGGTTGACCGACGGCGATCTCATCGTCCTCTTTGCCGAGGGCACCACGGGCGATGGAACGCGGCTGCTGCCGTTCCGCTCCTCCCTGGTGGGGGCCGCCCGCGCCGCCATCGATGCCGAGGGCGGCACTCGCGACCGTGTCCGGCTCCAGCCCCTCGCCCTCACCTATCCGCGCCGCAACGGCCTGCCCGTGGTCCGCTCGGAGCGGCCGGGCATCGCCTGGTACGGCGACATGGAGCTCGCGCCGCATCTCGCGGTCTTCCTCCGGGACGGTCCGATCGACGTCCACGTGGTCTGGGGCGATCCCATCGCCTTCGAGGCCGGCACCGACCGCAAGCGCGCCACCGCCATGGCCGAGGCCTCGGTGCGCAGGGCGATGCAGGCCTCGGTGACGGGACGCTGGGAGAGCGGGGCGGCGGTTCGGTCGGTTCCGCCACCCGGCACCGAGACGTTGCCTGCCTCGAATATCGCCGCCTGAAACCCTTCAGGCGCCGGTGATCGACGGTTCGATGGCCGCAAAAGCGTCGGCATCCCGAGATCATTCGGCCAACGATGTTGATGGTCGCCATGCGTGTTTGCGGCGCAGCAAGACGTCACGGCCTTCGTCCAAGGTCAGTCTTTGTCGCGGTCGCGCGTAGAGTGTCGTGGGGAAGCGACGGGCCGGGTGAAACGTGGTAGCACCGCCGACAGCAATGGGCGTCCGAGCGACGCCCGGGGTTCATACGGTGCTGGAACGGTCGCGTTGAAGAAAGCCTTCGTCAAATCCTACGGCTGCCAGATGAACGCCTACGATGCGGGCCGCATGTCGGACCTGCTCGCCAGCCAAGGCTATGCCGCCACGGAGAGCGTCGAGGAGGCGGATGTCGTTGTCCTCAACACCTGCCACATCCGCGAGAAGGCCGCCGACAAGGTCTATTCCGAACTCGGGCGCCTGCGCGTTCTGAAGACGGCCCGCGCCGAGGCCGGCCTGGACACCCGGATCGTGGTGGCCGGCTGCGTCGCGCAGGCCGAGGGCAAGGAGATCCTGGCGCGGGCGCCCTCGGTCGACGTGGTCGTCGGCCCGCAGAACTACCATCGCCTGCCCGATCTCCTCACCCGCTCCGCCTCGACGCGCGTGGTGGACACGGAGTTTCCCGTCGAGGACAAATTCGACCACCTGCCCATCCGCCGGACGGCCGCCGTATCCTCCTTCCTCACCGTGCAGGAAGGCTGCGACAAGTTCTGCGCCTTCTGCGTCGTGCCCTACACGCGCGGGGCCGAGGTCTCGCGCTCCGTGGAGGCGATCCTGGACGAGGCGCGCAAACTCGCTCGGGGCGGCGCGCGCGAACTCACGCTGATCGGGCAGAACGTCAACGCCTATCACGGGGCCGGCGCCGACGGCGTTCCGGTGACGCTTCCCGCTCTGATGCGCGCTCTCGAGGCGATCCCCGGCCTCCTGCGCCTGCGCTATACCACGAGCCACCCCAACGACATGGCCGATGACTTGGTCCGGGCACATGGGGAGATCGCCGCTTTGATGCCCTATCTGCATCTCCCGGTGCAGTCGGGCTCCACCCGCGTACTTCAGGCGATGAACCGCAAGCATACGGGCGACGAGTATCGCCGGCTCATCGAGCGCGTGCGCCGGGTCCGGCCGGATATCGCCCTGTCCTCCGACTTCATCGTCGGGTTTCCCGGCGAGACCGACGTGGAGTTCGACGAGACGATGCGCCTCGTGGCCGAGATCGGCTTCGCGTCGGCCTATTCGTTCAAGTACAGCCCGCGCCCCGGTACGCCGGCCGCCGAGCGCGAGGACGCCGTGCCCGAGGCCGTGAAATCCGAGCGCCTCGCAGCCCTCCAGGCCCTGCTCGATGACCAGCGCCACGCCTTCAACGCGTCCGCCGTGGGCCATGTCGTCGAGGTGCTGGTGGAGAAGGCCGGCCGCCATCCGGGGCAGGTCGCCGGCAAGACGCCGCATCTTCTGCCCGTCCAATTCGATGCTCCGGCCGCCACCATCGGTACGGTCGTGCCCGTGCGCGTGGTCCGGGCCGGGTCGAACAGCCTGTTCGGCGAAGTCGTCACCGACGAGGCGGCGGCCGCTTGAAAGCGCGCATGCCACGGAAACGCACCTCCGCCCCGGGCGACGGGCCGGCCGCGTCATGCCGTTCTCAATTCACTCGCAACGCTCGCGAGACCCACAGCAAGGAGACTCTGCGTGCCGGCATCTGACGGTCTGAGTGGACGGGGGGCGCCCTTGCGGGGGCGTGGGCCAGCGGCGCGGATAGGTGAGATCGTGGAGACGGTGGACGTATCGCTGACCTTCGACGACAACCGGCTCGCGAGCCTCGTCTTTGGCCAGTACGATCAGAACGTGGCCCATATCGAGCGGCGCCTCGCCGTCACCGCCACGGCCCTGGGCAACCACCTCGTGGTGAAGGGGCCGCCGGATTCCGCCGAGAAGGCGCGCAAAGTCTTCGAGCGGCTCTATGCCCGCGTGACGGCGAGCGGTACCGCCCTCACCCTCGGCGATGTCGACGGAGCGATCCAGGAGACGACGCTCCAGGGCAACCTCTTCCCCACCGCCGAAGTGAGTGCCGAGCCGGACCGTCCGCATTTCGACCAGATCGCCACGCGCAAGCGCGGCGCCGTGCGAGCCAGGAACGCGGCTCAGGACACCTACATCAAGCTCCTGCGCAACCACGAACTCGTCTTCGCCGAAGGCCCCGCCGGCACCGGCAAGACCTGGCTCGCGGTGGGCTACGCGGTGTCCCTGCTGGAACAGGGCCATGTGGAACGTCTGATCCTGTCGCGCCCCGCCGTCGAGGCTGGCGAGCGTCTCGGCTTCCTGCCCGGCGACATGCGCGAGAAGGTCGATCCCTACCTGCGCCCGATCTACGACGCGCTCTACGACTTCATGGAGGCACGGCACGTGGACCGGAGCCTGCAGACCGGCGTCATCGAGATCGCGCCTCTGGCCTTCATGCGCGGCCGGACCCTGACGAACGCCGTGGTCCTCCTCGACGAGGCCCAGAACACCACCTCGATGCAGATGAAGATGTTTCTCACCCGTCTCGGCGAGAACTCGCGCATGATCATCACCGGTGATCCGAGCCAGGTCGATCTCCCGCCCGGCCAGAAATCCGGCCTCGTCGAGGCCGTGAACATCCTCGACGGCGTCGAGGGGATCGGCCGGGTCACCTTCCGCGACGTCGACGTGGTGCGCCACGACCTCGTTCGCCGCATCGTGACGGCCTATGAAACCGCCGCCCATGGCGAGGGTGGTGCGGATCGCTCGCCCACGTCCCGCCGCCGTCCCCTGGCCTGACGTCGATGCCCGAGATCGAATCCGAGATCGACGTCGCCGTGGAGGACCCCCGCTGGGAATCGGTGGTGCCGGACCTCGAAGCCTTCGTCGTCCGTGCTGTCGAGGCGGGGATCGCCATCGCCCCGGACATGCCGGATCATCCTGTGGAGGTGAGCGTGCTTCTCACCACCGATGCCGTGGTCCAGGACCTGAACCGCACCTGGCGCGGCAAGGACAAGCCCACCAACGTCCTGTCCTTTCCTGCTCCGCCGCAACCCGCCCATGCGGGTGTCGCGGTGCCCCTCGGCGATGTCGTTCTTGCGTATGACACGATGCTGCGCGAGAGTGCCGAGCAGGGAAAACCGCTTCAAGATCACCTCGCGCACCTTCTGATCCATGGCACTCTTCATCTTCTCGGCCAGGACCACGAGACCGGCGACGCGGATGCGAACGCCATGGAGGCCTTGGAGACCGAAGCCCTGCACGGCCTCGGTATTCCCGACCCTTATGCCGACTGAGGGGCGATTCCGCCCGCAATCCCAGATCAGAGAGACATGACGAACGATCGAAGTCGCGGCGCGGCTCTGGCTGCGCCCAGTAGCGGTGACGGTGAGGCGCAGGCGCGCGAGCCCTGGTACGACCGCCTGCTGCACGCCTTCCATCTCCGGCCGCGCGATTCGTTGCGCGACGATATCGAGGATGCACTGGCCGAACCCGATTCGGGAGAGAACGTGTTCTCCCCCCTCGAGCGGGCCATGCTCAAGAACGTCCTCGGGCTGCACAAGGTTCGGGTGGACGACGTGATGATTCCGCGTGCGGACATCGTCGCCGTCTCGATGGAGACGAGCCTCGGCGATCTGCTCAAGCTCTTCCGTACCGCCGGCCATTCGCGGCTCCCGGTCTACGGCGAGACCCTCGACGACCCGCGCGGCATGGTCCACATCCGCGACTTCGTCGATCACATCGCCGCCAAGGCCGAAGCGCCCCCCCGTCGTCCGAGCGCCGCCGTCGCCAGTGCTCTCCCCGACACGTCGGGCGATGTCGTCGCCGTCGTGCCCCCGCGCCCGCGCCGGAGCACCCGCGCGTTGAAGGCGCTCAACCTCGGCAATGTCGATCTCTCGGCGACCCTGGCTTCGACGCGGATCCAGCGTCCCGTCCTGTTCGTTCCGCCGTCCATGCCCGCCATCGATCTCCTGGTGCGGATGCAGGCGACGCGCACGCATATGGCCCTTGTCATCGATGAATATGGCGGGACCGACGGGCTCATCTCCATCGAAGACCTCATCGAGATGGTGGTCGGCGATATCGAGGACGAGCACGACGTGGCCGAAGGCCATCTGGTTCAGCGCGTCGAGGGCGATGCCGACGTGTTCATCGCCGATGCCCGCGCCGGACTCGCCGAGGTATCCGAGGTGAGCGGCGTCGATCTGGTCGCCGCGGTGGGCGAGATGGCCGAGGAGATCGACACGATCGGCGGCCTCATCGTCACTCTCGCCGGACGCGTACCCTCGCGGGGCGAGCTCATCACCGGGCCGGGCGACCTCGAATTCGAGGTGCTCGACGCCGACCCGCGCCGGGTGAAGCGGCTGCGGCTGCATCGCGGCCCGATGAAGATCGCTCCACTGATACCCCTGGCCCTTCCGCCGCCGAGCAGCGGTCCGATCGCCGAAGCCTCGTAGCGCCTCGTTCCGGATCGAGCGCCCCGGATCCTGCGCCAGGCTTTCGTCTCACATCAGCTTTTCCCGAAACGTGACGGTCACGTCTCGGGCTGATGCTTCAGCCGGGATGACCCGAAGATGAGCTACGCCTTCGACGGTGCCGGGTCGCCCCAAGCGCCCCTGCGCGGAAGCGCGACGGGGCCGCTCGCTCACCTCGCGCAATGGATCATGCTCACCTCCGGCTGGCGCCGCCTGCTCGTCGCGGCCGCCGCGGGCGCCGTCGGCGCATTGGCGATGCCGCCTTTCGGTGCCTTGCCCGCCCTCGTCGTTTCGCTGAGCATCGCCGTCTGGCTGATCGATGGGGCGGCGACGGGGCGGCGGGGCAATCGCGGTGCCGTCCTCGCCTGCGCCGTCATCGGCTGGGCCTGGGGCTTCGGCTATCTCACCGCAGGCCTGTGGTGGCTCGGCTCCGCCTTCCTGGTGGAAGCCGACGAGTTCCTGTGGGCCCTGCCCCTCGGTGTCATCGGCCTGCCTGCCCTACTGGCGCTGTTCTATGCGATGGGGTTCGCGCTGGCACGGCTCCTCTGGTCGTCTGGACTGTCGCGGATCGCCGCCCTCGCCATCGGCCTTTCCGCTTGCGAATGGTTGCGCGGCCACCTCTTCACCGGGTTTCCCTGGAACACGCTCGGCATGGCACTGGGCCAGAACCTGTGGCTGATGCAATCCGCGTCGGCGATCGGGCTCTATGGACTCACGCTTCTGGCCGTCCTGATCGGAGCCGCGCCCGCCACCCTCGCCACGGGCGAGACGGCGCGCGGGCGCTACGGTCCGGCCCTGGTCGCCTGTGCCGGACTGGCGGTGATGGCCCTCATCGGCGCATCGCGCATGCCCGCTACCCCTACGGCCACGGTGCCGGGGGTGCGTCTGCGGCTGGTGCAGCCGAACCTCAACCAGGACGCCAAGTTCCGGCCCGAGAACCGGGCGGACATCATCGACTGGTACATCGGCCTCAGTGATCGCGCCGCCGCCCCGGACCGGAGCGGGATCGCCGACGTCACCCATGTGATCTGGCCGGAATCGGCGTTTCCCTTCCTGATCCAGCGCGACCCGGAATCCCTGGCAAGAATCGCCGCCGCCTTTCCGGCCGGGCGGCAACTCATCACCGGCGCGGCCCGCGCCGAGGAGCCGTTGCCCAACGAGCGCCCGCGCTTCTTCAACTCGATCCTGACGATTTCGTCCGGTCCGAAGCTCGGCGACATCTACGACAAGGTTCATCTCGTCCCGTTCGGCGAGTATCTGCCGGGTCCCCTCGACGCCGCCCTGAGGGCAATGGGCCTGCGCCAGTTCGTATCGATCCCCGGCGGATTCACGCCCGGCAGCCGCTCCGGCCAGCGTCTCCTCGACGTGACCGGGCTTCCCCCCGTCGTCGCCACCATCTGCTACGAGGCGATCTTTCCCGGCGAGATCCTGCCCGGACACGCGCCCGACGGTCCGGCGCCCGTGCCGGGGCTGATCCTGAACCTCACCAACGACGCCTGGTTCGGTGATACGCCGGGTCCGCGCCAGCACTTCGCACAGGCGCGGTTGCGGGCCGTGGAGGAAGGATTGCCCCTGGTGCGCGACGCCAATACCGGCATCTCGGCGGTGGTCGACCCGTATGGACGCATCACCGCGAGCCTGCCCGTGGGTGTCGAAGGCATCCTCGACGCGGACCTCCCCGTCCGATTGCCCGGCCGCACAGTCTACGCCGTTCTGCGTGACCTGCCCTTCGCCGGGATGCTTGCCGGCCTCGGCCTCATCGCCCTCCTGGTAAGGCGCCGCATCGCGTGACCGAACCCACATTCCGAAACGCCCGCCCCGTCCTCATCGGGCTCGGGATGATGCTGGTCGCGTTCAACATGCGCCCTGCCCTCACCAGCGTCGGCCCCCTGCTTGATTCCATCCGCGCCGAGACTGGCCTGACCGCCGTGGGGGCGGCGTTCCTGACGACCCTGCCGGTCCTGTGCCTCGGCCTCGCCTGCGTACTCGGCCCGGTCGTGGTGCGGCGGACGGGGGCGGAGCGTGGTGTGCTGGTCGCGATCCTGGTCATCGCCCTCGGCTCGGCCCTGCGCGGGCTTGGAGGGCTCCCTCCCCTCTTTGCCGGGGCTTGTATCGCGGCCGTCGGAATCGGCCTTGCCGGCGTCCTGTTGCCCGGTTTGGTGAAGCGCGACTTCTCCGGGCAGGCCGGATTGATGACCGGACTCTACACGATGGTCCTCTGCCTCGGCGCGGCGACGGGCGCCGGATCGGCGGTGCCCCTGGCCGATGCCTTCGGAGGCTGGACGCGGGCGATGGCGGTCTGGGCCGTGCCGGCCGTGGCGGCGGCCATCGCCTGGATCGTCTTCGTGCCGCACCGCGAGAAGGGGCCGCCGCCCGCCCGCCGCCGCCCGCTCTGGCACGATTCCCTCGCCTGGCAGGTCACCGGTTTCATGGGCCTGCAATCGTCCCTCGCCTACATCACCTTCGGCTGGCTTCCGGTCGTGCTGCAGAGCCGTGGCCTGTCGGCGGTGGAGGCCGGATTCGTCACCTCCATCATGAGCATCGGGCAGGCGCCGAGTGCCCTCCTCGTGCCGGCTTTCGCCGCGCGGCTGCGGGACCAGCGCGGTATCGCGATCGCCCTTCTGATCCTGTCGGCGGCGAGCTTCCTCGCCCTTGTCGATGGACCGGTCGCACTCGTTCTCCCGTTCGGCATCGGGCTCGGTCTCGGAATCGGCGGCTTGTTCGGCCTCGCCCTCACCATCGTGGTGCTGCGTGCCCGCGACGCGGTCGGCGCGGCCGACCTCTCGGCGATGTCCCAGGCGGTGGGCTATTCCATCGCCGCCCTCGGCCCTCTGGGATTCGGTTTGGCGCACGACCTGTTCGGCGGCTGGCGCGTCTCGGCCGGTCTGTTCTGCGCCATCGCCCTGGCGTCCGGAATCTTCGCTCTCGGCGCGGGCCGCGACCGGAAGGTCGGAGCGCCTCCCGCCGCGGAATGACCCCATAAAAAAATCCCCGCGATCACGGAGATCGCGGAGAGGTCATGGCTCAGTCCGAATGACCGGAGCTTACTCGGCGGCGACGCGATGCGCCTGGCTGCCGTCCGTATAGGTCTCGGCCTGGAGACGCTTGCCCGGAGCCGCGCGGCCCGGAAGCGGCGGCAGGGCCTTGGCCTTCTCCAGATCGATGCCGGCACCTTCGGCGACGCGACGGCCGTAATCCTCGTCGGCATGCCAGAAGTGCCAGACCATCCGCAGCTGGATGGGCTCCGGGCACTGCTTCATGTCGCCGACGAGATTGGCGATCAGGTCGTCACGCTCCCAATCCTGGAAAGAACGGTAGCGGATGCCGGCCTGGGTGTAATCGTCTTCGGTGCGCGAGGTCTGGTAGCGGCCGAGCTGGCCCTGGACCGGCTGGTGATAGTCCTTGGCGGGCTTCGGAGCTTCGCGCAGGCCCTCGGCCAGGGTGGAGGGCTCGTAGTTGATGTGCCGATTCGGGCCGGTGCCGTCGACCGAATAGGTCATCTGGCCATCACGCTGGTTCGAATATACCTTCACACCGGGCTGCGGCGCATTGATCGGCAGCTGCAGGTAGTTGGCACCGACGCGGTAACGCTGGGTGTCCGAGTAGGACAGCGTCCGGCCCTGGAGCATCTTGTCGTCCGAGAAGTCGATGCCGTCCACGAGCACACCGGTGCCGAAGGCCGACTGCTCGACTTCCGCGAAGAAGTTGTCCGGCACGCGGTCCAGCACCATGCGGCCCACGGGCAGAAGCGGGAAGTCCTCGACCGGCCACAGCTTGGTGTCGTCGAGGGGATCGAACGACAGGTGGTCGTTCGGGCCGTCCGGCATGATCTGCACGCAGAATTCCCACTCGGGGAAGTTACCCTTGGAGATGTTGTCGTAGAGGTCGCGGGTCGCGTGACCGACATCCTTGGCCTGGATCTCGGAGGCCTGGGCCGAGGTCAGGTTGCGGATGCCCTGCTTGGGCTCCCAATGGAACTTGCAGAGCACGGCTTCACCCTGGTCGTTGACCAGCTTGTAGGTGTTGACGCCCGAGCCCTCCATCTCGCGATAGTTGGCGGGAATGCCCCAGGGCGACTTCAGATGCGTCACCATGTGGATGGCTTCAGGGTGCTGGGCCACGAAGTCGAAGAAGCGCCATGGCTCCTGGCGGTTCGTCACCGGGTCCGGCTTGAACGCATGGATCATGTCGGGGAACTTGATCGCGTCGCGGATGAAGAAGACCTTGAGGTTGTTACCCACGAGATCCCAATTGCCGTCGACGGTCTTGAACTTCACCGCGAAGCCGCGCGGGTCGCGCTCGGTCTCGGGGCTCTCCTTGGCGCCGGCCACGGTGGAGAAGCGCACGAACATCGGCGTCTTCACGCCGGTCTCGTTCAGCACGCGAGCACGGGTATACTTGGAAGCCGGCTCGTTGCCGATCTTGCCGTAGGCTTCGAAATAGCCATGGGCGCCGGCGCCGCGGGCATGGACGACGCGCTCGGGAATACGCTCACGGTCGAAATGAGTGATCTTCTCGATGAACTGATAGTTCTCGAGGGTCGCCGGTCCCCGCTCGCCGACCGTGCGCGTGCTCTGGTTGTCACGGACCGGATGGCCCTGGCGGGTGGTCAGTATCGGGCGTTGATCGCTCATGCGGGACTCTCTCCTGAAATGTCGGGACGATCCGGATCGGGCATGCGGCGCCGCTACGCCATCCTGGAATCGTTCTGAGACACCCTTATGAACCGCGCCGGATCGTTTGGCTAATGCATCGTCGCAAAGGCTGCGATAGATAGAGCCTATGAACGTATCGGGTCTGTCCCTCCGGGATCTGGAATATGCCGTGGCCGTGGCCGACGAGAGCCACTTCGGCCGGGCGGCCGAACGCTGCAACGTCAGTCAGCCCACTTTGAGTGTGCAGGTGCGCAAGCTCGAAGAGGCCCTGGGCGTCGTCCTGTTCGAGCGCGGCAACCGGCGGGTCATGCTGACACCGGCGGGACAGAGCATCGTCCGGCAGGCGCGCACGGTTCTGGCGGAGGCGCAACGCCTGCTGGCCCTGGCGAGCGAAGGGCGCGGCGCGCCGCTCACCGGCCGCCTCGTCCTCGCGGCGATCCAGACCCTCGGCCCCTACCTGTTCCCGCTCGTGCTTCGGACGTTGAGGCAGGAATTTCCCGTCCTGTCCCTGGCGCTGAGCGAGGCCAGGACCGCGGAGATCCTGGAAGGCCTGCGTGACGGGCGGATCGATGCCGCGTTGATCTCCCTGCCGGTACCGACCTCCGGTCTCACCGTCTCGCCGCTGTTCATCGAGCCGTTCCTGCTGGCCTGCCCCGCCGACCATGCCCTCGCCCAGGGGGGAGCGTTGCGGGCGACGGATATCGCCGGGCCGGACCTGCTTCTCCTCGACGAAGGCAACTGCCTGCGCGATCAGGCGGTCGCCGCGTGCGGCGCCGGCTCGGCGGCGGGCCGCCACGCCACCTCCCTCGAGACCCTGCGCTCGATGGTGGCCGCCGGCGCAGGCTACACCCTCCTCCCCGCCCTCGCCGTGCCGGCCGGGGCCGATGCCAGCGGCCTCACCGTGACGCGCAGCTTCGATGTGGATGGACCGGGCCGCACCATCGCGCTCGCCTGGCGGTCCAGCGATCCACGCGCCGCCGGCCTGTCGCATCTGGCGGGCTTCTTCAGGGCGCATGCCCCCGCCGGGACCGCGGCGTTTCGCGACGATGCCGGGGCGAACCGTGACAGTGGCGCCGATCCGGTGTAACGGCGGGCACTTCCCAACTATCGGTTTCCCGTGCTCAGCCCGCGCTCCCTCGGCCTTTGGACGGCGCTCGTCGCCGCCTCGGCCGCTATCGCCTACGGCCTCACGCTGGCACAGTTCCCGGCGGCGCTCCTCCTGGGGCCGATGCTCGTGGCCATCGCCTTCGGGGTCGGCGGGGCGAGCCTGTCGCTGGCGCGGCCCGGGTTCCAGGCGGCGCAGGCCATCATCGGCTGCCTCGTCGCCAAGGCGGTCACCGCCGATATCGTCGGGACGCTCCTCGATGACGGATTGCTGATCCTCGCCGTGGTGCTCGTCACCGTGATGGCCGGCGCCCTCGTGGGCTGGGCATTGACCCGCCTGCGGATCCTTCCCGGCAGCACCGCCGCCTGGGGCTCCTCCCCCGGTGGGGCCGCCGCCATGACGGCCATGGCCGAGGAATACGGCGCGGACCCGCGCCTCGTCGCCTTCATGCAATATGTGCGCGTCGCCGCCGTCGTCCTCTCGGCCTCCGTGGTCGCCCGTATACTTACCGATACGTCGAGCACCGCGAAGGCCGCTGCCCTGGCCGATACCGGCATCCTGCCCGTTCTCGCCACTCTCGCGGTCGCCGGGATCGGCGTCGCGCTGGCCCGGCTCCTGCGCCTGCCCGCGAGCGCCCTCGTCGGGCCGATGATCCTGGGCGCCGTCCTCCATGCCACGGGCCTCGTCTCGATGGCCCTGCCCGAACCGCTCCTCGACCTCGCCTATGCCTGTATCGGCTGGTATGTCGGTCTGCGCTTCACGGCGCAGACCTTGCGCGAGACATTCGCCGCCCTGCCGGGCATCCTCGTCGCCACCTTCGCCGTCATCGCCCTGTGCGGCGGCTGGGCCTACGGCCTCACCTTCCTGCTGCCGGTGGACTTCCTCACGGCGTTTCTCGCCACCAGTCCGGGCGGGCTCGATTCCGTGGCGATCATCGCGGTGGGCTCCAAGGCCGACGTGTCCTTCGTCCTGGCCGTGCAGACCCTGCGCCTGTTCGTGGTGCTCCTCACCGGCCCGCTTCTCGCGAAATGGATCGCCCGCGGCGCTCCCGCGGATCGCTGACCCCATGCACGCGCTCTATCTCGCCTTCCTCAATTCCTGGCGCGGCCTCGTCTTCGGCGCCCGGACCGAACGAGCCCTGCGCCTTGAACTCGTCCTGCTTGTGATCGGAATTCCCGCCGCGTTGCTGATGGGGTCGACGCTCTGGGTTCGCGTGGCACTGCTGGCGAGCCTGCTCGCGATGCTGGCGGCGGAGTTCTTGAATACGGCGATCGAGAAGCTCTGCGACCACCTCCACCCCGATCGCCATGTCAGGATCGGCGTCGTGAAGGACCTCGCCTCCGCGGGCGCCTTCATGGCGCAGGCTCTGGTGGCCCTGGTGTGGCTGGCGGCCGCCATCGACAGGTTCTTCTAAAGCCGTCGCTCCCTCGCCATCTCCGCGACGGGCGGCGCCTTGTCCCACCGGGCCGGGGGATCGCCCCTCGCTTCTTCCGTCCCACGGGCGTATCCCGAAGCTCATCCGACACCGATCCCAGACCTGCGACGGAGCACGCGTCTCCTTGACCGACTACATCCGCAAGATCCTCACCGCCCGCGTCTACGACGTCGCCATCGAGAGCCCGCTCGATCCCATGCCGCGCATGTCCGCGCGTCTGGGGCGCCCGGTCCTGCTCAAGCGAGAGGACCTGCAGCCGGTCTTCTCGTTCAAGCTGCGCGGCGCCTACAACAAGATGTCGGGTCTCTCGTCCGAGGTGCTGGCGCGCGGGGTCGTCTGCGCCTCGGCCGGAAACCATGCCCAGGGCGTTGCTCTCGCGGCGGCTCGGCTCACCGTGCGTGCCGTCATCGTGATGCCGCGCACGACCCCCGCCATCAAGGTCGATGCCTGCCGCGCGCGCGGGGCCGAGGTCGTGCTGTTCGGCGATACGTTCGACGAGGCGCTCGGCCATGCCCGCCAGTTGGAAGGCGAGCAGGGGCTCACCTTCCTCCACCCGTTCGACGATCCCGATGTGATCGCCGGCCAGGGCACCATCGGCATGGAGATCCTGACCCAGCATTCCGGACCGATCGAGGCGATCTTCGTGCCGGTCGGCGGCGGCGGTCTCGCCGCCGGCATCGCCACCTTCGTGAAGTACCTGCGGCCCGAGACCAAGGTCATCGGCGTCGAGCCGGACGATGCCGCCTGCATGGCGGCGGCCCTGGCCGCCGACGAGCGTGTCGTGCTGCCGACCGTAGGATTGTTCGCCGACGGCGTCGCCGTGCGCCAGGCCGGCGAGGAGACCTTCCGCCTCTGCCGCGAGCATCTCGACGGGGTCATCACCGTGGATACCGACGCCATGTGCGCGGCGGTCAAGGACATCTTCGACGATACCCGCGCGGTCTCCGAGCCCTCCGGCGCGCTGGCTCTGGCCGGTGCGAAGGTCTACGCGGCGCGCGAGGGCGGCTCGGCCGGGACGCTGGTGGCGATCTCGTCGGGAGCCAACCTCAATTTCGATCGTCTGCGCCACATTGCCGAGCGTGCCGAGATCGGCGAGCAGCGCGAGGCGCTCCTCGGCGTTACGATCCCCGAGCGCGCGGGCGCCTATCGCGCGTTCATCCGCCATCTCGGCCCGCGTGCGATCACCGAGTTCAACTACCGCTACGCGCCCTCCGCCGAGGCGCAGATTTTCGTGGGCATCAACCTGCCCGGCGGGATCCCGGAAAAGCGCGATCTCATCGCCGGCCTTCGGGCCGACGGCTACAGCGTGGTCGATCTCAGCGACAACGAGATGGCCAAGGTTCACATCCGCTACATGGTCGGCGGCCGTTCGGCCGAACTCGCCGACGAGCGCATCTACCGGTTCCAGTTTCCGGAGCGGCCGGGCGCCCTCCTGCGATTCCTCGACGGCCTCGCGGACGGGTTCAACATCACCCTGTTCCACTACCGTAACCACGGAGCCGATTACGGCCGCGTGCTCGCCGGGATCAGCGTGCCCGCCGAAGAGCGCCAGCGTTTCGACGCCGCCCTGGACGCTCTCGGATACCCATGCGTCGATGAGACGGACAATCTCGCGTACCGCCTGTTCCTGGCGACAGGAGAGGTCGCCCGGCCGGAAATCGCTGCCTCCGAGGCCGCTTCCGCCCATTGAGCATTGTCGGTGATGCTTGTCCCGGCCTTCCCTCATGGAGGCCGGGCAATGCCGAAACAGCATTTTTCGAGCATGAAAAGTACGCAGCCCCGCCCCGGAGGAACGTTTTCTAAATTTGTCATAGGATAATTTGCACCCCAGTTTATCGAGGGGCTTCCGTTCTTATGTCTATCGTTAGCAGTCTCAATGTCCGCCTGCCCGTCATCATCGTGGGGTTGGCGATGGTCAGCACCGCCGTCATGGGCAGTCTGAGCTGGTACTCAGCCAAGTCCGGCTTGATCTCCGCCGTGCAGGAACGGCTGGAATTCGCCGCCACGGCCCGCAAGATCGGCCTGGAACTGATCGCCGATCGGGCACGCGGCGATCTGGTGGCCACCGCCGGCAACAATCAGGTTTCGAGCAATGTCGGCGATCTGGTCGAGTCTCTCGATCCGGCGAAGGCCGATTATGCCGGCCTCGTGCAGGCCTTCACCAGCCCGACGACCGCGCAGGAACGCATGGCGGTCGAGGGCACCGGCACCATGTATGGCCGTCGCCATGCGAAAGTGCAGGAAGTGGCCCGCAAGCTCGTGGAGCGTCCCGGCTATGCCGACCTTCTCTTCGTCGATGAAGAAGGGCGCATCGTCTACACCACCACGAAGGGGGCGGATTTCACCCATAACCTGTCGGAGCCGGAGCTTCAGAAGACCGGCCTCGCCAAACTCATCGAGCGCCTGAAGACCGCTGAGCCCGATACGGTTCTGACGCAGGACTTCACTGCCTATCCCGCCGATTCCGGTCCCTCCGCCTTCCTCGGTCGCGGCATCTACCGTCGCGCCAACGTCGCCATGGGAACCGGCCAGGCCGCCTCGCGGATCGGCTTTCTCGTGCTGCGCGTGACGCCCGCCCTGTTCGACGCCTCGCTGTCCGAGCGAAACGGCCTGGGTGCCACCGGACAGGTGATGGCCGTCGGCTCCGATGGCCTGCTGCGCGGCAACCCGCCCCTGAACGCATCCGCGAAGGCGGGCATGCCCGTCGCGACGACGGGTCTCGATGCCGAGAACCTGAAGTCCGGCAAGCCCTTCGTCTACGGCAGCGGCGACAAGGCCCGCCTGGCCGCCACCGCCTCGATCTCGATGATGGGGTCACCCTGGACCATCGTCGCCGAGCAGGCCCAGGGCGAGGCGCTCCATTCCGTGGATAGCCTGACGAAGTCGCTGCTCATGTCGGCTCTCGCGGTTCTCGCTGCCACCGCTCTTCTCGGCCTGCTCTTCGCCCGCAGCATCGTCCGGCCCCTCGGCGCCCTCGCCCGTGCCCTCCAGGCCTTGGCCCGCCGCGAGATCCTCGAAGAGGTTCCCGGCAGCCGTCGTGCCGACGAGATCGGCGACATCGCCCGCGCCGTCGTCACCATCCGCGACATTTCGCTGGAAGATGCGGCTCAGCAGCTTCGCACCACCGAGGCCTCCCGCATGCGCGCGGAGATCGAGCGCCGCGCCCTGCTCAACGAACTCGCCGACAATTTCGAGCGCTCCGTCGGCCGCATCGTCGATGGCGTGTCGTCCGCCTCGGCGAGCCTGCACGATGCGTCGAACAGCATGACCATGACGGTGGACGGCACGGTCAGCCGTTCGACGTCGGTCGCCGCCACCGCCCACCAGACCGCCGGCAACGTCAACGCGGTGGCCGCCGCCGCCGAGGAGCTCGGCGCGACGGTGCAGGAGATCGGACGTCAGGTCGAGCAGGCCGCCGACATGTCCCGCTCCGCCGTCGAGGAGGCAAGCCGTACCGCGGAGACCATGCGCACGCTGTCGGTCGCCGCAACGCGCATCGGTGACGTGGTCGGCATGGTCCAGCAGATCGCATCGCAGACCAACCTGCTGGCCCTCAACGCGACCATCGAAGCCGCGCGTGCGGGCGAAGCCGGACGCGGGTTCGCCGTCGTGGCGGCCGAGGTGAAGAGCCTCGCCGAGCAGACCTCCCGCGCCACGGCCGAAATCCACCAGCAGGTGGAGGCGATCCAGGGCGCGACCAACGGCGCGTCGGGCGCGATCCAGGGCATCGTCTCGCGGATCGAGAGCATGAGCATGGTCACCAGCAGCATCGCCGCGGCCGTGGAGGAGCAGAGCCTCACGACGCAGGAGATCGTCCGCAACATGGGGCAGGCTTCGGCCGGTACCGGCGCCATGACCACGGATATCGAGGAGGTCGCCCGCTCGGCGGCCGAGGCCGGCACCTCCGCCGGCCGGGTCCTGACGGCCTCGGAAGATCTGTCGACCCAGTCCGACAGCCTGCGTTCGGAAGTCGGTCAATTCCTCGCGACGGTGCGGGCCGCCTGACCCGTCATGGGCCTCCCGCGTCGCCCGAGGGTTGACGCGGGAGGCCCGGCGCGTCCAAAGCCGGCCTCCTTCCTGGAGGCCAGCCGATGCCGCCGTTGCTCGCCCTGCCCTTTCCCGCCATCGATCCGGTGGCGGTGGCGATCGGCCCGATCACGATCAAGTGGTACGCCCTGTCCTACATCGTCGGCCTCGTCGGCGGTTGGTTCTATGCCCGCCGGCTGGTGGCGGCGGACCGGTTCTGGGGTGTCGTGCGGCGGCCGAGCCTCAACGATATCGACGACCTCATCGTCTGGGTCGCCCTCGGCGTCGTCCTCGGCGGCCGCATCGGCTACGTCCTGTTCTACAATTTGCCGCTCTATCTCGACGATCCCCTCGAGATCCTGGCGATCCGCAACGGCGGCATGTCGTTCCACGGCGGCTTTCTCGGTGCCGTCCTGGCCATGGTGCTGTTCGCCCGCTCGCGAAAACTGTCTCCCTATACCCTTCTCGATCTCGCCGCCGTCGTCGTTCCCATCGGACTGTTCTTCGGTCGCATCGCCAATTTCGTGAACGGCGAGCTGTGGGGGCGGATCGCCCCGGATTTCGCCTACGCGGTGGTGTTTCCCTCGGGCGGCCCGCTGGCGCGGCACCCGAGCCAGCTCTACGAGGCGGCCACGGAGGGGGCTCTCCTGTTCGTGGTGATGGCCATCGCCGTCCGCGCCTTCGGCTTCCGCAAACCGGGGCTCCTCGGCGGACTCTTCGTCCTCGGCTACGCGCTCGCCCGCACGTTCTGCGAGTTTTTTCGTGAACCCGACCGGCAGCTTGGATACCTCTTCGGTACCGGGGACTGGCGCTATGGCGGCATCACCATGGGGATGCTGCTCTGCGTGCCGATGGCCCTGATCGGCATCGCCTATATCGTCCTCGCCGCCCGCGGCGTGACGCAGCCGCGCCCTGAACAGGCGGAGACCGTACGGGCCGACGCAGCGTGACCACGCCGCTCTTCGCCGAGATCCGCGACGAAATCGTCGAGACCGGCCCCATCGGCATCGCCCGTTACATGGCGCTCTGCCTCGGACATCCGGTCCACGGCTATTACCGCAGCCGCGATCCCCTCGGCGCCCGCGGCGATTTCGTCACCGCGCCCGAGATCAGCCAGATGTTCGGCGAGCTGATCGGTATCTGGATCGCCCTGACATGGGCCGCCATGGGCGGACCGAGCCACCTCGTCCTGGCGGAACTCGGCCCCGGTCGCGGCACGCTGATGGCCGACGCCCTGCGGGCCTTGAACCGCGCGGCACCCGATTGGAAGCCCGCCATTCACCTCGTCGAGACCAGCCCCGTTCTTCGGGCGGCGCAGGCGTCCCGCCTCGCCGTCGTTTCACCCACGTGGCACGATGGCATCGAGACCCTGCCCGATGGGCCGATGATCGTCATCGCCAACGAGTTCTTCGACGCCCTCCCCGTTCGCCAGTTCCTGAGGACGCAGCGCGGCTGGTGCGAACGCCTCGTCGGCCTCTCTCCGGATGGCGGCCGCCTCGCCTTCGGTCTCGCGGCGGAGCCCGACCGGGAAATCGCGGTCCAGGCGCCGGTCGGGGCGCTGATGACCGTTCCGGGACCGGCCCTCGACATCGTGCGGAGCTTGAGCCGCCGGATCGTCACTCAGGGCGGCGCGCTCCTGGCCATCGATTACGGCCATGTGCGGCCTGGATTCGGCGATACGCTCCAGGCGGTATCCGCCCATCGCTTCACCGATCCGCTGCTGGCTCCCGGCGAGGCGGATCTGACGACCCATGTCGATTTCGCTGCCCTCGGGAGGGCCGCGATCGGCGAGGGAGCCCGAGTCGATGGTCCCTTGGACCAGCGGGGGTTCCTCCTGAACCTGGGCCTGCGTGAGCGCGCGGATCGCCTGAAGGGCGTGGCGAGCCAAGCACAGGCCGAAGCGGTCGACGCCGCCTTCCATCGCCTGACCGCGTCGGAAAAAAGAGGAATGGGCAGCCTGTTCCAGGCCATCGGGATCGCTGATCCAAGACTGGCCGCTCTCAGCGGTTTCGCCTCGGCCTAAGACCGCGGTCTTCATGAAGTAGCCGCCGGGATCGAGGCGCCGAAGAGGGCGCCCGGGTAGATCGCGCGCCCTGTCCCATAAGGCTGTTCAAGGTACGCATTCGATCGGCGGGAGGTCGAGGTGGTCATCGCTCCTATCCGTCCCGCACGAACGGCTTCGCTCTATCGCGCCGAACCTCCTCCGGCCCGTATTGCCGAACGCTGGCGATGGCACTTGTCCGACAGGGAATTTGCCGTGATGACGCCTGACGCATAAGAACATTCGCCACGAGTCTCCGTGTGGCGACGAAGCGAGGGCCAAGCGCATGAAGGTTGTCGATCTCGACCGGGAGACGATCAAGCGGGGACTCGAGGATCGCTCGATCCTGCTCATCGACGTGCGGGAGCCTCACGAATACGCGGCCGGGCACATTCCGGGTTCCGTCACCCACCCTCTGTCCACCTTCGACACGCGCGCCCTGTCGGCTCTGATCGCCGAGGACGGTCGTCGCCCGGTCTTCTCCTGCGCGGCCGGTGTCCGTTCGGTCCACGCCCTGGCCGCCGCTCAATCCGCCGGGATCCCGGTGGAGGAGCATTATGTCGGTGGGTTCAAGGACTGGTATCTGGCCGAGGAAACGGTCGAATCCTGAACATTTCACGTCTCAATCCCATAGCTCCACGGGCTATGTGCGGCAGCGCACGACATCACGGGAACGGTGCCTTTAGCTCGCAGGGCGCAGGGAAAAGCAACATGATCAAGCGTCCGCTCTCCGGATGGTCGTCCGCGATCCTCCTGTCCGCCGTATTTCTGGCTTTCGCCTCTCCGGTTTCCGCCCAGGCCCCCGGTGGTCCGCCTCCGAAGGTGACCACGGCCAAGCCGGTGGTGCGCGAGATCGTCGAGACCGATGTCTATACGGGCCGGTTCGATCCCGTGGAGATCGTCGACGTCCGGGCGCGGGTCACGGGCTATCTCGAGAAGGTCAATTTCGTGGACGGCGCCACGGTGAAGAAGGGCGACCTGCTCTTCGTGATCGACCGTCGCCCCTACAAGGCCGCCCTCGATCAGGCCAAGGCCGCCCTCACCTCCGCCCAGGCCGGACTGACCTTTTCCCAGACCGACCTCGAACGCGCTCAGACCCTGAGCCGTTCCGGCAACATCTCCGAGCAGGTGACGGACCAGCGCCGGCAGGCGTCGCAGACGGCTCAGGCCAATGTGGACAGCGCCGATGCGCAGTTGCGCCAGGCACAGCTCAATTACGACTTCACCGAAGTCCGCGCGCCGATCTCGGGCCGTATCAGCCAGCGCCTCGTCACCGAGGGCAATATCGTCATCACCGATCAGACCCAGCTGACCACGATCGTCTCCCTCGACCCGATCTACTTCGGCTTCACCGTGGATGAGCGCTCCTTTCTGAAATATCAGGGCAGCCTCGGCATCGGCATGGGGCAGACCCAGAAGGGCAAGGGCGTTCCGATCCTGATCGCCCTGACCAACGAGACCAAGCCGACCCGTAAGGGCACCCTCGACTTCGTGGACAACCGCGTCGACAACGCCACCGGTACGGTGCTGCTGCGCGCCACCGTCGAGAACCCGGACGGCTTCATCAAGCCGGGCCTGTTCGGCATCGTCTCGCTCCCGGCAACGAAGCCCTTCCAGGGCATCCTCCTGCCCGACGAGGCCATCTCCGCGAACCAGGACAAGCGCATCGTCTACATCGTCGCCGACGATGGCTCGGTGAGCACCCGCGACGTGAAGCTCGGGCCGAAGGTCGATGGTTACCGCGTGATCCGCGAAGGCCTGAAGGGTGACGAGAACGTCGTCGTCAACGGCCTGTCCCGCGTCCGCCCGGGCGCCAAGGTGACGGCGGAGGCGAGCACGCTGCCGCCGAGCCGCAGCTGACGCGCAACCCACTCTAGACCGGACCCGCCGGTTTCCGCCTTCCGTTTCAGGGGCGTGACATCCGGCGGGTTCGTGACGGCGAACGAAGAAACATTCCCGCAGAGGTGGCCCAGGGCGCCTTTGTGGCGAGAGGTTTGACCGATGCGCTTTGCCCACTTCTTCGTCGATCGGCCGATCTTCGCGTCGGTGACGTCGATCATCTTCCTGATCCTCGGCTACGTCTCCTACGAGTCGCTGCCCGTCGCGCAATATCCGGAGATCGTTCCGCCGACCGTCGTGGTGCGCGCCTCCTATCCGGGCGCCAATGCCGAGACGGTGGCGGCAACGATCGCGACGCCGATCGAGCAGGAGGTGAACGGCGTCGACAACATGCTCTACATGACGTCGTTGTCGACCAACGACGGCAACATGCAGCTGACCGTCACCTTCAAGGTCGGCACCAACCTCGATATCGCCAACGTGCTGGTGCAGAATCGTCTTTCGGTGGCGCAGCCGCGCCTGCCGCCCGACGTTCGCAACCTCGGCGTCACCGTCCGCAAGTCGTCGCCCGACCTGATGATGGTCGTGCACCTGCTGTCCCCGGACAACACCTACGACCAGAACTACCTCTCGAACTACATCTACCTGCGTATCCGCGACGAGCTGCTGCGCCTCGATGGCGTCGGCGACATCACGGTGTTCGGCGGCAGCGAATACGCGCTCCGCATCTGGCTCGATCCGAACAAGCTGTCCGCCTACGGACTCTCGACCACCGACGTGATCTCGGCCCTCCAGGAGCAGAACGTCCAGGTCGCCTCGGGCGCCCTCGGCGCCCCGCCTGCGCCGAAGGACAATGCCTTCCAGCTCGTCGTCCAGTCGCAGGGTCGCTTCCAGACCCCGGAAGAGTTCACCGAGGTCATCGTCAAGGCCAGCGACGGCCGCCTCGTGCGCGTGAAGGACATTGCCCGCACCGAAATGGGCCAGAAGGACTACACCACGCAGTCCTTCCTGAACGGGACCCCCGCCGTCGGCGTCGGCGTGTTCCAGCGTCCGGGCACCAACGCCCTCGAAGCCGCCACGCAGGTGCGGGCGACGATGGAGACGATCAAGAAAAGCTTCCCGCCGGGGGTCCAGTACAGGATCGCCTACAACCCCACCGAGTTCATCGAGGAATCGGTCCACGAGGTCTACAAGACCCTGTTCGAAGCCGTGGCCCTCGTGGTCATCGTGGTCATCGTCTTCCTGCAGAGCTGGCGCACGGCGCTGATCCCGGTGATCGCGATCCCGGTCTCGCTGATCGGCACCTTCGCGGCCATGCAGGCCTTCGGCTTCTCCATCAACAATCTCACCCTGTTCGGGCTCGTCCTCGCCATCGGCATCGTCGTCGACGACGCGATCGTGGTGGTGGAGAATGTCGAGCGGAACATGGCCGAGGGGCTCTCCCCCGGAGACGCCGCGCACAAGACCATGGACGAGGTGGGCGGCGCGGTGCTCGCCATCGCCCTCGTCCTGTCGGCGGTGTTCATCCCCACCGCCTTCATCCCCGGCATTTCGGGGCAGTTCTACAAGCAGTTCGCGCTCACCATCGCGGCCTCGACCATCATCTCGATGTTCAACTCGCTGACGCTGTCACCGGCGCTCTGCAAGCTGCTGCTCAAGCCTCACCACGAACACGCCAAGCCTAAGTTCTTCCTGACCCGGTTCGTCGCCTGGCTCGCCGACTTGTTCAATCGGGGCTTCGACAAGCTGTCGCATGGCTACGCCGCCACGATCCAATTCCTGACCGGCCGCACGATCGGCCTGCTCGGCATGATGGTGGTCTATGCCGCGATCATCGCCGGCACGCTGCATGTGGCCACGACGACGCCCACGGGCTTCATCCCGCAGCAGGACCAGGGTTACCTCATCGGCGTCGTCCAGCTGCCGGCGGGCTCGGCCCTGGAGCGCACCACCGCCGTGGTGAGGCGGGCCGCCGACATGGCCTTGAAGGTCGACGGCGTCAGCGATGCCGTCATCATCTCGGGCTTCGACGGGGCGACCTTCACCAACACCACCAACGGCGCCGTGATGTTCCTGGTCCTGAAGGGGGCAAAGGAGCGCGCGACGACGGGCAGAACGGCGGCTGCGATCACCGGCGACGTGTTCAAGGCCACCGCCTCGATCCAGGAGGCCCGCGTCCTGTTCATCCCACCACCACCGGTCCGCGGCCTCGGCACCGGCGGTGGCTTCAAGATGCAGATCGAGAACCGCCAGAGCTCCGCCATCGCTCCGCTGCTGGCCGCCACGAACGAGATCCTCGGTCAGGCGAACCAGAGCAGCGACGTCCAGCGGGTGTTCACGACCTTCGGCAACGACACGCCTCAGCTCTTCATCGACATCGATCGCACGATGGCGCGGATGCTGAACGTGCCGCTGGCTTCGGTCTTCGCCACCCTGCAGACCAATCTCGGCGGCGCCTACATCAACGACTTCAACACGTTCGGCCGCATCTACCAGGTGCGCGCGCAGGCCGATGCCGCCTTCCGCCTGGAGAAGCGCGATATCGAGCAGCTCAAGGTCCGTTCCTCCACCGGCGCTCTGGTGCCCATGGGGACACTGGCCTCGATCCGCGAGATCAGCGGGCCGCAGATCGTGCAGCGGTTCAACCTGTTCTATTCGGTGCCGATCCAGGGCGATGCCAAGCCCGGCGTGTCGACCGGCCAGGCGCTCGCGGCGATGGAGAAGATCGCCCAGTCCCTGCCGGAGGGCTACGCCTACGATTGGACCGAGATCGCCTTCCAGCAGAAGGCGACGGGCAACACTGCGATCTACGTCTTCGGTCTCGGCGTGCTCCTCGTCTTCCTGGTGCTGGCGGCGCAGTACGAATCCTGGGCGCTGCCGCTGGCGATCATCCTCGTCGTCCCGACGGGCGTGCTCTCGGCCCTGGGCGCGGTCCAGTTCAGGGGGCAGGACAACAACATCCTGACCCAGATCGGACTGATCGTGCTCATCGGTCTGGCGGCGAAGAACGCGATCCTGATCGTGGAGTTCGCTCACCAGCTGGAAGAGACGGAGAGGAAGGGGCCGGTCGCCGCCGCTGTGGAAGCCTGTCGCCTTCGCCTGCGCCCCATCCTGATGACGGCCTTCGCCTTCATCCTCGGTACGGTGCCCCTCGTCATCGCCACCGGTCCCGGCGCGGAGATGCGTCAGGCCCTGGGCACCGCGGTCTGTTTCGGCATGATCGGCGCGACCTTCTTCGGCCTGTTCCTGACCCCGGTCTTCTACGTGGCGATCCGCAACATCCTGATCTGGTTCGCCAAGAAGCGCGGCAAGGATCCGCATGGCGGCACACCTGACAAGCACGATCCCCACGCGACGCCGACGCATGCGTGACGACGACAGGCTCCGGCGCGAGATGTCCGCGCCGGAGCCACGGAAAAGGGGTTGCACATGGGGGACCGTGAAGCTAAGACCGCTCAGCCCTTCACGGGGCGTCGAAGCGTAGCGCGGCCCGGTCAGCGCATCGGTCTCAGGACCGGTAACCGGAGCGGCATCCTACGTGATCGACGAGTTCAGAGCGGTTCTTGACGGAGTATAGCGCAGCCCGGTAGCGCACCTGTCTGGGGGACAGGGGGTCGCAGGTTCAAGTCCTGCTACTCCGACCATTAAAACGCGGTGACATCGGCATATCAGCAGATGTCCTCCGCTCTGATGTTCAAGGCCGGGGCGCGCTGTCCCCGGCCTTTTTCGTTTTTCCGGGCTGACCTCGGTGCAGTCGGCGACCGTCCCGCTCCGACGCGTGCGTCAGGCCGCCGTCCTGCTGAAGGTCGCGCCGATGGTCTCGTCGCTCCGCCAGACGACGCGGCAGACCTCGATGCCTTCGATACACGCCGAATGCAGGATGAAGGTGTCGGGGACCAGGGCTGTTTCCGGAAGAATGAGCCGAACGCCGGAGGCGGAGATATCGTAGACGATGCAGGGAAGCGTCGTGTGTTCGTCTATGGCGATGAGGCCGGCCTCGTCCTTACGCCGCCGCTCATCGATCCGACGTTCATTCATGACCACCTCGCATCTTCCGTTATCCCGAGAATGGTCAGGGGTCTGCGAAAGAACCGGGAGTGAGATCCGTCAAATGCAACGGATCGGGCTTCGAATCGGCATATCCGCGGCTTCAGAAGAAGATCGGCCGCGCTGCCGCGTGATGTTCCGCCAGGATCGAATCCGTGGCCGGATCGATCTCCATGAGCACCGCGTCGTAGCCCCAGAGATCGGCCAGATGCTGCAGGACGTGGCGGGCATCCTCCGCCTGAAGCGTGATCCGGTTCAGCGCCTTGTGGTGGACGATGAGGCGGCGATCGCCTTCCAGATCGACGTCGACCACCTCGATATCGGGATCGAGCCAAGCGACGTCGTACTGCCTCGCGAATGAGCGGCGCAGCTTCCGATAGCCGCGCTCGTCATGGATCGCCTCCACGCGCAACTCCGCCTCGTCGGGATTGTCCACCACGTGGAAGAGCCGCATGTCGCGCATGAGCTTGGGGCTGAGGAACTGGGCGATGAAGCTCTCGTCGCGGTAGTTCGCCCAGATGTCGCGCAGGGTCGCCATGGCATCGCCCGTGCCGGCGATCTCGGGGAACCATTCGCGATCCTCCTGCGTCGGTTGCTCCACGATGCGGGCGATGTCCTGCATCATGGCGAAGCCGATGGCATAGGGATTGTGCCCGCCATAGCCGCGCTCGTTGTAGTTCGGCTGGCGAACGACATTGGTGTGCGACTGCAGGAATTCGAGATAGGCCGCCTCGCCGATCAGCCCCTTCTCCGAGAGCGAGTTCATGATCCGGTAGTGGCAATAGGTGGCGCAGCCTTCGTTCATCACCTTGGTCTGGCGCTGGGGATAGAAATACTGCGCCACGAGGCGGACGATCCGCAGGATCTCGCGCTGCCACGGACGCAGGCGCGGGGCTGCCTTTTCGAGGAAGTAGAGCAGGTTCTCCTGGGGCAGTTCGAGCAGGGCTTTGCGCCGCTCCAGGGCGGCGTCCGGCCGGAGTCCGGCGCTCTTCTGCGGCAGGGTGCGCCACAGGTCGTTGTAGATCTGCTCGCCATGCTCGGCCCGCTCGCGTTCGCGCCGCTGCTCCGAGGCGAGGTCCGGCCGCTTCTTGCGCGGATAGCGGTGGACGCCCTGACTCATCAGGGCGTGGGCGGCGTCGAGCACCTGCTCCACCGCCTGATGACCGTAGCGTTCCTCGCAGCGGGTGATGAAACCCTTGGCGAAATCGAGGTAATCGAGGATGCCCTCGGCATCGGTCCATTGCTTGAACAGGTAGTTGTTCTTGAAGAAATGGTTGTGACCGAAGGCGGCGTGCGCGATCACCAGGGTCTGCATCGTCGCCGTGTTCTCCTCCATGATGTAGGAGATGCACGGATCCGAGTTGATGACGATCTCGTAGGCGAGGCCCATCATGCCGCGGCGATAGCCGGCCTCGTGCTGCGCGAAATGCTTGCCGAACGACCAATGCTTGTAGAACAGCGGCATGCCGATGGAGGCATAGGCGTCGAGCATCTGCTCCGCCGTGATGATCTCGATCTGGTTCGGATACCAGGACAGGCCGAGTTCCTCGCCGGCGATCTTTTCGCAGGCATCGTGGATGCGGCGGATCGTGTCGAAATCCCAGTCGTTGCCGGAAAACAGAGGTGTTTGGCCGCCCGACATCGTCGGCGATGCGGGGAAATGGAGGTTCGTGACCATCGTCGTCCTTCTCTCCGAGCGTTCCGGCTCTCCTCCCCTCCCCCTCGCGCGCGGGAGGAAGGGTTCACCTCATCGTGCCAACTCGTCCCAAAACCGGCTCCCCGACTTCGGGCCGATGCCCGAGCGTCACGCCTCCGCTTCGGCGCGCGCGTCCTTGCGCCCGAACAATTCGCGGAAGACCGGGTAGATGTCGCGCCGATGGTTGACCTTGCGCATGGCGATGGCGCCGCCGGATTTGGCCAGAGCCTCGTAGGTGCGCCACAGGGTGGTGCGGTGCTCGACGAAGCCGGCGCGGGGGCCGTTCTCGTCGCCGACTTCGAGATAGGCGAAGTGCTGGCAGGCGGGCAGGATATGGGCGCGCAGGAGTTCGGTGGAGGTCGGGCCATCGCTCGACACGTTGTCCCCGTCCGAGGCCTGGGCCGCGTAGATGTTCCAGTCGTTGGGGTCGTAGCGCTCGGTGATGACGCGCTTCATCTCCACCAGCGCCGACGACACCAGGGTGCCGCCCGTCTCGCGCGAGCCGAAGAACGTCTCCTCGTCCACCTCCGTCGCCTTGTCGGTGTGGCGAATGAAGACGATCTCCACGTGCCGGTAGCGCCGCGTCAGGAAAATGTGGAGCAGGATGTAGAAGCGCTTGGCGAGATCCTTCATGTGCTCGGTCATCGAGCCCGACACGTCCATGAGGCAGAACATCACCGCCTGGGCGATGGGGCGCGGATAGGGCTCGAAGCGGCGATAGCGCAGGTCGATCGGATCGACATAGGGAATTCGCCTGGTGCGTTCGCGCAGGGCCTCCAGGGCGAGCCTCATGTCGGGGAGGCGGGCGTCGCCGAGATCGGCCTCGGCGATGCGGCCTTCGAGTTCCGCGATCTCCTCCGGCTTTGGGCGTTTGAGCGCGATGCGCCGCGACATGGAATTGCGCAGGGTGCGGGTGAGCGCGAGGTTGGCGGGCGAGCCTGACACTGTGTAGCCGGCGCGCCGCAGGCCTTCGGTCTCCACGATCGAGAGGCGGCGCTTGGCCAGATCCGGCAGTTCGAGGTCTTCGAGGAACAGTTCGAGGAACTCCTCCCGCGTCAGCACGAAGTGGAACGCATCCTCGCTGTTCTCGGAGCCCTCCCCGCCCTGGCCGGAGCCCTTGCCCCCGCCGCCGCCCTGCGGGCGCTCGATGCGGTCCCCTTCCACATAGGTCTTATTGCCGGGCAGGATGTAGTCCTGCAGGCCGGTGCCGGATTGGCGACTGAAGCGGGGCTCGCGCACGCCGTCTCCGGGAACCGTGACGCGCCCGTCCTTGCCGAGGTCCTTGATATCCTTCTCGCGGGCGGATTCGCGCACGGCGCGCTGGGCCATGTCCTTGACCCGGCGCAGGAAGCGCTGGCGATTTGGAAGGCTCTTGCCTCCGGGATTCAACCGACGGTCAACGATGTGCATCCGGTGCTTTCGTCCTCGCCCTCAAGACCCTGGCCCCTGAGACCCTGGCAGGTTCGACGGTCGTGTCCGGCAGGCACCGCAATGCCCGCCGGCCCTAAGCAGGTTTCGCAGAAGTGGCCCCGGTTCTGCGATCAAAACCTGCGACACATCAAAGAGCTGAGCAGGGCGAAGCGTTGGCTTGCCAACGCGAACCTGCTTAGCCCGCGACCGGACGTGTCGCCGTCCTAACCCGCCTGCTTCACCCTCATGTACCATTCCACCAGACGGCGAACCTGCCGCTCGGTATAGCCTCGCGCGATCATGCGATCGACGAACTCACCGTGCTTCTTCTCCGTCTCGCCGTCCTTCTTGGAACCAAAGGAGATGACCGGAAGCAGTTCCTCCACCTGGCTGAACATCCGCCGCTCGATCACCTCGCGTAGCTTCTCGTAGGACGTCCAGGACGGGTTGCGCCCGCCATGCTGAGCCCGCGAGCGAAGGGCGAACTTGACGACCTCGTTGCGGAAATCCTTCGGGTTGGCGATGCCGGCCGGCTTCTCGATCTTGGTGAGCTCTTGGTTCAGGAGTTCACGGTTGAGGAGCTGCCCGGTCTCGGAATCCTTGAAGTCCTGATCCTCGATCCAGGCATCGGCGTAGTCGATGTAACGGTCGAACAGGTTCTGGCCGTAATCGTGATAGGATTCGAGATAGGCCTTCTGGATCTCATGGCCGATGAACTCGGCATAGCGCGGCGCGAGTTCGGTCTTGATGAACTCGAGATAGCGCTTCTCGGTCTCCGGCGGCAGCTGCTCGCGGCGCAGGGACTGTTCCAGCGTGTACATGAGATGGACGGGGTCGGCCGAGACTTCCGTCGTGTCGTGGTTGAACGTGGCCGCCATCACCTTGAAGGCGAAGCGGGTGGAGATGCCGTCCATCCCCTCGTCGACGCCGGCCGCATCCTTGTATTCCTGCATGGAACGGGCGCGGGGATCGACCTCGCGCAGGGATTCGCCGTCATAGACGCGCATCTTCGAGAAGGCGTTGGAATTGGCGTGCTCGCGCAAGCGGGAGAGCACGGAGAACCGGGCCAGCATTTCCAGCGTGCCGGGGGCGCAGGCCGCGTCCGCAAGTTCGGAGCCCGAGACCAGCTTCTCGTAGATCCGCTGTTCTTCGGTCACCCGCAGGCAGTAGGGCACCTTGATGACGTAGATACGGTCGATGAAGGCTTCGTTGTTCTTGTTAGTCTTGAAAGTCTGCCACTCGGACTCGTTCGAGTGCGCCAGAATGATGCCGGTGAACGGGATCGCACCGATATTCTCGGTCCCGACGTAATTGCCCTCCTGCGTCGCCGTGAGCAGCGGGTGCAGCATCTTGATGGGCGCCTTGAACATCTCGACGAATTCGAGGACGCCCTGGTTCGCCCGGTTGAGGCCACCGGAATAGGAGTAGGCGTCCGGGTCCGCCTGGGACAGGGTCTCGAGACGGCGGATGTCCACCTTGCCGACGAGGGACGAGATGTCCTGGTTGTTCTCGTCGCCGGGCTCGGTCTTGGCGATGCCGATCTGGCGCAGGCGCGAGGGCCGGACCTTGATCACCTTGAACTGCGAGATGTCACCGTTGAACTCGTCGAGGCGCTTCAAGGCCCAGGGGCTCATCAGGCCGGTGAGGCGACGGCGCGGAATGCCGTAGCGCTGCTGGATCTCGGCGCCCATCACCTCGGGATCGAACAGGCCCAGCGGGCTCTCGAAGACCGGCGAGACCTCGTTGCCGGCCTTCAGGACGTAGATGGGGTGGACCTCCATCAGGGCCTTGAGGCGTTCGGCGAGGGACGACTTGCCGCCGCCGACGGGGCCGAGGAGGTAGAGGATCTGCTTGCGCTCCTCCAAGCCCTGCGCCGCGTGGCGGAAGAACGAGACGATCCGTTCGATCGTCTCCTCCATGCCGTAGAACTCGGAGAAGGCGGGATAGACCCGGATCGTCCGGTTCATGAACACCCGGCCGAGACGGGCGTCCTTGGCGGTGTCCACGAATTCCGGCTTGCCGATCGCGTCGAGGATACGCTCGGCCGCGGTGGCGTACATGAGGGGCTCGTCTCGGCACGCCTCCATGAACTCGGAAAGGCTCATCTCCGTATCGCGGCGGGCCTCGTAACCGCGGGCAAAGCTCTGGAACAGGTCGTTCGTCGATGGCATTGGCATCCCGATCCCTTCACGACTGACGCAGCTTCATCCTGTCTCGGCTCGGATGCAACTGACAGGCCCAGTTTTGTCGCAGTGCGGTCGCGACGGCAATCGAGCGTGGGAAGCTTGCCACAGTACGGTGCCCGGCGGTGAGAATCGCAGCCGCCGGACCCGTGATGTCGAAGGGGCTCAGGGCCGGATCACAGGTCCGTGGCACTCTTCTTCGTGTCGTCCCCGCCCTTCACGGCCGAGCCGCCGACGGTGATGGTGATGGTCTGGGTGCTGGTTTTCCCGTCGGCTTTCTTGACCTCGACCACGACCTCGTCCGTGCCGGTGAAGCCGTCCTTGCTCTGATAGAAGACGCCCGTCGCGGCGGTCTTCTTGTTGGGGCATTTGTGGCTCGACGGGGTGGTGACGCTGCCGGTCTTGGTGATGAGCGAGCCGTTCTTGGGCGAGGTGCTGATGCGGATCTCCGGCATGGAGCCCGGCTTGCAATCGTCCTTCAGGTTCGAGGCGATGAGGATGCGGACGCTCTTTCCGGGGGCCGCGGTCTCGGTGCGGGTCGCCGTATCCTGGGCCATGGCCGGGGCGCTGGCGAGCGCGAGAAACAGGCCTGCTGCGAGAAAGGCATTCGATTTGGCGGCGTACATCGGGCGGTCTCCGGTGATGCCTGGCGACCTTATGGGCTAACGTGTGTGTGACCGCCGTGGCCCGCTGCATGTGGGAAGGGGGGAGCCCGCCGTCGAGGGTATCGCGGCGTTTCCTTCGACACCCGAGCCGCGCGATCGTCCTATCAGGAGCGGATTGCGAGATCCGACGGGTCGCTCAGAGTCTGCAACGCATCGCGGCATGCATGGAGGTCGTCGAGGACGGCCTGCAGGGTCAGCCGGTCGTCACCGAGCCGGTCGTCGTCGCTTGCCGCGCCGGGAGCGACCTCTTCGTCGGCCTCGTATTCCCCGGTGTCCAGATCTCGCTGGGTTGGGGCCGCCACTTCGGCCTCGCCGCGCCCCACCGACTGGACGAAGCGGATGCCGTTCTCCTTCAGAACGCGCTGAGCACCGCGAATGGTGTAGCCCTGCTCATGGAGCAGGCGTCGGATGCCCCTGATCAGGTCTACGTCTTCCGGCCGGTAATAGCGCCGACCACCCGCGCGCTTCACCGGCCTGACCTGGGCGAACTTCGTCTCCCAGAACCGGAGAACGTGCTGCGGCACGTCGAGCTCGTCGGCCACTTCGCTGATCGTGCGAAATGCCCCGGGGCGTTTTTCCATCGTGTCGCGATTGTCCACGGAGCCGGGACCACTCCCCTCGAAGGAGCCGTCCCCGCCCCGCGCCCTATCGGCAGGAACCTTGACTGCCAGCGACATGGAAGACCTCAATCGTCGTCTTGTTCCGCGACGCCGTTGACGCCGTTGATCCGGGACTTGAGCACGTTGGACGGCTTGAATACCATGACCTGGCGCGGCTCGATGGCCACTTCGACGCCGGTCTTGGGGTTGCGGCCCACGCGCCGGCCCTTGCCGCGAACGACGAAGGACCCGAACGACGACAGCTTCACCGTTTCACCGGAGGCGAGGCAGGTGCAGATCTCGGACAGCACGGTTTCGACGAGCGCTGCCGATTCCGTCCGCGACAGCCCGACCTGCTGATAGACGGCCTCGCTCAGATCGGCGCGTGTGACCGTCTTCCCTGCCATGCGTCATTCCCCAAAACGAATCGTATTTTCTGACGTATCTCTATGATCGGACACGCTAATCTGCGTTAAGCCGCAGGTCAACAGGACTTGATGGTCAAGCCTCGGCAGTGTGCTCGACCCCGGGCTCGCCTCACCAGCGGATCAGGGCGGCACCCCAGGTGAAACCGCCGCCGATGGCCTCGATCATGACGAGGTCGCGGCGCTTGATCCGACCGTCCTTGCGGGCCGCATCGAGGGCGAGCGGGATGGACGCCGCCGAGGTGTTGCCATGCCGGTCGACGGTGAGGACGACCTTGCTGCGGTCTATACCGAGCTTGTCGGCGGAGGCCTCGATGATGCGACGGTTCGCCTGATGCGGCACGAACCATGTCAGGTCGTCGGCGCTCGTCCCCGTGGCGGCGAATGCGTCGGCGATGACATCCGTCACCGAGCCCACGGCGAAGCGGAAGACCTCCTTGCCCTCCATCCGCAGATGACCGGTCGTGCCGGTGGAGCCGGGTCCGCCATCGACGTAGAGTTTCTCACGGTGCCGTCCGTCGGACCGCAGATGGCTGGTGAGCACGCCGCGATCCTCGTTCGTCCCTTCCCCGTCCTGGGCCTCGAGGACGATCGCCCCGGCGCCGTCGCCGAACAGCACGCAGGTCGTGCGGTCCTCCCAGTCGAGAATGCGCGAGAACGTCTCGGCGCCGACCACGAGCGCACGTTTCACGCTCCCGGAGGCAATGAACTTGTCGGCGGTAGCGACCCCGTAGACGAAGCCCGCGCAGACCGCCTGAATATCGAAGGCGAAGCCGGAGCGGATGCCCAGCCCCGCCTGGATCTGGGTCGCCACCGAGGGGAACGTATGGTCCGGCGTCGAGGTGGCGCAGAGGACGAGGTCGATATCCTCCGGCCCGAGCCCGGCATCGTCCAGGGCGGCCTTGGCGGCCGCGATCCCCAAGGTCGACGTGGTCTCGCCGGCACCCGCGAGGTAGCGCTGGCGGATGCCCGTGCGCTGCACGATCCATTCGTCGGACGTGTCGACGGTCTTCGTCAACTCGTCGTTCGTCACGAGACGTGCGGGCAGGGCCGAGCCCGTTCCCACCACTACGGAGCGTGTAACCGCCATGTCAGATCCGATCCGGCATCGACCACCTCATGCGGAGGCGGCCATGGGCGTGAGTTCGAGCATGTCGCGAATGGTCCGCATCAGGTCGTGCCGCGCCATATCGTGCGCGAGATCGACGGCGGACGCGAAGCCATGGGCGTCTTCCGAGCCATGGCTCTTGATGACGATGCCCTCGAGGCCGAGGAACACGCCGCCATTGGCCCGGCTCGGGTTCATTTTGTCGCGCAATGCCTTGAAGGCCTGCCGGGCGAAGAAGTAGCCGATCTTGGCCGAGAGGGTCCGGCTCATGGCCGCGCGCAGGTAGCTGCCGATCTGCTTGGCCGTGCCCTCCGCGGTCTTCAGCGCGATATTGCCGGTGAAGCCTTCGGTGACCACCACGTCCACGGTGCCCTTGCCGAGGTCGTTGCCTTCCACGAAGCCGTGATAGGTCAGGTTCGGCAGATCGCTCTCGCGCAGGCGCCGGGCGGCTTCCTTCACCGCCTCGTTGCCCTTCATCTCCTCGGTCCCGACATTGAGCAGGCCCACCGTCGGCTTATCCAGATCGAACACGATCCTGGCCATGGCGGCGCCCATCAGGGCCATCTCCACGAGATGCTCCGCGTCCGTGCCGATGGTGGCGCCGACATCGAGGACGACGCTCTCGCCGCGCACGGTGGGCCAGAGGCAGGCGATGGCGGGACGTTCGATGCCGGCCAAGGTCTTGAGGCAGATCTTCGACATCGCCATGAGTGCGCCGGTATTGCCGGCGGAGACGGCTGCATCGGCTTCCCCGTCCTTCACTGCCTGAATCGCGCGCCACATCGAAGACTTGCCGCGCCCGGAGCGGACGGCCTGACTCGGCTTCTCGTCCATAGAGATCGCCACGGTGGTGTGCCTGATCTCCACCGCCCCCTTCAGGCGTGGTTCGGCCGCCACCAGCGGGGCGAGGATGGCCTCGTCCCCGAACATCAGGAACGTCATCTCGGGATGGCGCTCGCGCGCGATGGCGGCGCCCGGCACCACGGTCGTGGGACCGTGGTCGCCGCCCATGGCGTCGAGCGAGATGCACACTCTTTGGGACATGAGGTTCGGCCGGAGGCCTCTTTCAGGATGGACAGACCCTTCTTGAGCGAAGGATCGACGGAACGCCCTTCGGCGAGACGGGATCGACGAGAGGCCTGAACCCGCATGGGCGGACCCCTCCTCGGCGCGGCGGAAAATAGCGGTTCGAGCCCGGCGGGCAAACGAAATCTCAGCTTTTGCGGAATCCGCGGTTCGCCCCCGGCTCCGTCACTCCGCAAATCCGTTGCCGGGGCCGGAATTCACGCGTCGTCCTGCTTCAGCGTCTTGAGGATGGCCAGTGGCGATTCCCGCTCCTCGGCCACCGGCTCGAAGGCGATGCCGGGCTTGCGCGGATAAGGGTCGAGGCCGAGCGCCAGGAACTCGGCGGTGACCTGTCCGAGGTCGATCGTGCCGTTGACGATCGGATCCGGGATGTCGGTCTCCTCGTCGCCGGCCTCCTTCTCCGGCTCGCGATCGCTGAACACGATCTCGACGGGCTCGGAGACCTCCGCCTCGAACGGCTCCAGGCTGATCGTGCAGACCTGCGTGACGACGGCCGAGACCGTGCCGGTGATGACGAGATGCGCGGACGTTCCGCTCCATTGCAGCTGGCCCACGAGGTCGCGGACGGCCGGGATTCGGAAATCCGCAGCCAGGGCCGCCTCCTCCTCCGGTGTCGCCTTGATGACGATTCCTGCCCTGTCCCTGGGCAGGCGGTCGACCCGGAAGGGCCGCGACAAGGGCGCAACCGCCGACTTTGCCGTCATGTCAGATATCTCCCGATTGGTTGAGGTTCAGCGGGGATGGGAAGCCCGGCCCGTGCGATATGAGGTGATCGAGGTCGCGTCCATCGAGCAGGTCGACGCTTCTCAGCACGTAGCGCGCGAGGCCGGCACCGGCCTCCGGCGTCTCGGTACCGATGACGTTGCGCGCCAGGGCGGCCTTCAGGCCGTCCTCGTCCCTCGCATCCAGGGCGCCATCGTAACCCGCCGCGCGACCGTAGAAGGCGGCACCCAGTTTCTTCATGCGCTTGGGCACGCCGAAATCGCCGACACCGAGTTCGCGCAGCGAGGAATCCAGCTGCAGGAAGACCGCGTTGACCAGATCCTGGGCGATGTCCGCCGCGGGCTGCGGCAACTGATTCATCCGCCGCAGGACCAGGATGACGTGGAGCGTCAGGCATTCGAAACGGCCCTCCACGGTGTCGGGGACGCCGAGACGGGTATAGAGGGCCGGCTCCCGCGAGGCTTCGTTGATCCGCAGATGCAACGCCTCGACGACGCTGGCGCGCGCGGAGCTTCGCTTGAAGAATCGCGAAATCATGCCGTCCACCGGAGGCGGGAGGGGTGTGGCCGAGCTTGCCTTGTCAAAACCATAACCTCGCGGTACGGCAACCGACAGCCAGGGCGCAAGCTCCACCGGAACGTCCAGGTGGAGATCGGCACCGAGCTATGACGTTCAAACGTCGTGTTGTCTCAACGGATCAAGGGTGGCTGATGTCGCGCCGTTTCGTCTCGTCGATCAGCCGTCTCGCCGTCATCGGCCTTGTCGGCGTGGGAATCTCCGGCTGCATCGGTGAGGATCTCCGGCACGGATACCAGATCGATCAAGCCGCCCTCGCCACGGTGAAGCCGGGCATGAGCGCGGAGCAGGTCCTCCAGATCCTCGGCTCTCCGTCCACGGTCTCCACCGTCGGCAACAAGACGTGGTATTACATCACCCAGAACTCGCGCCGCACGGTGCTGTTCCTCGGGGAGCAGGTGGAGGACCAGAAGGTCACCACCATCTATTTCAACGCCGGCTTCAAGGTGGAGCGTATCGCCCTCTACGGCCTGCAGGACGGCAAGGTGTTCGACTTCATCGAGCGCACCACGCCGACCAGCGGCGCGGATCGCGCCTTCCTCGGCCAGCTGTTCCGCGGCCTCACCAAGTACGAGCCGTTCGGCAGCGGCTCGGGCACGAGCATCGTGCCGGGTGCCAAGAATGGCCTCTGACAAGGGCGGCCTCTGACAAGAGCGGCCTTTCGCGCCGCTATTCGCGGGAAACGAAAAAGCCGCGCGCCCCATGGGACGCGCGGCTTTTTCATATCTCTTGCGAACGAGGAACGACGAAGGCCTACGCGGCCGCCTTGCGGGCGATGGCGGCGAGCGCTTCGCGCGGGTCGATGCGGCCGTCATAGAGCGCCCGCCCGGTGATCGCGCCGGCCAGCATCGCGCAATCCGGCTCCAGCAGACGATGGACATCCTCGATGGAGGCCAAGCCGCCCGAGGCGATGACCGGGATCGTCACGGCCTCGGCGAGGGCGAGGGTCATCTCGATGTTCAGGCCCTTGAGGATGCCGTCGCGGGCGATGTCCGTGTAGATGATGGCGGCAACGCCCGCGTCCTCGAACCGACGTCCGAGTTCCTCAGCCGTCGTGCTGGAGGTCTTGGCCCAGCCTTCCACCGCCACGCGACCGTCCTTGGCATCGACACCGACGGCGATCTTGCCCGGATACAGGCGGGCCGCCTCGCGCACGAAGGCCGGATCGCGTACGGCGGCCGTGCCGATGATGACCCGACTGACACCCTTCTCGATCCAGGCCTCGACGGTGCGCATCTCGCGGATACCGCCGCCGAGCTGGACCGGAAGGTTCGTGCGGGCGAGGATGGCATCGACGGCGGAGGCGTTCATCGGAGCGCCGGCGAAGGCGCCGTCGAGATCGACCACGTGAAGCCAGGAGAAGCCCTGCTCCTCGAACACGCTCGCCTGGGCGGCCGGATCGTCGCTGAAGACGATGGCTTGCGCCATGTCCCCCTGGACGAGGCGAACGCAACGCCCTTCCTTGAGATCGATCGCCGGAAACAGGATCACGGTGAATGTCGCTTTCTGAATGTCGATGAGCCGATGGGCCGTCTACGGGCGCCAACGCAGGAAGTTCGCGAGCAGTGCCAGACCGAGATGCTGGCTCTTCTCAGGGTGGAACTGGGTGCCGGCGACGTTGTCCCGGGCCACGAGGGCGGTGACCGGTCCGCCATACTCGCTCTCCGCGACCACATCCGTCCGGTCCGTCGGGTCGAGGGCGTAGCTGTGCACGAAATAGGCGTGCAGCCCATCCTCCCCCGTGGGGATGCCGTCGAGGAGCGCGTGCGGACGCTCGGGCCGCAGGGTGTTCCACCCCATATGCGGGATCTTGAGGTCGGGATCGGACGGGCGGATCGGGCGGACGTCGCCGGCGATCCAGCCGAACCCCGGCGTGATCTCGTATTCGAGGCCCCGGCTTGCGAGGAGCTGCATGCCGACGCAGATGCCGAGGAACGGGCGGCCCCGGTCTTGCGCCGCATGCGTCATCGCCTCGACCATGCCGTCGACGGAATCGAGGCCCTTGCGGCAATCGGCATAGGCACCGACACCGGGGAGAACCACGCGGTCGGCGGACGACACCGTGTCGGGATCGCTGGTGACGACGATGCGGGTCGCGCCAAGTCCCGCCTCGCGGGCGGCGCGCTCGAACGCCTTGGCGGCCGAATGCAGGTTACCCGACCCGTAATCGATGATCGCGACGGTCTCGGACATCATGACCGACGGGGCTCGGCGAAGGGGAACATACCGAGGGCGGTATCGACCGGACGCAGAGATGCCGCGGGATAGGCGCTCGGACCCGAGCGGACCACGGGGGGAGCCGTCAGCCAGCGGTTCACGGCCTTGATCTCGGCCTCTTCGGCGGAATGAGCGACCACGGCATCGCGGGCGGGACGACCACGCCTGGCATAGGTCCAGCGGCGTAGGCTGGACGCCTCCATCCCCACGAGGAGGAGGAGCAGGACGGTGATCAGGAAGCCCGCGAAGGTGCCGAGCCCCAGGAAACGGCCGGCGAAACTGGCTGCCACGAGCAGGGCCAGCACACCGAGACCGGCCAGCCAAAGCCGATGGAAGAAGAACCACAGCGGACCGAACACGAACGCCCGGAGCGAGAAGCCGTCCGGAACCAGGACGGCACTCTCGAGGCCGTGGGATTCGCCGGCGATGGTGTCCGATGACAGATGGAACGTGTAGGTGCGCATGCGTGTGTCCGCCTCTTCCCGCCCGTGAAAGCCCTACAGAGAACCCTTCGTCGAGGGGATGCGACCTTCCTCACGCGGATCGACCGCAACGGCTTTCCGCAAGGCGCGGGCCAAGCCCTTGAAGCAGCTCTCCGCGATATGGTGGGCGTTGTCACCGTACAAGGTCTCGACGTGCAGGGTGATCCCGGCATTCATGGCGAAGGCCTGGAACCACTCGCGCACCAGCTCGGTGTCGAACTGCCCGATCTTCTCCGCCTTGAAGGCGGTGCGGAAGACGAGAAACGGCCGCCCGGAAATGTCGATGGAGACCCGCGTCAGCGCTTCGTCCATGGGCAGGTGGATGTCCGCGTAGCGGGCGATGCCCCGCTTGTCGCCCAGTGCCTGGGCAAAGGCCTGACCGAGGGCGATTCCGGTATCCTCGACGGTGTGGTGGTGATCCACATGCAGGTCGCCGGTGACCTTGGCCTCCACGTCGAACAGCCCGTGCCGGGCGAAGAGCTCCAGCATATGGTCGAAGAACCCGACCCCCGTCGAAATCGCCGCCTTGCCGGTTCCATCGAGCCCGATGGACACGTGGACGTCGGTTTCCGCCGTGCGGCGGCTGATGCTCGCGGAACGCATCGTCGAAGGGTCGCTCATGGTTTGACCGTCACGTAAAGGGCCGTCTTCGGAAGCATCGACATGGATGATCAATGCAACGTCCCGGCTCGATGCCGAACGCGTACACCGGATCATCGATCCGGATGGGATATCGGGATCAACGCTCTAAGCAGGTTCGCGTCGGCACGCCAACGCTTCACGCTACTTAGCTCCTTGATGTGTCGCAGGTTTTCATCGCAGAACCGGGGACCGCTTCCGCGAAACCTGCTTAGAGGCAAATGCCTTCTCGTGGGAAGGCCTTGCCATCGCATGCCTGCATGGTCAGGCGGCGAGGACCCGGCCCGCCACCGCGTCGAGCTTGGCCAGCAGGTCGGGATCGCGGTGGGACGGAGCCGTCATGATGGCGCCATCGAGGGCGCGATGCGAGCCCGCGGGGCATTCCTCCCGCTCCGTGGGGAAATCGCGGGCGATCCGCGAGACGAGGCGGGCGGCCTTGTCCGCATTCGCGCGGGCGACGGCGACGACGGATGCCACGTCCACATCGGCATGGCCCGGATGCCAGCAATCGAAATCCGTCACCATGGCGATGGTGGCGAAGGTGATCTCCGCCTCACGGGCGAGCTTGGCCTCGGGCATGTTGGTCATGCCGATCACGTCGTAGCCCAGGCCCTTGTAGGTGCGGGACTCGGCGAAGGACGAGAATTGCGGGCCTTCCATGCAGACATAAGTGCCGCCACGATGGATCGGCAGATCCTCGGCCGCTGCCGCTGCGGCGATGCGAGCCTGGAGGGCCGGCCCGACGGGGTGGGCGAAGGGCACGTGGGCGACGCAGCCATTTCCGAAGAACGAGGATTCCCGGCCATGGGTGCGGTCGACGAACTGGTCGACGAGGACGAACAGGCCCGGATGCAGCTCGCTCCTGAACGACCCACAGGCCGAGATCGACACGAGGTCGGTGACGCCGGCCCGTTTCATGACGTCGATATTGGCGCGGTAGTTGATGCCGGACGGAGAAAGGCGGTGGCCGCGTCCGTGACGCGCCAGGAACACGACCTTGGTCGCGCCGATCCGGCCGATCCGCAGCGAATCGGAGGGCTCTCCCCAGGGAGAACCGATCGCCTCCTCGCGAATGTCTTCGAGGCCCGGCAGATCGTAGACACCGGATCCGCCCATCACGCCGAGCACTGCTGCGGTCATGCCGAATCTCCTGTCGTCGTCGCGATGGCGCGTCGGGCGCGCCGTCATGGTGGAAACGAAAACGGGCCCGCGACAGCGAGCCCGTTCGTCGTGATCCGCCTTTAAGGGGCTCAGCTCGTCTTGTGAAGCTCCGGCTGCATGCCATGAGCTTCGCCGCCCACATCCGCCCAGACCTTCTTCTTCACGTAGTAGAGAAGGCCCGACAGGACGAGCAGGAACAGGATGACGCGGAAGCCCAGGGCCTTGCGGGCCTCCATGTGTGGCTCGGCCGCCCAGGACATGAACGCCGCCACGTCGTGCGAGTATTGCTCCGCCGTCTCGGGAACGACGGGGTTGCCGTCGGCGCCCTTGGCGTAGGTCACCTGGCCGTCGCTCAGGGGCTTCGCCATCGCGATGAGGTGGCCGGGATAGTATTTGTTGTAGTTCGTGCCCGCCGGGACATCCATTCCCTTCGGGGCGTCCTCGTAGCCATTCAGGAGCGCATGGATGTAGTCCACGCCCTGTTCCGAATAGCCGATGAAGGGCATCGCATCGAAGATGAAGTAGGGGAAGCCGCGCTCGTAGGTGCGGGCCTTGGCCAGCACCGAGAAGTCGGGCGGGGCCTTGCCGCCATTGGCGGCGGCGGCGGCTTTCTCGTTCGGGAAGGGCGACGGGAAGGCGTCGGCCGGGCGACCGGGCCGCTCGAACATGTCGCCGGAATCGTTCGGCCCGTCCTTGATCTTGTACTCGGCCGAAAGAGCCTTGACCTGACCCGCCGTGAAGCCCGGCCCGCCCTTCTCGGCGAGGTTGCGGAACTTCACGAGGTTCATGCTGTGGCAGTTGGAGCAGACCTCCCGATAGATCTGAAAGCCGCGCTGCAGCTGGGCCTCGTCGAACTTGCCGAACACGCCGGCGAAGCTCCACTTCTCGCGGGGCGGGTTCGGGGTCGAGTGACTGTCCTCGGCGCCGGCCGAAGCCGAGCCGAGCAGGATCGCGATGAGCGTGGCGGCGAGGACGCGCGATGTGTTCATGCTGTTCACGATCCGCACCTCAACCCTTCGACGATGGCGCGGCGGCCGCACCGGCTGGCATACCCGAACCGCCATATTGCGGATGAGGTCCGGTCACGCTCTCCAGGATCGATCCCGGCATGGCCTTCGGCGTCTCGAACAGCCCCACCAGCGGCATCACGATGAGGAAATGCGCGAAGTAGTAGGCGGTGCAGATCCGCGAGGCGAGGACGTAGCCGCCTTCCGGTGGCTTGGCGCCGAGCCATCCGAGAATCACGCAGACGGCCACGAACAGCCAGAAGAACTGGCGGTAGATCGGGCGGTAGTTGGCCGAGCGGACCCGCGACGTGTCGAGCCAGGGCGCAAAGGCCAGGATGATCACGGCGCTGAACATCAGGATGACGCCGCCCAGCTTGTCCGGCACCGCGCGGAGGATCGCGTAGAAGGGCAGGAAGTACCATTCCGGCACGATGTGGGCGGGTGTCACCGAGGCGTTGGCGGGGACGTAATTGTCCGCGTGGCCCAGGTAGTTCGGCTGGTAGAAGATCCAGTAGGCGAAGAAGACGAAGAACACGACGACGGCGAAGACGTCCTTGATCGTCGCGTAGGGCGTGAACGGCACCGCGTCCTTGCCGCTCTTGATCGGGATGCCGGTCGGGTTGTTCTGACCGGTGACGTGCAGTGCCCAGACGTGGAGGACCACGACGCCGAGGATCATGAAGGGCAGCAGGTAGTGAAGCGAGAAGAAGCGGTTGATCGTCGGGTTGCCGACGGAATAGCCGCCCCAGAGCAGGCTCTGGATCGTGTCGCCGACGATCGGGATCGCGGCCAGGATGTTGGTGATGACGGTGGCGCCCCAGAAGCTCATCTGGCCCCACGGCAGGGTGTAGCCGAGGAAGGCGGTGGCCATCATCAGAAGGTAGATGATGACGCCCAGGATGTAGAGCACCTCGCGCGGGGCCTTGTACGACCCGTAATAGAGCGCGCGGAAGATGTGGACGTAGACCGCCACGAAGAACATCGAGGCGCCGTTGGCATGCATGTAGCGCAGCAACCAGCCGTAATTCACGTCGCGCATGATGTGCTCGACGGAGTTGAAGGCGTTGCCGGCGGAGGGATCGTAATGCATCGCCAGCCAGATGCCGGTGACGATCTGCGACATCAGCATCGCCATCAGGATGGCGCCGAAGGTCCAGAAATAGTTGAGGTTCCGCGGGACGGGGAAGGCGATGAACGACGAATGGACCAGCCCGACGATGGGCAGCCGCGATTCGAACCACTTGGCGATCCGACTCTTGGGGACGTAGGTGGCGTGACCGCTCATGTGGTTACCCGCTTCGAAGTCTGTTTCGCTCTGATCCGTCGCGTGCCCTCGCGCGTCGGACCCCCTCCCTCACCGCCCATGGGCGATGGTCCCGAGATCAGGCGACGGCCTTACCGCCGTCTTCACCGATCCGGATCTTGGTGTCGTTCAGGAACGCGTAGGGGGGAACCGGCAGGTTGGTCGGCGCCGGTCCACGGCGCACGCGGCCGGACGTGTCGTAGAGCGAGCCGTGGCAGGGGCAGGACCAGCCTTCGTACTGGCCCTGATGCCCGATCGGGACGCAGCCGAGATGGGTGCAGTTGCCGTAGACCACGAGCCATTTGGCGTGGCCTTCCTTGACGCGGGCGGAATCGGGCTGAGGGTCGATGAGCTCGCTGAGTTTCACGGCCTCGGATTCCTTGATCTCCTTCTCGGAACGGTTCCGCACGAAGATCAGCTTGCCGCGCCAGAACACGTTGACGATCTGGCCCTCCTGGATCGGCGTGAGATCCACTTCGAGGGGGGCGCCGGCCGCGATCACTTCCGCGTCGGGCGCCATCGACGCCACGAAGGGCCAGGCCAACGCACCGGCGGCCACGGCGAGGCCCGCACCGGTCGCCAGGAACAGGAAGTCGCGGCGGGAGCCGTCGGGACCTGATGTGGGAGGGGTGTTCGCCAAGATGGACACTCCGGTCAGGATGGCGCCGGCTCGGGCCGCCCGCAGATCGAGGACGCGCCGCTTCCGTTCGCCGACAATTAGAGGCGCTCGAAAGAAGCACGCAGCGCAGACGCAGACACGATTGTACCGGGCGGTGCAATGCGACCGGGCGTCACCCGAGACGAGCCTTCTGAGGCACGTTTGTCTGGCACGCCAGATGCGAATTTGTCCAGAGTAGGTCCGTGACGGGACGCGGCATTCGTCACGGGCGCACAATGACGCTGCCACTGAGGGACAGCCAGCGCCGCACCAGCATCACGGCGACCACCGCCAGACCGGCGCAGAAGCCCATCCAGATCCCCGAGCCGCCGTATCCGAGCCCCCAGGCGGCAAGGATGCCGGCCGGAATGCCGACGATCCAGTAGCCGAACAGGGCGATGGCCATGGGAATGCGCGTGTCCTGCATCCCCCGCAGGCCGCCGAGCGCCACCGACTGGATGCCGTCCGCCATGGCGAAGAGTGCGGCAAAGCCGATGAAGGTGATCGCATAGGGGATCACTTCGGCATTGCCGGGAGCCTCCAGATCGAGGAACAGCCCGATCAGCGGGCGCGGCAGGGTCACCTGCGCGAGGGCGCATGCGCTCATGAAGCCGAAGCCCAGGAGGATCGCGATGGTGCCGGCCCGGCGCATGGCCATGCGATCCCCCGCCCCGAAGGCGCGGCCGACCCTCACCGTGGCCGCCTGACCGATGCCGTTGGGCACCATGAAGCAGATCGCGGCGATCTGGATCGTCACCGCATGGGCCGCAAGCGGCGCCGTACCGAACAGGCCCATGCCGAGGACGGCGGCCTCGAACAGGCTCGCCTCGGCCAGACCCGTCGCCGCCATGGGCAGGCCGAGCCGGAACATGGTCGCGAGGCGCGCGGCATTGGGGCGCCAGACACCGAGGAAGAGCCGTCGCCGGCGAAGGGACGGCGCCAGCATCATCACGCCGACGAGGGCGGCCAGGGACAGAAACGCGGCCAGCGTCGTGGCGAGGCCGACACCGACCATACCGAGGCCGAGCAGCCCCGGCCCCTCGAAGGCGAGCCAGATTGCGAGCCCGACATTCACCGGCAGCGCCGCGATGCTGATGGCTAGGGGCCAGCCGGGCCGCTCCAGGGCGGAGAGGCTGGCGCGCAGGGCCATGAACGCCAAAGCCGGCCACATCGACCATTGCAGGGCGCGCATGTAGAGGCCGGCATCCTCGGCGAGCTTCGGCTGCTGTCCCATCGCGAGAAGCAGGGGCTCGGTGTGCCAGAGCGCCAGCATCACCGGGATGATCGCGATGGTGACGGCCCATAGCCCGGCCCCCACGATGCGCCGCACGTCGTCATCGGCGGAATCGCCACGGCCGACCGCGCCCGCGATCAGGGGGGAGACCGCCGAGGCGAGGCCGATCCCGCAGATGAACAGGATGAAGTAAAGGCTCGTCGCCAGGGCGCCGGCCGCGAGCGGCTCCGCGCCGAGACGCCCGAGGAGCACCACATCGGCCGTGACGAGGCCATGCTGCGCGAGATTGGTCAGGATCAGCGGGGCGGCCAGAACCAGTGTCGCCCGCAGCTCCGTGAGCCACGGACCGCGCGAGGGCCGCCGCCGCTCAGCTGCCCCAGCCGAAACGTCGAGGGCGATCATTCCGCTGCGTCCTCGTAGACGGTCGGCGTGACGTCACCGAGAAAGCCGCCGGACTGGCGCTCCCACAGGCGCGCATAGAGCCCACCGGTGCGGATCAGTTCCGCATGGGTCCCCTCCTCCACGATACGCCCGGCATCGATCACGATCAGCCGGTCGAGGGCTGCGATTGTGGAAAGCCGGTGCGCGATGGCAAGCACGGTCTTGCCCTGCATGAGGGTGTCGAGACTGTCCTGGATCGCCGCCTCGACCTGGCTGTCGAGAGCGGATGTCGCCTCGTCTAGGATCAGGATCGGCGCGTTCTTCAGGATGACGCGCGCGATGGCGATGCGCTGGCGCTGGCCGCCGGAGAGCTTCACGCCCCGCTCGCCGACCTGGGCGTCGTAGCCTGTCCGACCCTTGTTATCGACGAGGCCGGCAATGAACCCGTCAGCCTCCGCCAGACGCGCCGCCCGCTGGATCTCCTCCAGCGTCGCGTCCGGTCTGCCATAGGCGATGTTGTCGCGGATCGACCGGTGCAGGAGAGAGGTGTCCTGCGTCACCATGGCGATCGCTCCGCGCAGCGATTCCTGCGTGACGCCGGCGATGTCCTGGCCGTCGATGAGGATCCGGCCGTTCTGGATGTCGTGCAGCCGAAGCAGAAGCGCGGTCAGCGTGGTCTTGCCCGCGCCGCTGATTCCGACAAGGCCGACCTTCTCACCCGGGCGGATATGCAGGCTGAAATCCTGGATGACGGACGGTGTGCCGTCGCCGTAGCGGAAGCCGACCCGGTCGAAGCGGATGTCGCCGCCGCTCACTGCGAGGGTCCGGGCGTCGGGCCGGTCGACGATCCCGTGAGGCCGCGAGATCGTCTGCATGCTCTCCTGGATCACGCCGACATTCTCGAAAATGCCGCGCACCGTCTGCATCACCCAGCCGGACATCGCCATCAGGCGCAGGACGAGGGCCAGACCCGCCGCCGCCTCGCCGGTGGTCATGCCGCCCCGCCGCCACAGGACGAAGCAGGCCGTGGCGGTGGCGACGATGAGCGCGCTGTTGAGCAGGCCCAGCAGCGTCGTGGTGGTGGTGACGAGCCGGAACTGGTGGAGATGGGCGACCGTATGCACGTCGATGGCGTCGCGCACGGCCGCGCGCTCCTCGCGGTCGCGGGCGAAGAGCTTCACCGTGAGGATGTTGGTGTAGCTGTCGACGATCCGACCGATGAGGAGGGAGCGCGTATCGGCCGTCACGAGGGAGCGCGCACGGGCACGGGGCACGAACCACCAAGTCAGCACCGAATAGGTCGCGACCCAGACAACCACCGGCAGGGCCATCCAGAGGGAGATGGAGCCGAACAGGCCCACCGCCGTGACGGCGTAAATCGCCACGTAGAGCAGCGTATCGATGAAGACCACGGCCAGTTCGCGCACGGCCGGGCCGACCTGAACGACGCGGTTGGCGAGCCGGCCGGCGAAATCCGCTTGGAAATACGAGAGCGAGTGACCGAGGGTGTAGAGATGCGTGCGCCAGCGGACCTGGTTGGTCGCCTGCGGCACGAGGAGCTGGTTCGACATCACCTCGTGCAGCCAGACCGTGAAGGGTCGCACCACGAGAAGCAGCATCGCCGCGAGGCCGATCTTGAAGCCGTGCTCCTCCAGTACCGTCGCACGGTCGGCCGTGTTCAGGAGATCGATGAACCAGCCCATGAGCAGGTAGAGCGACGCTTCCACCGTTCCGGCCGCGATGGCCACGAGGAAGAGCAGCACCAGGGCGACCCGCATCGGCTTCAGGTAGAAGGCAGCGAAGCCCGTCACCGTCTTGGGAGGCATCCGGCCGTCTTCGAAGGACGCGAACGGGTCGATGCGGCGCTCGAGCCAATCGAGAAACATGATCTGGTCCGGTGTTGGAGACTTGCCTGAGGTAGTGGGCCTTGACGACGTGCCAACCGCGAGGCGATGCCGCAGACGCAATGCAGCCGCCCGGTCCGATGCTCCGTCTCGCCCTCTACCAGCCCGACATTCCCCAGAATACGGGGACGATCCTGCGGATGGCAGCGTGTCTCGACGTGGCCGTCGACATCATCGAGCCGGCAGGATTCGATGTGTCCGACCGGCATCTGCGCCGTTCGGGCCTCGATTATCTCGACCATGTGGCGATCACGAGGCATCGCTCCTGGGCGGCCTTCTCGCAGTGGCGGGAAGAGACCGGCACGAGGCTCGTCCTCGCCACGACCGCCGGCGCCCTCCCCTACACCGCCTTCGCCTTCCTCCCCGGCGACTGCATCCTGCTGGGTCGGGAATCGGCGGGCGTCCCCGCATCCGTCCACGAGGCGGCCGATGCCCGGATCGTCATTCCCATCCGCGAGGGCATGCGCTCGCTCAACATCGCCGTGGCGGCGGCGATGATCCTCGGCGAGGGGCTGAGACAGATCGGGTCGAGCGCGTGACATGATTTTGAACGGTGTGCAGTTCAGCACTTGAACAGCGTGCAAATATCGGCGAGACCATGAGTGTGAACAGCGTTCAAACGCCGGAGGCACACCATGCTCAAGTTGTTTCGGCTCCTCGCCCGCGGCGCCGCCGCCCGGGCCGAGGAAGAGGTGATCGATCGCCACGCCCTGCTCATCCTCGATCAGCAGATCCGGGAGACGCGGGTCTCCCTGGAGCGCAGCCGCCAGGCCCTCGCCGCCGCAATGGCGGGTGACAAGGCGGAAGGCCGGCGTTTCGCCGAGGTGGAAGCCCGCGCGGCAGATCTCGAAGAGCGCGCCCTGGCGGCCTTAGCGGCGGGACGCGAGGAGCTGGCGGCCGAGGCGGCGGAGGCCATCGCGGAGCTCGAAGCCGAACGCGACGCCATCGGTGAGGCACGCCTGAGATTCGCCCGCGAGGTCGCCCGCATCCGCTCCGTCGTCGCCGACGCCACGCGCCGGCAGAGCGAGCTCGAACGCGGACGCCGCATCGCCGCCGCGGCGGAGGCGGCACGGCGCCTCGGCGTTCAGACCAACCCGAGCGAGCGGGCGACACTCAAGGAAGCCGAGGCGACCTTGAGCCGACTGCGCGCCCTCCAGACCGAGGCCGCCGACACGGAAGCGGCGCTCGCCGAGACCGAGCCGGGCCTTTCCATCGCCGAACGGCTCGAGCGCGAAGGTTTCGGCGCCAGCACCCGCCCGAGCGGCGGCGCCGTCCTCGACCGCCTCCGGCGCAAGGTCGAGGCGCGCGCTGCATGAAGGTTGGTGTGACGCGGACTCGATGAGTCTGGGCAGGTCATGGGAGCATCAAGACATGGGGAACACCATTCTCCCACCCGCCACCTCATCCTGAGGCGCCGGAGCGCAGCGGAGGCCTCGAAGGAGCCCTCCAGCAAGCTCGCTCTAACTGGAGGCCTCCTTCGAGGCTGCTTCGCAGCACCTCAGGATGAGGTCGAGGTGAGGAATAACCTTCAGAACCACCAAATCCATGGCGATCGACCTTCAAAAACATCGCCGATGACTTGAACAGAACTCACGCAACCCAACTCTCTCACATCGAGGATTACGACCATGAACAACGAGACCACTCAGCATTCCGGCGCCTGGGTCACCTTCACCTACGCGTCCTTCATCGGCTCGGCGGCGATGGTCGGCCTCGGCATCCTCTTCATGCCCATGGATATCTGGATCAAGGGCTACCTCGCCATGGGCACGATCATGCTGGTCCAGTCCTGCATCACCGCCACCAAGACCATCCGCGACGTCCATGAGGGCCGCCGCATGGTCAACCGGATCGAGGACGCCAAGACCGAGCGGCTGCTGATGTCGGTGGGCAAAGATTGAGCGTACCTCGATTGACGATGGACGGGAGGGATGGGACATCCCTCCCCCATGACGATGTCCGACACGACCCCGCCACCGCCCCCGGCCGCCGAACTCGCCCTCCTGAAGGATGAGGTCACCACTTGGTTCGCGAGCCTGCGCGACCGGATCGTGGCGGAACTGGAGGCGATCGAGGCGGAGGCCCAAGGGCCGTTCCATCCCGATGCCCCGGCCGAGGCCGGACGCTTCGTGAAGACCCCCTGGAAGCGCACCGACCATAGCGGCACGCCCGGCGGCGGCGGCACCATGGCGATGCTGCATGGCCGCGTGTTCGAGAAGGCCGGTGTCCACGTCTCGCAGGTCTTCGGCGAGTTCGCCCCGGAGTTCCGTGCGCAGATGCCGGGCGCGGCGGAGGACCCGCGATTCTACGCCACGGGCATCTCGCTCATCGTCCATCCCTGGAATCCGAACGTGCCGACCGTGCACATGAACACCCGCTTCGTCTCCACGACGAAGACGTGGTTCGGCGGCGGGGCCGACCTGACCCCCGTCCTCGACCGGCGCCGGACCCAGGACGATCCCGACACGCTGCGATTCCACGCGGCGATGAAGGCGGCCTGCGACGCCCATGCGCCGGCCGCCGATTACGACCGCTACAAGGCTTGGTGCGAGGAATACTTCTTCCTCAAGCACCGCAACGAGCCCCGCGGCATCGGCGGCATCTTCTACGATTATCACTGGACCGGCGATCCGAAGGCCGATCTCGCCTTCACCAAGGATGTCGGCCTCGCCTTCCTCGACGCCTATCCGGCCATCGTGCGCGCGAATCTCGCGAGCGCCTGGACCGAAGCCGACCGGCTCGAGCAGCAGGTGCGGCGCGGGCGCTACGTCGAGTTCAACCTGCTCTACGACCGGGGCACCATCTTCGGCCTGAAGACCGGCGGCAACGTCGCCTCGATCCTGTCCTCGCTGCCGCCCACCGTGCGCTGGCCGTGAGCGACGACCTACCGACCCGCTACGCGCCGCAGCAGGATGCGGCGCTGAAAGCCATTGCCGAATGGCGCAAGGCCGGTGGCCCGCAGGTGTTCCGCCTGTTCGGCTATGCCGGCACCGGCAAGACCACCCTGGCGCGCCGCATCGCCGACGATGTGGAGGGCACGGTCGTCTTCGGCGCCTTCACGGGCAAGGCCGCCTCGGTGATGCGGTCGAAGGGCTGCCACGATGCCGCGACGATCCACAGCCTGATCTATCGCAGCAAGGAGACCGAGGAGGGAGGACCGGCCTTCACCCTCAACCGCACCGGGCCGGTCTCGAAGGCGGAGCTCGTCGTCATCGACGAGTGCTCCATGGTCGATTCGGATCTCGGCAACGACCTGCTCTCCTTCGACAAGCCGGTCCTCGTTCTCGGCGACCCCGCCCAATTGCCGCCGGTGCGCGGCGGCGGCTTCTTCACCGAGGCCGAGCCCGACGTGATGTTGACCGATGTCCACCGGCAGGCCGCCGACGACCCGATCGTGCGTATGGCCATGACGATCCGTGAGGGCGGCCGGCTCAGCATCGGCGAGTATGGCGAGAGCCGCGTCGTCTCACGCCGCTCCCTCGATCCGTCGAGCGTGCTGGAATGCGACCAGGTCCTCGTCGGCATGAACAAGACGCGGCGCCTCTACAACAACCGCCTGCGGGAACTCGCGGGCCATACCGACCCGATGCCTGCGGTGGGCGAGAAGCTGGTCTGCCTCCGCAACGACCGGACGAAGGGCCTGCTCAACGGTTCGACCTGGACGGTCCATGCCCTGCGAGCGGCGCCCCGCGCCGATACGGTCCGCCTCGATGTCGTGCCCGACGACGACCCGGCCCTGAGGCGGCGGCCCATCGACATCAAGGTGCTGCGGGCGGTGATGTCGGGCTCCGAGGAGGAGATCCCGGCCTTCCTCAAACGCGAGACCGACGAGTTCACCTACGGCTACGCTCTGACCGTCCATAAGGCGCAGGGCTCGCAATGGGACAATGTCGTTCTGTTCGACGAGTCCTTCGCCTTCCGCGAGCACCGGGCGCGCTGGCTCTATACCGGGCTGACCCGCGCCGCCCGCGCCATCACCGTGGTGGTGTAGCCCCGCGTCTGCTTGCGAAAGGAGTGGCATCCGGGCGACCCGCCACCCACCTGAGCGCCAGACAATCTTTGGAGAGACGCCTTGTCCCACGACCGATCCGGCCCGCCGCAAATGCACGCCACCACGATCCTGATGGTCCGCAAGGGCGGCAAGGTGGTCATCGGCGGCGACGGGCAGGTGAGCCTCGGCCAGACGATCGTGAAGGGCAACGCCCGCAAGGTGCGCCGCCTCGCCAAGGGCGCCGTCATCGCCGGATTCGCCGGGGCGACGGCCGATGCCTTCACCCTGTTCGAGCGGCTTGAAGCCAAGCTCGATCAGTATCCGGGGCAGCTCACCCGCGCCTGCGTCGAGCTCACCAAGGATTGGCGCACCGACCGCTACCTGCGCCGCCTCGAGGCGATGATGCTGGTGGCGGATAAGGATGTCAGCCTGCTTCTCTCCGGCGCCGGTGACGTGCTCGAGCCGGAAGGTGGCGTCATGGCGATCGGATCGGGGGGGAATTACGCCTTGGCCGCTGCCCGCGCACTCGAGGATGGTGAGCACGACGCGGAGGCGATCGTCCGTAAGGCATTGGGCATCGCGGCGGAAATCTGCGTCTACACGAACGGCAATCTCGTCATCGAGCAGCTCGAAATTTCTGCATCTTAATGCCGGATTGATGGCCGGATTAACTCAACCTTGTCGATATTCCCCTAGCGCTGAGACCTGACTTCCTTCAGATCTGGTCGACGGCAATGCGCATCAGGGCAAAACTTCTCGCTTTCGTAGGGATCTGCTCGATGGTGACGCTCGTCGTTGCCACGATCAGCATCCTGTCGCTTCAAACGTTCAACACCGCCCTGACGGATGCGAAACTCGCGTCCCAGCGGGCGCTCGACGCGGCCAACCTCAACCAGATCGTGACCAGTGTCGTCGTCGAGTCTCGCGGCATCTATGCTGCCAAGGACACTCAGGACGCCAAGAAATACGAAGTCCGCCTTAAGAAGAACCTCGACGCCATGAATGCCTTGCTCAAAAGCTGGGCCCCGCGCGTGCCGGCGAGCGAACGTGCGGCGTTCGACAAGATTCTGGCCGATGCCGCGAGCTTCACGATCCTACGCAACGAGTTGGGGCGGCTCGGCACCGAAGTTTCGCCGAAGGCCGCGGCCGATCAGGGCTTCAACGAGGCCAATCGGGCCAACCGCCAGGCCTTCCAAGACAGCATCGACAAACTCGTCGGCACCGCCGCCGCGGAGGTCGAGGCGATCGATCGATCGACCGACTCCCTTTATGCGGAGCGTTTCCAGCTTCTGCTGTTCCTGGCCGTGGGCGGCACCCTCGGTGGCCTGCTGATCGGCGGTTTCGTGGGAAATCGCGAGATCGCCCGTCCCCTGGCCGGCGTCTCCCAGGCGATCCGCCGGCTGTCCGAAGGGGACTTGGCCTTGCCGGCGATGAAACCCCGGCGCGACGAGATCGGCGAGATCTGGACCAGCATGCAGGTCTTCTCGGCGACGATGAAAGAGGCGGCGGACCTCCGCGCCAGCCAGGACCAGGCCGCCGGAATCGCATCCCAGCGTCGCCGCGGCGAGAGAAACGAACTCGCGGATCGCTTCCAGGGCAGCGTCGGAAACCTCGTCGAGACCCTGGCCGGCTCGGCCGCCGAGATGGAGCTCACCGCCCGCTCCATGGCGGCCAATGCCGACCAGACGAACCGGCAATCCACGGCGGTGATGAACGCGGCCAACGAGACGGCCATGAACGTTCAGGCCGTCGCGGCGGCCACCGAGGAACTCGCCGCCACCGCCAACGAGATCGGCGCGCAGGTGTCCCAGACATCCGCCGCCGCCGCCGGCGCGGTGGATAGCGCGCGCCGGACTACGGAGCGTGTCCGGGTCCTCGCCGACAGCGCGTCCCGCATCGGCGACGTGGTCGCCCTGATCTCCAGCATCGCTAGCCAGACCAACCTGCTCGCCCTCAACGCCACCATCGAGGCGGCCCGCGCCGGCGAGGCCGGTCGCGGCTTCGCGGTGGTCGCGGCCGAGGTGAAGGGGCTCGCCGCCCAGACCGCGAAGGCGACGGACGAGATCACCGCGCAGATCGCGACGATCCAGGAGGCCACCCGCGATACGGTGAGCGCCATCGAAGAGATCGGCTCCACCATCGGCAGCGTCCATACCATCGCGATGGGCGTCGCGGCGGCGGTGGAACAGCAACAGGTGGCGACGCAGGAGATCGCCCGCAGCGTCAACGATGCCGCGCGTGGGACCCAGGCCGTCACCGAAACCATCGCGGATGTTCAGGTCGCGGCGGTTCAGACCGGAGCCGGCGCATCACAGGTGCTGGCCGCCGCCGAGCATCTGACGCGCCAGTCCCTCAGCCTCGGACACGAGGTCGATGGCTTCGTCGGCGGCATCCGGGCCGCCTGAACGCCGTCCCGATGCATCTGGAAAGGAAGGCCGTCGACGCTTAGATCGAGGCCGTGCACGATCTCGATCCCATGCCGACCCGCCCACATGGTTCCGCCTTCGGCTCGCCCCATCCGCGTTCCGGCGGGTGGCGCATCCGTGCGGATCGAAAGCGCGCCTTCCCCTCTTCTCGGGCAGCGCGGCTGCCGCATCCGACCGGAGCGTGATGACAACCTTCTCCCCCCGCGAAATCGTCTCCGAGCTCGATCGGTTCATCGTCGGCCAGCACGATGCCAAGCGCGCGGTCGCCATCGCCCTGCGCAACCGCTGGCGCCGGCAGCAGCTCGTCGGTCCCCTGCGGGAGGAGGTGGCGCCCAAGAACATTCTCATGATCGGCCCCACGGGCTGCGGCAAGACTGAGATCGCCCGCCGGCTGGCCAAGCTCGCCGGCGCGCCGTTCCTCAAGATCGAGGCGACGAAGTTCACGGAGGTCGGCTATGTCGGCCGCGACGTCGAGCAGATCATCCGCGATCTCGTGGAGGTCGGCATCGGCCTCAAGCGCGAGGAAAAGCGTCGCTCGGTCCAGGCGAAGGCCGAGGCGGCGGCGGAGTCGCGTATCCTCGATGCCCTGGTCGGGCCGACATCGGGCCAGGCCACCCGCGACAGTTTCCGCAAGAAGCTGAGGGCCAGCGAACTCGACGACAAGGAGGTCGAGATCGAACTGTCGGGCGGATCGCCCTCTGGCCTGCCGATGTTCGAGATCCCGGGGATGCCTGGCGCGTCCATGGGGGCAGTCAATCTCGGCGACATGCTCGGCAAGGCGCTCGGCGGCCAGAAGGGCAAGCCGAAGCGGATGACGGTGCGCGAGGCCTACGCCCCCCTCCTCGCCGAGGAATCCGACAAGCTGGTGGATACGGAATCGCTGACGCAGGAGGCGATCCGCGAGGTGGAGAACAACGGCATCGTCTTCCTCGACGAGATCGACAAGATCTGCGCCAAGGAAGGCCGCTCGTCGGCCGACGTGTCCCGCGAGGGCGTGCAACGCGATCTGCTGCCGCTGATCGAGGGAACCACGGTGGCGACGAAGCACGGTCCGGTGAAGACCGACCACATCCTGTTCATCGCCAGCGGCGCCTTTCACGTCTCGAAGCCGTCCGATCTCCTGCCGGAACTGCAGGGCCGCCTGCCGATCCGGGTCGAGTTGCAGCCCCTCACCGTGGAGGATTTCAAGCAGATCCTCACCACCACCGAGGCGAGCCTGCTGAAACAGACCGTGGCGCTGATGGCGACGGAAGGCGTGACCCTCGATTTCACCGACGATGCCGTGGACGCGCTCGCGCGGGTCGCCGTCGAGGTGAACAATTCGGTGGAGAATATCGGCGCGCGCCGGCTCCAGACCGTGCTGGAGCGGGTGATCGACGACATCTCCTTCACCGCCACCGACCGGTCGGGAGAGACCGTCGCGATCGACGCCGCCTATGTCCGCGAACGGGTGGAGAGCCTCGCCGCGAACGCGGATCTCAGCCGGTTCATCCTGTAGTCCACGCCCCGGCAAGGTTTTAGGCCGCGACGGCCCTGAGAAAACGTCCGATCTCGGCTTCGAGGTCGGCTGCGACGTTTTCCACCTGGGCGGCGCTGCCCTGGACACCTTCGGCCATCGTGGCCGTGCTACGGGCGGCACCCGTGACGGTGGCGAGATCGCGTGCGATCTCCACCGAGGTGGCGGCGGTGTTCCCGGCATTGCGTGAGATCTCGCCGGTCGCCTCCCCTTGTGCAGCGACGGCTGTCGCGAGCTCGGTGGCCATCACGCTGATCGCACCCATGCGATCCGTCACACGGCCGATGGCATGAGCGGCCTGATCCGTCGAAGTCTGGACGGATGCGACCTGACCGGCGATCTCGTCCGTCGCCTTCGCGGTCTGGCTCGCCAGGGCTTTCACCTCCGCCGCCACGACGGCGAACCCACGGCCGGACTCGCCGGCCCGCGCGGCCTCGATCGTGGCGTTCAGGGCGAGCAGATTGGTCTGTTCCGCGATGGCCCGAATGAGGCCCACGATGGTGCCGATGCGCTGCGCGGTATCGGCGAGTTGCGCCATCTGCTGGTTTGTGGCGGACGCTTCGCCAAAGGCTGCGTCGATCTCGGTCTTGGCGACATCGAGGCGGGCGCCGATTTCCACGATCGAAGCCGAGAGTTCCTCGGCGGCGCTTGCGACGGTCTGCACGTTGGAGGAAGCCTCTCGTGATCCGGCTGAGGCGCCTTCCACCGCACGGGTGGCATCCGAAGACGCGTCCGACATGGCGGCGGCGCGGGTCCGAAGCTCGCCCGTCTGCGCGCCGACCAAGCGGACGGATTTTGCGACCTGCGCCCGGAAAAGGGCGATCTCGGCATCGATGAACGCCCGGCGGTCCTGAATGTCCTTGGCACTCACCATCCGGTCGGCTTCCAGTTCACGCGCCTTCAGGCTGGTTTCGCGCAAAGCTTCGAGGGCACGGGCCACGGCACCGACTTCGTCTCGTGCGTCGCGATAGGGGATCGCATCCTCGAGATTCCCCGAAACGAGACGGGAGGTCCGCTCCGCGACCACGCGAATGGGTCGAAACATGCGGAACGCGGCAAAGCCCAGGACGAGACAGGCCAGGAGCGCCACCGATAGAATCGTCCATCGCACCGTCGAGATGGTCTGAGCTTGAACCACGTCGTAGGCTTCGAGGGGCACGCCTACGAACAGGATGCCGTTGATCCGACCCTTCGCATCCTGCGTCGGTTGATAAACGGTGAGGTACCGGCGGCCGAACAGGGTCGCGGGCCCGAAATAGACTTTTCCGCTGCGGATCAGCGCCTGTGCGGGGTGATCGTTGGCGAGGGCGGTGCCCACGGCCCGCTCGCCATCCTCTTTCTTCACCGTCGTGACGCGCCGCACGAAACGGTCGCCCGCGGGGTCGTAGGCGAAAACCGTGGCGGTTCCCCCGACATAGTCGACGGTGCGGTCGACGATGGATTGATCGCCCAATGCGCCGAGGTCCGGCGATCTGGCCAAGGTTACCCGATCCCCATCGAACCCGATCTCCGTCCCAGGGACCGTATCTCTGTACACCAAACTCAGCGTCCGCAGATGGCGGTTCCCATCCGCAGCCTGCTTTTCCTTGAGTTGATGGTCGATCTCCCAGCTGGTGGCCACGAGAAGTGCTGCGGATACCAGAATGATCATCGCCACCGTGAGGAGGATGACTTTCGCGGTCAACGATTTGAGATACAACATCATGCCGTAATCCGGGGATGGAAATACTATCGAGGCATGTATTGAAGCACGATAAATTTATCGTCCGATTAATGCTCTCCCTTGATTTGACAAAGGAGTCTGTTTTTCTATCTATAATTATATTTCTACTATCTACTCAATCCACGGCGGATGAGGATATGAGTTGCGATGCCAACAGTCGCCCCTATGGGACTGCCGGGCGCTGAACCGCTATCCGTCTCACCGGGTTTCCCAGACCTGTCCGGGACGCAGGGCGACGAACCGCTCCGGCGGAATTCCGCCCGCCGCGCATGCCGCCGCCAGCGCCTCCACCGGCTCCTCGATCCCCTCGTCGGTGAGGCGGAACGTGCCCCAATGGTGGCCGAGCATCTGGTCCGCCCCGAGCAGTCCGGCCGCCACGACGGCGTCGGCCGGGTTCATGTGCTGGCCCTTCATGAACCAGCGCGGCTCGTAGGCCCCGATTGGCAGGGTGGCGAGGCGCGGGGGACCGAAGCGGTCGCGGGCGTCGCGGAAGATCGCGCCATCGGCGAGACCGGTATCCCCCGAATGATAGACGACGCCGGACGGGCTGGTCAGGACGTAGGAGCACCATAGCGCCATGCGCTTGTCGTTGAGGCCCCTGGCCGACCAGTGATTGGCGGGGGTCATGTGTAACGTGAGCCCGCCGCCGAGATCGACGGACTGGCCCCAGTCGCATGTCTCCACATGCATCGTATCGTCGAAGGACCGCAGGATGCTGTCGTTGCCCAGCGGCGCCACGATCAGCGGCTGATGCCGTTGCCAGAGCCGGGCCACTGTCGGCCCGTCGAGATGGTCGTAATGGTTGTGGGTGATCAGCACGACGTCGATGGGCGGAAGCGCATCGAAGGCGATGCCCGGCGGATTGACCCGTTTCGGACCCGCCACGGAGAGGGGGCTCGCGCGCTGGGCGTAGACCGGGTCGACGAGGATGTTGCGGCGGCCGACCTGGAACAGGTAGCTCGCATGGCCGATGAACGACACGCGTAAGCCCTCCACCCGTTCCGGCGGCGTATCGTTGAAGGGGCTCGGAAACGAAGCCGGCCAAGCGACCCCGGCCCGCTCCCGCTTCCAGCGCAGGATGTCTCCAAGCACCTTGTCCGCCGGCTGATCGACGCCGTGGAACTGCAGCCCGTCGAAATGATCGGTCACCGGGCCGCTGTAATACGGGTTACGGCCCTTGCTGCGCCGATGCGCCGCGTAGCCGACGCCGCCGAGCGTCATGACGGTGAGCGCGGAGAGGGTCGCGAGAAGGCTTTGCCGTTTCATCGTTCCGAGATGGCGGTGGCCGCCGCGCAATCAAGACGCCCTCCGTCAGGCTTCGCAGTCCTTCGGCATCACGGCCACCAGCTCTCCGGCGAGGGCGCGGATCTTCCGATGGGCTTCGACCTCGACTTCCTCGCGGGTCTTGTTCTCGGTCGGAATGGCGACGACGCCGGTGATCCGCCCATGCGCACCGATGAGCGTGAAGTTGAATCGCCCCATGCGACTGCGGCGAACGACGAAATGCGGCAACGGTCTCGCTCCTTCCCGAAAGCATCGGTCTGAAAGGACGAGCTACGGGGCGGAGAGCCGAAAAGTTTCAGGACCGCCAGCGCAATTCCTGCTGCACCAGCGGATTGCGGAAGGACCGCGCCTCGCGGGCCGCCTGGAGGGCTTCGCGCTTGAGGCGAAAATACCATTGCGACGGCAGATCGCTCTGGCCGAACAGCACCATCGTCGGCTTGCGGTCGAGACCGGCCTGGGCGTGCTGGAGCACCTGCTGGTCCTGGGTCAGGAACTGCCGCATCAGCGGGCGCGCCAGGGGCTTCAGCAGGTTGAGGACCGGCATGTTCCAGTAGAGCGCGTTCGTCAGCATGGTGCGGTTGTGGGTGAGCGGTGTCGCGAAGGTGTAGTTCGCCACGCGCTTCGGCCCGGCCTCGATCCGCTCCAGCCGCACGCCGGGCAGGCGGAATTCGATCTCCACCTCTGGCACGCCGCCGAGCAGCTTGTAGACCGGCGAACTGGTCGTCGTGGCATGGCTCGACATGGTGAAGCCGTGCGGCGTCGGCGTGAAGGTCTTCACCTTCTCGCGCAGCTCCTTCGACGGGCGGAACCACCAGGAATCATGGACGAAGGCCACGTGGCCGGGGTCCACGAGGCTCAATGTGGTGAGGTCGAAGGAGGCCTCCACCACGAGTTCGACCACCAGGGAGCCCGCCGCCTCGAACCCGAGTTCCGGCAGGGGCGGCAGGTCGCCGCCCGGCGGCCCGAGATAGGGGTTCACCCAGACGAAGCCGGCGCTCTCGCGGATGGGAAAGCGCTGGACCGTGATCCGGGTGAAATCCGCCGCATCCGCCGAGGACAGGGTGGGCACGTCGCGGCAGCGCCCGTCGGTGCCGAAGCGCCAACCATGGAAGGGACAGGTCACGGCGTCGCCGTCGAAGCGTCCCTTCGACAGGGCCATACCCCGGTGCGGGCAGCGGTCGCGCATGGCGAAGGCGGCTCCGGCCTTGTCGCGGCCGAGGACGATCTGCTCGCCATTGAGTTCGACCGCACGCAGGCTGCCGGGTTTCAGCGTGTCGGCGCGGCCGACGCAGTAGAACGCGTCGGGCAGGGGCTGGCGCATGGCGTCCGGGTCGAGGGCCGCTTCGTCGGTCGCCGGGTTCTTTGCCGTATCGGCCTTCGCCTGGGGCGGCGGGGATGAGAGCATGATGGGCCGCGATTGTCCTGAGGCGAACGCGTCTCCGGCGATGCCCCGGCCGGTCGGGCGCGGGACGATACGTGGCGGAGGGCGCCTCGTCTTACGCCTCGGCGACGGCGGTGGCCACAAGTGTAAAGGGCCGGCCGATGAACGCCTGGCGTTGACGCCTTCGGGCAGCGCGCGGGCGGTCGGGAGCTCCCCAGCGGCGAGGCGCCGCGCCTGCCGCATCGGGGCTTTTCAAGCCGCGAATCCGTGACTAGCTTGGGGTTCTCGCAACGAACGAAAGGAGGTGATCCAGTGTCTCATTGCCTAAATCAGCCGCTTACCTCGGCTTACCGGACCTGGAACGTCGCCTCCGGCGCACACGCCTAGCGCGTTAGAGGACCCCTCACCGGGTTCGGCCGAACGGACAAGCGGTTCGGCAATGGAAGGGCCGCCCTCATGGGGCGGCCCTTCGTCGTTGGGGTCTCGGTCAGTGAGTGGTTCAGCGCTTCTGGAACAGGGGCTGGGCCAGTGCCTCGGCCCGAGCCATCCAGAGGTCGCGATCGGAACAGGCCTGGGCCAGTTCCTCGGCATCGCTCTCGGAGCGCGCGCGAGCCTCTTCCAGCTTCTCGACGAAGAGGGTCTGGAGTTCGGCGAGGCGGTCACGCTCGGCGCGCAGGTCGTGGAGCTCGGCCATCTCCTTCTCCACATGCGACCGCAGGCGGCGCAGTTCCTGGGCGAGGATCCCCTGGAGTTGGTCGTAGCGGTCGCTCTCGACCTTGAGCTTGGCCTTGAGCATCAGGTTCTCGGCCATCAGTTCCGAGACGTCGCCGTCCTCGCTGGCCTCGGGAGCCTCGGTCCGCGCGGGCGGCGACACCACCCGGGGCGACCAGGACGAGGCCTGCGGCTCGGCCTTCTCCGGCGCGGCCGGTCTTTCGAACGCCGCGACCTTGTCGGCGGCGGGGGCCTGCTCGGCGGAGGTGGTCGCCGCCTTCATGGCCGCCAGCCAATCGCGCAGCGGTCCGGGCGTCGGACGTCCGCTTAAATCCTGTGCCTGGTAGTGACGGGCTGGTTCCGACATCGCTCGCGTCCTCGTGTGCAGACGCATTCGATCAAAGCATACTTAACGAACCGTAAAGGTTAAGAAAATTTCCTCGTCCCGATTTGCGGAAACGGGCGCGCCGCGTGGCGGGTGTTCCTCCCTGCCGAAGGGTCACTTCGACCGCCGTATCATGCAGACATAAGAGAGTCCGAGCCACGGCCGGCATCGGCTTTCGTCGAGGGGGCGCGACCACCCAGCGGACCGGGCTGATGCTATAGCTCGGCGCGCAATCGCCAAAGGACGGACACGGCACATGTATATCGAAGCGCCCAGCCTCGTGGGACAGCCCGGCATCAGGCACGCCTTCTTCACCCGTGCCGGCGGCGTCTCCCACGGTCTCTATGCCAGTCTCAACGGAGGCCTCGGCTCGCAGGACGAGCCCGCCCTCGTGGCGGAAAACCGGAGCCGCATGGCCGGGCATCTCGGCGTCGCGCCGAGTCATCTCGTGAGCCTGTATCAAGTCCACTCCGCCGAGGTCGCCATCATCGACGGCCCCATGGCCCTTGCCGACCGCCCGCGTGCCGACGCCATGGTCACGCGCGTGCCGAACCTCGCTCTGGGCATCGCCACCGCCGATTGCGGTCCGATCCTGTTCGCCGATACCGTGGGCCGCGTCGTCGGCGCCGCCCATGCGGGATGGAAGGGCGCCTTGTCCGGTGTGATCGCCGCAACGGTGGAGGCGATGGAGCGTCTCGGCTCGGCGCGGGGCGACATTATCGCCGTGCTCGGCCCGACGATCTCGCAAGCCGCCTACGAGGTCGGGGACGATTTCCGCACCCGCTTCGCCGAAGAGGTTCCGGGTTCGGACGCCCACTTCGCGCCGGGCCAGCGCGAGGGGCACGCCCAGTTCGACCTGCCCGGCTTCATCGCCCGTCGCCTGCGGGAAGCCGGCATCGAGAAGGCATCGACACTGGGCCTTTGCACCTACGCCGATCCCGAACGCTTCTATAGCTATCGGCGCACGACCCACCGGGGAGAGGCCGATTACGGCCGACTGATTTCAGCGATCGTTCTTGCCGCCTGACAGGCGAGACGGTGGCGGCCAGGGTCTGCGACAATCTGTCATTCGCCAAGGTAGTGAAAAAGCGTGGCCGTAAGTGAACCTTGGCCGTTCGGCAGTGTTCTGGCTATGCGTTGCCTCTGCTGAGGTGGTCGCTGCCACAAAGGGGCCGTGTTCGACACACGCGGCGTGGTTGCGATGCAACAGCTTCCTGAGGGATGCTGAGCTATAGACGGGGAATTGCGCAGGACCGCTCCCAAAAAGGCGGCCGCGCTAACGAGTAGAGGACCAGACCATGAAATCCTTCCTTCGCGGCACCACCGCCCTTGCCGGCATCGTCATCGCCGGTTCCGCTTTCGCCGCCGACCTTCCGCGTCGCGCCGCTCCCCCGGTCTTCGTGCCGGTGCCGGTGTTCACCTGGACGGGCGCCTACTTCGGTATCAACGCCGGTTACGGCTTCGACGCCGGAAGCAACAACGACCGCTACGCCCTGCCGGGTGGTTCGGTGCTGAACTCCTTCACCCGCACCCCGGTGGTCGTCTCGACCAACGGCGGCAACGATCTCGAAGGCTTCGTCGGCGGTGGCCAGGTCGGCTACAACTACCAGTTCACCCCGGGTTCGGGCGTGGTCGTCGGTATCGAAGCTGACGCCCAGTACACCGACTTCGGCNTTCGTCGGCGGTGGCCAGGTCGGCTACAACTACCAGTTCACCCCGGGTTCGGGCGTGGTCGTCGGTATCGAAGCTGACGCCCAGTACACCGACTTCGGCAACAAGAGCCGCACCGTGGCCGGCACCGTCAGCCCCGTCGCCGGCGCTCTCGTCAGCCCCACCTCGGTCCGTATCCCGGGCAACGAGATGAACTTCTTCGGCACCGTCCGCGGCCGTATCGGTTACGCCTTCGACCGCACTCTCGTGTACGGCACCGGCGGCTTCGCCTACGGCGACGGCGCAACGGGCGGCGACGACTTCCGCACCGGCTACACCGCCGGCGGTGGTATCGAGTACGCTCTCCCCACCGACTCGTTCTTCAACTTCTTCAAGTCGTCGGCCGTGACCCTGAAGGTCGAAGGTCTGTACGTGAACCTCGAGAACGACAGGAACAACCGTGGCGGTCGCTCGGTGTTCAACGCGGCTGCCGCCCCCAATGGCCTCCTGACCATCAGCCCCTCGGTTGCTGCTCGCGAGTCCGAGTTCGCCGTCGTCCGCGCCGGCCTGAACTACAAGTTCGGCTCGTACTAGGCCTTAGCGGATTTAGTCGCCTCCTCCGGGTGGTGACCTCCGTTCCCAGAAAGGAGCCCGACCGCGAGGTCGGGCTCTTTTTCGTTGCTCGACAGGGACTTGACCCTGTCCGCCCTGTTTCCTGTCGGAATTTTCATGGAGGGAAGCGGCTTCCCCGTGCATCCGCAACGGCGAAGTTCGCGTTGACCCCCTGACAAAGCCTGAGGCGCCACCCCATCTCGGAGGCGCCGGGGCGGCATTGGCCCGCAGGCTTCTCTCAGGAGGACGACCCCATGAACAGCGAAGAACGCGAGGTCATCGGCGGCATTTTCCAGCGTCTGGAGCAGGCCGCGAGCCAGCCCCGCGACGCCGATGCCGAGCGCTTCATCGCGGACAAGCTCCGCGCTCAGCCCTATGCGCCCTATGCGATGGCGCAACTGATCTATGTCCAGGAAGAGGCGATCAAGAGCCTGAACGAGCAGCTCGAACAGGCTCGTCAGTCGGCCCAGCAGCCCCAGGGCGGCGGTGGCGGCTTCCTCTCGAGCATCTTCGGCGGCGGCTCGCGCCAGCCGGAACCCCAGCGTCCGACCGGCCAGCCTTGGGGCGGTCAGGGTGGGCCGCAGCAGGGATACGGTCAGCAGCCCGGCTATGGGCAGCAGCCGGGTTACGGCCAGCAGCCCGGTTACGGCGGACCGCAGCAGGGCGGCCCCTGGGCCGGCCAGCAGGCGGCTCCCGCGCGCGGCGGCGGCTTCATGGCGACGGCGCTTCCGATGGCGGCGGGTGCGGCCGGCGGCATGCTGCTCGGCAGCGCCCTGTCCAACGCCTTTGCCGGCGGGCATTCGGCCCTCGGCAGCGCGGCGGCGGCAGGCCTTCCCTCGGCCGGTGCCGCGGCCGGTAACGAAGACCTCGGCTCGGCCCTCGGTGGCGGCAACGACTTCCAGGACGCGTCGTTCGATAGCGATCCGGGCGGTGATTTCGGCGGCGACCTGGGCGGCGGCGGCGACGACGATTGGGTGTGAGCCCAACCCGTACCCGTCACCGCGCGTGATGGTTCATTGACGAGGAAGGCCCGGTGCGTGTCCCCACGCGCCGGGCCTTTTTTATGTGATGTCGGTTACAGGACTTCGACCCGCGTCCCCACGGGCGTGCGCTCATACAGGTCGATGACGTCCTCGTTCATCATCCGGATGCAGCCCGACGACACGGATTGCCCGATCGTGTGCGGTTCGTTGGTCCCGTGGATGCGGTAGAGGGACGAGCCGAGATAGAGCGCCCGCGCGCCGAGCGGATTGGCCGGGCCGCCCGCCATGTGGCGCGGCAGATCGGGGCGGCGTTGCAGCATCTCCGCCGGAGGCGTCCAATCCGGCCATTCGCGCTTCTGGCTGATCGTCTTCATGCCCGACCAGGCGAAGCCCGGACGACCGACACCGATGCCGTAGCGGATGGCCTGGCCGCCGGGCTGGACCAGATAGAGAAATTTCGTCCGGGTATCGATGACGATGGCGCCGGGCTTCTGCCGCCCATCGAAGGGGACGACCTGCCGGGCAAAGCGCGGGTCCAGCGTCCGCTCGATCGCCGCGGCCTGCATCTCGGGTGTCGCCTGCGACGGCAGGGCGGCGAGCCGCGTGCGCGCGGGAGCGAGATAAGGATCGATGTCGGGCACACGGTCGCCCGAGTAGAGCACGCGCGGCATCGGCTCGCCGCCATAGCCCTGTGCGGCCGGATGGCGTGGGAGCACCCCGTCATCGGCGAGGCCGGGACGCCTGGCGCGCGGCGGCGATCCATTGCCCGTCACCAGGAATTCGATGAAGCCGCCACCGTACTGGCCAGCCGAACTCTGAGCCCGTGCGGATCCCCCCGTCACCGCCGTCGCCAGGCAAGCCATGGCGACGCACAAACCGATACGCTTCAACACGCGACTACTCCGGGCCATCATCGTCCTGCCATCCAGGCTGGCCGGACGGGACGAGAATCGCGTGAAGGAACGTGGTGAATCGTTCAGTCCATTGCGGCTCCATTGGTCGCTTTCAAGAACAGCATGAATCGTCCGTAAAACTGCACACGACCTTTTGTCTGTTGAAGAAATGGCAACCACTTGGTCGCATGGTGGCTCGAAGGCTTCTCGTCTCGGGAGCCGCGTCGTTCGTCAGGACGATGGCGCCCGAGCCACGCGTGCCCGCCATTCGACCCAGTTACTCCTGCCGGCTGATCATCCCCGATGAACATGAAGCGCTACCGCATCGAAGACAGCCTCGGTTTGGCAAGCGTGCGACCCGTCGTGGAGGTCGCGCACGCCAAGGAGCGTTCCGGCTCCGACGACGTGAAGCTCGACGAGATCCTCTCGGCGATCCAGGAGCTTCGCCGCGTCACGCAGACCAGCACGGTCGAGACGATCGAAGCCTGCCGGAAGGAGCTCAACGAGGCCTTCGCCATGCGCTCCGAACTCGACGTGATGAAGGAAGCCATCACCCGGACGAAGAAGGAAATCGCGACGCTCTATCATTCCGAGAATACCGGGAAGGGAATGAAGCGGGTCGCCGGCGAACTCGATGCGGTGGTGGAATCCACAGAGCTCGCCACGAGCACGATCCTCGGCGCGCTGGAAGAGATCGAGACCAATGCCAGCGCATTGCGGGCCATGCGCCATGCCGCCGGCGCCGAGAATGTCGACATGATCCTCGAGCGCGTCATCGTCGCCTACGAGGCCTGCAACTTCCAGGATCTCACGGGCCAGCGCATCAACAAGATCGTGGGCGTGCTCAAGTTCATCGAGGAGCATCTGGACCGCATGATCGAGGCCTGGGGCGGCCTCAATTCGTTCAGCGAGATCCTCGGCGTCGTGCCCCAGGGCCCCAGCATCGACGACGAGAGCTCGCTCCTCAACGGACCCAAGCTCGACAGCGACCCGGGCCATGTGGACCAGGGCGATATCGACGCGCTGTTCGATTAAGACGCGAACGCGCCGGCCTTCGGAGGGGCGATGGGGTCGGGAGCCCCTTCCCTCTCGAATCCCCGGCGCTTAAGTCTCGGGCATGAGCCGTCAGCCCGCGAAAGACCCGTCTTCCCAGCAAGACCTGCCGCCGGATTCGTTCGACGAACGCGAGGATGCGGACGAAACCCCGGAACGCATCGACGACGGCCCCGAGATCGATTTCGATTTCGAGGAAGGCGCGGTCAAGGCCGGCACGGAGATCATCCGCCGGTTCTGGAGCACGCTGCCGTCGGGCCCGGGCGTCTACCGGATGTTCGACGAGAAGGGCGACGTCCTCTACGTCGGCAAGGCCAAGAACCTGAAGGCACGGGTCGGCTCCTATGCGAGGGGCCAGGCCCATTCCAACCGCATCGCCCGGATGATCTCGCAGACGGCGGCGATGGAATTCGTCACCACCGCCACCGAGACCGAAGCGCTGCTGCTGGAGGCCAACCTCATCAAGCAGCTGAAGCCCCGCTTCAACGTGCTGATGCGGGACGACAAGTCGTTCCCCTACATCCTGGTCACGGCGGATTCGGAAGCGCCGCAGATCGTCAAGCATCGCGGCGCGAGGCGGCGGAAGGGCAGCTATTACGGCCCCTTCGCCACCGTCTGGGCGGTGAACCGCACCGTCAACGCGCTCCAGCGCGCCTTCCTGCTGCGCACCTGCACCGACAGCTATTACGAGAACCGCACCCGGCCCTGCCTGCTCTACCAGATCAAGCGCTGCGCCGGCCCCTGCACCGGTGAGATCGCCCTGCCGGAATATCAGGCGCTCGCCGAGAATGCGAAGGGCTTCCTCTCGGGCAAGTCCAACGCGGTGAAGGACCGCATGCGCGAGGAGATGCAGGACGCCTCGGAGAAACTCGAATTCGAGCGCGCCGCCCGCTTTCGCGACCGCATCTCCGCCCTCTCGGCGATCCAGGGGACGCAAGGGGTCAACACGCAGGGCGTCGAGGAAGCGGATGTGTTCGCCCTCGACGAGCAGGCCGGCCAGTTCTGCATCGAGGTCTTCTTCTTCCGCAACTTCCAGAACTGGGGCAACCGCGCCTATTTCCCGAAGGCCGACCGCTCCATGACGCCGGACGAGGTGCTCGCCTCCTTCATCAGCCAGTTCTACGACGACAAGCCGGCCCCCCGGATCGTCCTCGTCTCCCATGCCATCGAGGATGCGGAGCTGATGGCGGCCGCCCTGTCGAGCCGTGCCGAGAACCGGGTGGAAGTCCACCAGCCCCAGCGCGGTGAGCGCAAGGCGCTGGTGGAATACGCCCAGCGCAACGCCAAGGAGGCCCTGGCCCGCAGGCTCGCCGACACCGCCTCGCAGGGCAAGCTGCTGGTGGCCCTCGGGCAATCGTTCGGATTGCCCGCGCCACCCCGCCGCATCGAGGTCTACGACAATTCCCACATCATGGGCACGAACGCGGTGGGGGGCATGATCGTCGCCGGCCCCTCGGGCTTTGCCAAGACGCATTACCGCACCTTCAACATCAAGTCCGAGGAGCTGACGCCGGGCGACGATTTCGGGATGATGAAGGAGGTGCTGCAGCGCCGCTTCAAGCGCCTCGTCAAGGAGAACCCGCGCACGCCCAACGAGGCGGCTTTGGCGGCCAGCGAAGGCGGCGTTCCCGAGCCGGTCCCCGAACCGGACGGCGACACCATGCCGGCCTGGCCCGATCTCGTCCTCATCGACGGCGGCAAGGGCCAGCTCGAAGCGGCACGCACCGCGCTGGAACAGCTCGGCGTCACCGACGTCGCCCTCGTCGGCATCGCCAAGGGCCGTGACCGCGATGCGGGGCGCGAGACCTTCTTCGTGCCCGGAAAGGCTCCGTTCAAGCTGCCGCCGCGCGATCCGACCCTCTACTTCGTCCAGCGCCTGCGGGACGAGGCCCATCGCTTCGCCATCGGCACGCACAGGGCCAAGCGCAAGCGGGAGATGATCAAGAACCCCCTCGACGAGATCGCCGGCATCGGCCCGACCCGCAAGCGCGCCCTCCTCCACCATTTCGGGACGGTGAAGGCGATCCAGCGCGCGTCGTTGGAGGATCTGGCGACCACACCCGGCGTCAACGCGGCCACGGCGCGGGCGGTGTATGATTACTTCCAGGCCGGAGGGTGAGCGCGAAGCCCGCCTGTCAGGTTGCGTCGGTATCCGAATCGTCGTCAGACCGGCGATACAGAGCCTCGTAATCCCTCCCGCCATAGAAGACGTTGGTGATACGAACGCTATCGTCCTCGACCAGAAAAGCGATCACGGCGCAACGCTCGAACGGCACCGTGCGAAGGCCGGGTGCGAGGTCGTCACGGAGTCGACCGGCACGGGGCGCATCTCCGATCCGATCACATCGCGCCTTGATGCGTCGTACGAACGACGCGGCGACTGACGTGTTTCCGCTCGCTTGGCGAACGAAACGGAAAATGTCGGCAAGGTCGTCCAGCGCGTCCGGCCGGAAGTAGACCGCGAGTCTACGCACCGGAAGTCTCGGTCCCCTCGTCGGCGAACAGGCGAGCCAGGTGCCGGTCCGCGTCCGTCGTCGTCAGGTCCGGCCGCGGGTCATCGAGGGACCGGCGAACACGAGACCGTATCTCGCTCAGACGCCCGGCATCTTCCATCCGTTGCCGTTGCCAGAGACGGACCGCGTCACGCATGACTTCGCTCGTCGATGTGTAATCTCCCGCCTCGATGCTTTCACGCACCGCACGAAGGAGCTCGGGCGTCATGGTAATGCTGATCTCGTCTGCGGACGGCATGCGCGGACATCCTGCTCAATCCGCCCATCGGTAGCATAGAATCGGACCCGGCACATTCGCAGCGCAATGCGCCCGGCGCGACGACAGAGGCGGTATGAAAGCGGTATGGCCGTTTGCATCATCGCGGTTGACCCCTCCCCCCCGGCCATGGTTTCACCGCGTCGATGACTGTCCTCCCCCTCCGACGCCGGTCACCGGCCTGGACGCTGGCGAATTGCCTGACCTACGGGCGGCTGGTCGCCGTTCCCGTGGTCGTGGCGCTGTTGTATTGGCCGGACGAGCATGCGGCGCGGTTCGCGGCGCTCGGCGTCTTCGTCGCCGCGGCCATCACCGATTATCTCGACGGTTACGTCGCCCGGACCTACGATCAGAGCTCGGCCCTGGGGCGGATGCTCGATCCGATCGCCGACAAGCTCCTCGTCGCCGCCTGTCTGCTGATGCTGGTGGCCGACAAGACGATCCACGACTGGAGCCTGTGGGCGGCCATCGTCATCCTGTGCCGCGAGATCCTCGTGTCGGGCCTGCGCGAATATCTGGCGGAGTTGAAGGTCAGTCTTCCCGTGAGCCGCGTGGCCAAGTGGAAGACCACCCTTCAGCTCGTGGCGATCGGCTTCCTCGTTGCCGGCAGGGCGGGGGAAACGATCCTGCCCCATACCGTCTTTGCCGGAGTCGCCCTGCTCTGGGTCGCCGCGGCCCTCACGCTCTACACGGGCTACGACTATATGAGAGCCGGCATCCGGCACGTGATGGACGATCCGCGCTGACCCGCCGATGCCGCAGCCGGAAGGGCAGATGATGAAGCTCGTGTATTTCGCCTGGGTGCGCGAACGCATCGGCAAGGCCGAGGAGACCGTGGACCTGCCGGCCGGGACCGAGACGGTGGCCGACCTCGTCGGCTGGCTGTGCGGTCGGGGCGAGGAATACGCCTATGCCTTCGAGAATGCCGGTATCGTGCGGGCGGCGATCGATCGGGTCCACGCCAAGCCGGATGCCGCTATCGCGGGTGCCACCGAGATCGCGTTCTTCCCGCCGATGACGGGCGGCTGAGCGGCCGCTCGCCGGATCTCTCGCGAGGGCGCGCTTATCGATGACCACCGTGATTCGCGAGTTCCAGGACGGCGATGCCGAAGCGGTGGTGGCTCTCTGGAACGCTGCCGGAATCTCTCGGCCATGGAACGATCCGGCCAGGGACATCGCCTTCGCCAGGCGCGATCCGCATTCGACGATCCTGTTGATCGAGCGCGAGGCGGCCGTCGCCGCCACCGCCATGGTGGGCGAGGACGGGCACCGGGGCTGGGTCTACTACGTCGCCGTCGACCCGCTTCTTCGCGATCTCGGCCTGGGCAGGGCGATCATGGAGGCGGCCGAGCGGTGGCTGATCGCCCGCGGCGTCTGGAAGGTCCAGCTCCTCGTGCGCGAGGAGAATGGCGCGACCCGACATTTCTACGAACATCTCGGCTACCGCGACACCCGGACGATCTGCCTGCAGAAAGTCATCGGCGAGAATGCGGGCTGAGCGGGTCGAGGCTCACAACGCCGCGCGGCTCGCTCACTTCCTGCCGAGAGCCGCGCTGAAGGCGGCGAGGTTGCTGCGCATCATCGCCGCGTAGCTGGCCGCAGGACCATCGGGACCCGACAGGGCGTCGGAATAGACCTTGCCGCCCACCGTGGCACCGCTCTCCCGCGAGATCTGCTGCATCAGGCGTGGGTCGGCCACGTTCTCCAGGAAGACCGCCGGGATCTTGTCGCGCCGGATCTGGCGGATGATGCGGGCCACATCCTTCGGGCTCGCCTCGCTGTCGGTGGAGACGCCCTGGGGCGCGATGAAGTCGAGCCCGTAGGCGGCGGTGAAATAGCCGAACGCATCGTGCGTGGTGATGATCTTGCGGTGCTCGGGGGGAATCGCCGCGATGGCCGCGCGGATATCGGATTCCAGGCCCGCGAGGGTGGCGAGATAGGCTTTCGCGTTCGCCGCGTAGTCGCCGGCGTGATCGGGATCGATCTTCGCCAGCCCGTCGCTGATATTGGCGATGTAGATCCGCACATTGGCGATACTCTGCCAGGCATGGGGATCGTCGTGATGGGCGTGTCCCGCATGCCCTCCGCCATGGTCGTCGTCACCTTCGATGGGCTTCACACCCTTGGTGGCGACGATGACGGGGGCCTTCGTCCCGGACGCCTTGATCAGCCTGTCGAGCCAGCCTTCCAGACCGAGGCCGTTGACCACGACCAGATTGGCGGCGGTGAGTTTGCGCGCATCCCCGGGGGCCGGGTTGTAGCCATGCGCGTCGGCATCGGGGCCGACCAGCGTCGACACTTCGACCCGGTCGCCGCCCACCTGCTTCACGAGATCACCGAGGATCGAGAATGTCGCCACCGCCTTCAGCGGTTCGGCGGCATCCGCCTTATTCCCGAACGGGGAGACGGCCAGCAGGAAGCCGAAACAGGCCGCTGCAGCCGATTTCACGATGTGGCGCCTCGATTGCATTCGTCTCGCTCCTTGACCACACATCCGCCGGATGCCGATCCAGTGCCATCCGCTCCCCCACCCCAGGACGCGTCTGCCCGGCGACGAAGGCGATGCTCGCCGTGCGATGCGTCACACGACCGAAAAGCGGCGGGATGGTGCACTCAGCCGGCACCCGATGTACGGCTGCATTCTCTAGTGTAACAGTATCACATTGCCAAGGCGGAGAGCGTCGCTTGATCTTCCCCTCATCGCCCGGCAAACCCCCGTCTGAATGCCGGGCGCCTGCCCGCGCGCCAGACAACGGATGATCATGGGCCGTAGGCCGCTTCTCAGGGGTGACACCCTTCCCCTCATCGGCCGTGTCTGGCGCGACTGGCTACGGCCCCACCGGGCGACCCTCGCCGTCGTCCTGGTGCTGATCGCCATCATCGGGGTCGCGACGGGGCTGTATCCCGCCCTGATCAAGGGCGCCTTCGACGCTTTCGACCACAAGGACCCTGCCGCCCTCACCTATGGGCCGATCATCGTCATCGCCATCACCTCGATCCGGGGCTTTGCCCTGTTCGGCCAGACGGTGCTCACCAACCGGGTGGTGACCCGCGTCGAGGCCGACATGCAGGCGGCACTCTATGGGCATCTCATCGATTCCGACCTCGCCCAGCTCGGGCGGGAGAGCCCGGCGGCCTTCACCCAGCGCTTCACCACGGATTTCGCCTTCATCAAGGAGGCACTGACGCGCATCTCCACGGTGCTCCTGCGCGATCTCGCCATGCTGATCGCCCTCGTCGTCGCGCTGCTGTGGATGGACCCGGTGCTCACCCTGGTGGCGGCGGTGGTCGTGCCCTTCGTCGCCGGCCCGATCGGCCGCATCGGCAAGAAGCTGAGGCGGGTCTCCACCACCACGCAGGAGCAGATGGGCCTCACGGCGAGCCTTATCACCGAGAGCCTGCAGGGCGCCCGCATCGCAAAGACCTACGCCCTCGAATCCTACCTGAAGGGCCGGGCTTCCGGCGCGTTCGACAATGTCCGCCGCCTCAAGATGAAGGCGGCCAATGCCCGCGGACGCCTCGATCCGCTGATGGAGATCGGCGGGGGGGTCGCGGTGGCGGCGGTGCTGGTCCTGGTGGGCCAGCGCGTCATGTCCGGCGACCGGACGGTGGGCGATTTCACCGGCTACGTCGCCGCCCTGCTCCTGGCCGCGCAGCCCGCCCGCGCCCTGGGCACCCTCAACGCCATCCTTCAGGAAGCCGGCGCGGCTCTGCAGCGTTACTTCGCGCTGATGGACGAGGCGCCGCGCATCCGCGAGAAGCCCGATGCCGTGCCGCTGGTCATCACCGGCGGAGAGATCCGGTTCGAAGGCGTCCGCTTCCGTTATCGCGAGGACGCGCCGGCCCTGGAGGGAATCGACCTCACCGTCCCCGCCGGCGCCACCGTCGCCCTGGTCGGGCGCTCGGGCTCCGGCAAGTCGTCCCTGCTCAACCTCGTTCCGCGTCTCTACGACGTGACCGGAGGCCGCGTGCTCATCGATGGCGCGGATCTGCGCGACGTCACGATCCCGTCCCTGCGCGCGGCCGTGGCGGTGGTCTCCCAGGACGTGGTGCTGTTCGACGACACGGTCGCCGCCAATATCGGGTTCGGCCGTCCCGGTGCGACCCGCGCCGAGATCGAGGCCGCCGCGGAAGCCGCCGCCGCGCACGGCTTCATCAGCCGGCTGAACGAGGGCTACGAGTTCCGCGTCGGCCCCTCCGGCGGACGCCTGTCGGGAGGCGAGCGCCAGCGCATCTCCCTGGCCCGCGCCTTCCTCAAGGACGCGCCGATCCTGCTCCTCGACGAGGCCACGAGCGCCCTCGATTCCGAATCCGAGCGTTTGGTCCAGGGCGCGCTGCTGCGCCTGATGCAGGGGCGGACCACCCTCGTCATCGCGCACCGCCTCTCCACCGTGCGCGATGCCGGCTTGATCGTGGTCATGGAAGCCGGCCGCATCGTCGAGACCGGAACGCACGACGCCCTGATCGCCTCGCAGGGCGGCTATGCGCGCCTGCACCGGATGCAATTGTCCAGCGATGCGGACGAACCGGCCTTCGCCCCCTGATCCGCATCCCGCGCGTTGAGGCCCGACGATTCCTCTGACGCGAGACGAGTGCCGGCATGGCAGGACAGACTTTCGGACGGACGAAGGACGGTAGCCCCGTCTCGCGATACAGGCTCGCCCGGTCCCGCCTGCGTGTCGACATCCTCGATTTCGGCGGCGTGATCGGCCGGATCGATACGCCCGACCGCGAGGGCAATTGGGCCAACGTCGTCCTGGGCGCCCGTGAAGTGGCGGGCTACGAGGCGAGCGACGCGCATTTCGGCGCCATCATCGGCCGCTACGCCAACCGCATCGCCGGGGGGCGCTTCAGCCTCGACGGACACCAATGCCAGTTGCCGCTCAATGCCAGCGGCAACACCATGCATGGCGGGGAGAACGGCTTCGACCGGCGCATCTGGCGGGTGATCCGGTCGGACGGTACCTCCCTGGTCCTCGGCTATCGCTCGGTCGACGGCGAAGAGGGCTTCCCCGGCACTCTCGATGTGGAAGTCGCTTACTCCCTCAGCGGCGACGAGACCCTGCGGATCGACTACACGGCCCGAACCGACCGGCCGACCATCGTCAACCTCACCAACCACAGCTACTTCAACCTCTCCGGCGAGGGCTCCGGCGACGTGATGCAACATCGGATCGCCATCGCGGCGGAGCATTACCTCCCCACCGATGCCGGACAGATTCCCACGGGGGAGATCAGGCCCGTGGCGGGCACCGCCTTCGATTTTCGCGAGCCCGAAGCCCTGGGCACCCGCATCCGCGACGCGGATCCGCAGCTCGCTCTGGCGCATGGCTACGACCACACCTTCGTCCTGCGCGACCCCGGCCGCCTGCGGCACGCGGCCTCCGCCCACGATCCGTCGAGCGGGAGACGGCTCGCCATCGCCACCACCCAGCCGGGCCTGCAACTCTACACCGCCAACATGCTCGACGGCACGGTGGTCGGGTCCGGCGGGCGGCTGTACCGCGCCGGCGACGCGGTCTGTTTCGAGGCGCAGGGGTTCCCCGACGCACCGAACCGGGCGAATTTTCCCTCCACGACGCTCCGCCCCGGTGAGGTCTTCACGGCGACGACGACCTATCGGTTCAGCGCAGACTGACACGCCGCTTGTCATCGCCCGACGCGGCGGTCGCTTGACTCGATTTCTTTTATGTCTGTAATTTCTGTCATGACAGAAATTACAGACACTCCCGAAAAGCTTCCCGTGGCGGTGGAGCGCTTCATCCTCCACTGGGGCGATCTCGGCGGGCAATGGGGCGTCAACCGCTCCGTCGCCCAGATTCACGCCCTGCTCTACCTGTCGGACAAGCCCCTGGCGGCGGAGGAGATCGCGGCGACGCTGGGCATCGCGCGCTCCAACGTCTCGACATCGCTCAAGGAACTGTCCGGCTGGAACCTGATCCGGCGCGTCCCCGTGCTGGGCGAGCGCCGTGATCACTTCGTCGCCGAGACCGACCTGTGGGAGATGGTCACGCGCATCGCCGCCGGCCGCAAGGAGCGCGAGATCGATCCGGCGATCGCGGCCCTGCGCACCTGCGTGGCGCAGGCCGAGGGCGATCCGACCATCGGTGCCGTCGCCTCCCGCCGCCTCAAGGCGATGCTCGAATTCACCGAGACCATGGACCGCTGGCACAGCCAGATGCTGGGCGTTCCGCACGCGACCCTCGCCAAGCTGATCCGCCTCGGCAGCCGGATCGTGCGCTTCCTGCCCTCCAAGCCCGAAGGCTGAACCGGGGAGCCGCGATCATGACCATGACGGCATTGAGGGGGCCTTCCGTGGGAGGCACGGCGCCTCCCATCGGCGAAAGCCCGGTAATCGCCCGTGCGCACGAGGCCGACCTCCGCGACCTGCGGTTCCGCAGCCTGATCGCGGACGAGGACTGGACCACGCTGTCGCCCGCGATCAGGCGGCGCTTCACCAAGCGGCTCCGTCCTGGCACCAGCGCCGTCTATGTCGGCCACGTGGTCGAGACCCGGATGAGCCGCCTCGGCTGGCTCCTGGCACAGGCCGCCCGCCTCATCGGCGGTCCGCTGCCGACCTCCAGGGGGGGCGGCCTCGCCAGCGTCGTCTCCGTCACCGAAGACCGGTCGGGAGGCGGGCAGGTCTGGACGCGGCTCTACGCCAGGCCCGGCGGATTTCCCCAAACGATCAACTCGGCGAAGCGCTTCGGCGGGCCGACCGGCCTCGAAGAGCATGTGGGCGGCGGTCTCGGCATGAGCCTCGATATCGCCGTCGTCGAGGGCCGGCTGGTTTTCTCCAGCCGGCGCTACTTCCTCCGGCTGTGGCGATGGCATCTGCCGCTACCCGGTTTCCTGACGCCGGGCAGCCTCACCGTGACCCACGGCGAGACCGGTGCGAACCGCTTCGCCTTCACCCTCACGATCCGCCACCCCTGGTTCGGCACGCTGATCCGCCAGGAGGCGGAGTTCCGCGACGTCGTCGACGCCTGATCCATCACGCGGGAGACCCGACATCATGACCTCGACCCTGCTCTGGTCGCTGATCGCCGTGCAGATCGCCATGGGAGCGTTCGACACGCTCTACCACCACGAACTGACCGAGCGCCTCGCCTGGCGCCCGTCCCAGCGCGGGGAACTGCGCCTCCATGCCGTGCGCAACTGGCTCTATGCCTTGCTCTTCCTCACCCTCGGTTTCGCCGAGCCGAAGGGGCTGCTCGCCTGGGCCATCATGGGCGTTCTCATCGTCGAGGTCGTCATCACGCTGATGGATTTCGTGGAAGAGGATCTGAGTCGGCGCCTGCCGGCCACGGAGCGGGTGAACCACACGCTCCTGGCGCTGAATTACGGTGCGATCCTCGTCCTCATTCTGCCGGTGCTGCTCGGCTGGGCCGGCGAGGCCACGGGCATTGCCTGGGTCAGCCACGGCGCCTGGAGCGTTCTCGCCCTCGCGGCCTCGCTCTCCGTCGCGATCTTCGGCCTGCGCGACTGGTTCGCCGCCGGGCGGTCCGAGCGCCTGGGCCTGCCCTCCCCGGCCGGGCTCGCGGACATGCTCGCTCCGGCGCGGACGATCCTGGTGACGGGCGCCACCGGCTTCGTCGGCCAGCGCCTCGTGGCGAGCCTCGTGGCGGCCGGCCACGAGGTGACGGTCCTGACCCGTGACGGGGCGAAAGCCGCGGCACTGCCCGCGCCGTTGCGGATCGTCACTGCCCTCGACCAAGTGCCGGACGACGCGAGGCTCGATGCCATCGTGAACCTCGCCGGCGAACCGATCGCCGACGGGCTGTGGACGCGTGCCAAGCGCCGCGCGATCCTCGCATCGCGCCTGAGGATGACTCGCGGGCTCGCCAAACTGGTGGCCCGCCTCGACCGGCCACCGTCCGTCGTCGTCAGCGGCTCGGCCGTCGGATGGTACGGCCTGCGCGGAGATGAGAGCCTCACCGAATCGAGCCCGGCGGCTCCGGCCTTCACCCAAAGGGTGTGCGAGGCCTGGGAGCGGGAAGCGATGGCGATCGCGGCCCTCGGCCCACGGGTCGTCCTTCTACGCACCGGGCTGGTGCTCGGAATCGAGGGCGGCCTCCTCGCGCGGCTTCTCATGCCGTTCGAGTTCGGTCTCGGGGGACGGATCGGCTCCGGGCGGCAATGGATGTCGTGGATTTCCCGCGACGACCTCGTCCGCCTGATCTGCCACGCCATCGCGACGCCGACCCTGGCGGGACCGGTGAACGCGACCGCACCGGAGCCCGTCCGCAACGCCGACTTCGCCGTATCCCTGGCGCGGCAGCTCCACCGCCCGGCGATCTTCCCGCTTCCGACGCGGCTCCTGCGCCGGCTGGGCGGCGACTTCGCCGAGGAGATGCTCCTGGGCGGGCAGAGGGTGCTGCCCGAGAAAGCGCTCGCCAGCGGGTTCGCCTTCCGGCATGCCCAGCTGGAATCGGCACTTGGATCCATTCTGGGCCGGAATGTCGTGCGGGAGGCGGAAGCCCGGTCCTCGCGGGCCGTCGTCCATGCGGGCGAATGACCGGCATCGGAACGCGGCGCGCGGCGCCCTTTCGTGATGGAGCGAACCCCTGATCACCGCCCTCGTCTATACCGGCGCCGCTTTGGCCGAGATCGCCGGGTGTTTCGCCTTCTGGTCCTGGCTGAGGCTCGGCCGGTCGGCCTGGTGGGCGCTGCCGGGCACGCTGTCCCTCGTCCTCTTCGCCGTGCTGCTCACCAGGGTGGAGAGCGACGCGGCGGGCCGGGCCTATGCCGCCTATGGCGGCGTCTACATCGCCGCCTCGATCCTCTGGCTCTGGCTCGCCGAGAGCCAGAGGCCGGACCGGTGGGATATGACCGGTGCCGCGATCTGCCTCGTCGGCACCGGGATCATCCTGTTCGCGCCGCGCGCCTGACGGCACACGTCACATCTCGTGCGGATCGGGCTCCACCAGGATCTCGCGTTTGCCGGCATGGTTCGCGGAGCCGACGATGCCCTCCACCTCCATGCGCTCCATGAGCGAGGCGGCACGGTTGTAGCCGATCTGCAGGCGGCGCTGGATGTAGCTGGTGGAGGCCTTCTTGTCCCGCATGACCACCTGCACCGCCTGGGCGTAGAGATCGCCGCCGCTCTCGCCGAAGCTGCCCTGGTCGAAGACCGCGCCGTCGACCTCGATCTCGTCGATCGCGCCCTTGGCCGATTTCCCGCCGCCCTTCGAACCCTTGTCGTCGTCCTCGCCATCGTCGGCGGTGACGGCCTCGAGATAAGACGGCCTGCCCTGGCGCTTCAGGTGGGCGACCACGCTCTCGACCTCCGAATCCGAGCAGAACGGGCCATGGACGCGGGTGGTGCGCCCGCCGCCGGCCATGAACAGNGCCCTGGCGCTTCAGGTGGGCGACCACGCTCTCGACCTCCGAATCCGAGCAGAACGGGCCATGGACGCGGGTGGTGCGCCCGCCGCCGGCCATGAACAGCATGTCGCCTTGGCCCAGCAGCTGCTCGGCGCCCATCTCGCCGAGGATCGTGCGGCTGTCGATCTTGGACGTGACCTGGAAGGAGATCCGGGTCGGGAAGTTCGCCTTGATCGTGCCGGTGATGACGTCCACCGACGGGCGCTGCGTCGCCATGATGAGGTGGATGCCGGCCGCGCGCGCCATCTGCGCCAGACGCTGGATCGCGCCTTCGATGTCCTTGCCCGCCACCATCATCAGNGCGCTGCGTCGCCATGATGAGGTGGATGCCGGCCGCGCGCGCCATCTGCGCCAGACGCTGGATCGCGCCTTCGATGTCCTTGCCCGCCACCATCATCAGGTCGGCCATCTCGTCGACCACGATGACGATGTAGGGGAGCGGATTGAGGTCCATCTCCTCGGTCTCGTAGACCGCCTCGCCCGTCTCGCGGTCGAATCCGGTCTGGACCGTACGGGTCAGGACCTCGCCGCGCCCACGGGCCTCGGCGAGGCGCGCGTTGAATCCGTCGATGTTGCGCACACCGACCTTCGACATCTTCTTGTAGCGCTCCTCCATCTCGCGCACGGCCCATTTGAGGGCGATGACCGCCTTCTTCGGGTCGGTGACGACGGGGGAGAGCAGGTGCGGGNGACATCTTCTTGTAGCGCTCCTCCATCTCGCGCACGGCCCATTTGAGGGCGATGACCGCCTTCTTCGGGTCGGTGACGACGGGGGAGAGCAGGTGCGGGATGCCGTCGTAGACGGAGAGTTCCAGCATCTTGGGATCGACCATGATCAGGCGGCACTCTTCCGGCTTCATCCGGTAGAGCAGCGACAGGATCATCGTGTTGATGGCCACCGACTTGCCCGAGCCCGTGGTGCCGGCGACGAGCAGGTGGGGCATCTTGGCGAGATCGGCGATGATCGGTTCGCCGCCGATATTCTTGCCGAGGCACAAAGCGAGGCTCTGCTTCGTCTCGACGAAATCCGCCGAGGCAAGGAGTTCGCGCAGATACACGGTCTCGCGCCTGGCATTGGGCAATTCGATGCCGATGGCGTTGCGGCCGGGCACCACCGCCACACGGGCCGAGACCGCCGACATGGAGCGGGCGATGTCGTCCGAGAGGGAGATCACGCGGCTCGACTTGGTGCCCGGCGCCGGCTCCAGTTCGTAGAGCGTCACCACCGGGCCGGGGCGCACGGCGAGGATGTCGCCGCGCACGCCGAAATCGCTGAGGGTGGCCTCGAGCAGGGTCGCATTCTGCTCCAAGGCTTCCGTCGAGACCTGGCTCGCCAGGGACAGGCCCGGCGCCTCGCCGAGCAGGTCGAGGGGGGGATGGGAATAGCTCTCCGCGCCATAGGCCGGCGCGGGAGATGCGCGCCGGATCGGTGCCGGAGCGGGGGACGGTGCCACCGGGGCGACACGGGAGCGCGGCGCCGGCGCCGATGCCACCGGTTCTTCGGGAGCGTAGAACTCCTCGCCGCCATCGTCCGGCTCGTCGTCGTGCAGGATCGGCTCAGGGAGGGGACGGCGGGTGACCGGCCGGGTCTCCGCCACAGGCTGCGGCTCGAAGACCGGTTCGCGACGCGCCGAGGCGGCATCGCCTCTCGGCTGGTGTCCCGCGTCCTGCGGCACATGGGTGGACCATGGCGCGTCGTCCGCGTCCGAGAAGGCGCGGCGCGCGGCGAGCGCCGGCGAGGCGCCGGCATAAGCGAGTTCGGTGGCCGCCGCCGCCCGGTCGGCACGCCACTCGGCGATCCGTCTCGCGATGGCGGTCCGGCCGCCCATCAGGAGATGCGCCAGGGTGCCGAGGGAGACGATGCCGAGGCTCGGCTCGTCCTCTTCGTAGCGGCCGTCATGCCGGGCGGAGGGCTGCGACCGCTGGCTGGACGCGGACGGAGCGGGCTGATCGTAGGATTCCTCCTCCGGCTCGGCTCCGGCGCGGCAGGCGCCGGTGAGGCACAGGATCGCCACCGCCGCGAAGGCGAAACCGACGAGGGCCGTGGCCGGGGACGCGATGGCGCCGACGATGAGCCGCGCGGTGTGGATCAGGGCATCGCCGGCCACGCCGCCGAGCCCGGTGGGCAGGGGCCAGCGGGCGGTGGGCGGCAGCGCGCTCGCCACAGCGCTCGCGGCGAAGAAGCCGATGATCCAGAGGGTGATCCGCAGGCCGCCCCGGGGCAGTTCCCGGGACCGCATGAGTTGGACGCCCCAGAAGGCGGGCGGCAGGGCGAAGGCCAGGGAACCGAGGCCGAGGAGCTGCATCGCCAGATCCGACACCACCGCGCCGCCGGTGCCGAGCACGTTGTGCGCGGCATGGTCGGTGGCGTGGTTGATACTCGGATCGTCGATGGACCACGTCGCCAGGGCGACCGTGAGCGCGGTCGCGCCCGCGAACAGGAGAAGACCGCCCATCTCCGTCATCCGCTTCGCCAGAAACGGCCTGAAGCTGTCGACGAAAGTGTCGTAGGGCGATGCGGAACGGCGGAGCGAGCGCATACGGGACCAGACGCAGGGAGAAACGATCCGGTAACGCTATGTCGACCGAGTTAACGGCTGTTTAAGGCTTAGAGATCGTTAGCACGGCCCGCACAGATGTCCGTGTTTTCGGACGCTTTCACGACTCGCCTCGTCGAATCTGGTTCGTGCCGCCAACGGAGAAAGGCCCCGGATCGCTCCGGGGCCTTTCTTCGTCCATCGCTGAGCTTGGCGCTTAGCGGAAGAGGTTCAGGAGACCGCCCGGCTCGGCGTAGATGCCGGGAGCCGCAGTCGAGGTCTGGAAGGTGATGGAGCCGATGACGGCATCGCCGCACCACTTGGAGGTCCCGCCGTTGTTGAAGCCGCGGTAGTCGCCGGTGAAGTTGAAGCAGTCGGTCTTGCTCAGGTTGGTGTTGTGGTAGCGCACATCGAGGACAATGTTCTTGTAGGTGTAGGACAGGCCGACGTTCCCGTAGAGGTAGCTCGGCAGGTTGAAGGCGATCTGCCCGGTGGCGGAGGTCTTCGCGGCGGTCAGGAAGTAGTAGCCGAGCTCGGACGAGATCGAGAAGCCACCGGAATAGGCCTCGGGCAGGAACGAGAACCAGTTGGCCGGCAGGGTATAGGCGGCGGTGCCGGAGGTGTAGGTGCCGTTGGCGTGCTGGCCGAGGAAGTTTGGCGAGTAGAACACGTTGAGGCCGAGGGTCAGCGAGTCCGTCGCGGTCCAGGTGCCCTTGGCGGCGTATTCCATAAAGTCGGTGTTGGCGGTGGTCAGGAACGCGCCGCCCGGGCCCAACAGGCGCTTCTCATTGGGGTAGAAGTAGTAGAGCACGCCGAGATCTAGGGCGAACTTGTCGAAGGTCGGGCGGATACCGGCGGCGAGATCGAACTCCATGTCCGGCTGCGTGGGCAGGCGGGTCTGGTAGGTGGCGAGGCCGGTATAGGCGAAGCCGCCGAAATACTGGGCCTCGAAGAAGGACTGGTAGCTGCCCTGGCGGTTCGACTGCGACACACCGCGGAAGTTGTAGTCCGTCTGGTAGCGCGAGCCGAACGAGAAGCCGATCAGCGGATCGGGCGCCTTCGCCTCGACCGGCATGGTCTTCGGCGCGGCAAGGTCGGCGGCGTTGACGCTGCCAACGCTCAGGAACGCGGCGAGGGAAGCGGCAGTCCCCAGTGCGGTTAGCTTCAGTGTCATCAGAGTTCAGCCCCAGTTATTCTGTGATTTGCAAGTTGCCAAATCCGGCCGAGCTTCGCAAAACTAACTTTGATGCAATTGCCCAGGAAATAGGCAAATACGGCCGTTCGTGGGACTTGCCATGGGGGTGTTGCATTCGCATCACATTTTCGCCCCAGTCCGGCGGCGGGAGCCGGCTCTGCCTCACGGTCGGGGGCGTCGATGCGGTTCTCGACGGCTGTCACGGACATGAGAAAGGCCCCGGTCGCATGGCGACCGGGGCCTCTCGGTTCGTTTGAGATGGTGTTTAGGCGTGATCAGTAGTTGTAGGCGCGCTCGCCATGGTCGGCGATGTCGAGGCCTTCGCGCTCTTCGTCCTGGGTCACGCGCAGACCGATGGTCAGGTCGACGAGCTTGTACAGGATGGCGGAGCCGATGCCGGACCACAGGATGGTGAAGCCGACGGCCTTACCCTGGGCCAGGAGCTGCGCCGCCATGTCGTAGGCGCCGACAGCGAGTTCGCCGGGCTTGCTGGTGTAGTCGGGGATGCCGACGCCGCCGAAGTCCGGGCTCACCAGGATGCCGGTGGCCAGGGCGCCGAGGATGCCGCCGATGCAGTGGACGCCGAAGACGTCGAGGGAGTCGTCGTAGCCGAGGGCGTTCTTCACCGTGGAGCACATGATGAAGCAGGCGCCGCCGGCGACGAGGCCGAGGACGATCGAACCCATCGGACCGGCGAAGCCGGCGGCGGGCGTGACGGCGACGAGGCCGGCGATGGCGCCCGACAGCATGCCCAGGAGCGAGGGCTTGCCCTTGAGCATCCACTCCACGAACAGCCAGGAGACGGCGGCAGCGGCGGTGGCCACGAAGGTGTTGATCATGGCCAGACCCGCGGAGCCGTTGGCTTCGAGGTTCGAACCGGCGTTGAAGCCGAACCAGCCGACCCAGAGGAGCGAGGCGCCGATGGTGGTCATGGTCAGCGAGTGCGGGGCGAGGAGGTCACGGCCGTAGCCGATACGCTTGCCGAGCATCAGGCAGCCGACGAAGCCGGCGATACCCGCATTGATGTGCACGACGGTGCCGCCGGCGAAGTCGAGGGCGCCCCACTTGAAGATCATGCCCGCATCGGCGTTGACCGCGTCGAGAGCGGCCTGCGCGGTCGCCTTGGAGGCGTCGTCGGTGGCTGCGGCCAGGGCCTTGGCGGCGTCGCCGACGAGGTCGGGACCACCCCAGTACCAGACCATGTGCGCCATCGGGAAGTAGATCAGCGTGACCCACAGCACCGAGAAGACGAGCAGGGCGGAGAACTTCATGCGCTCGGCGAAGGCACCGACGATGAGGCCGGGCGTGATCATCGCGAACGTCATCTGGAAGCAGATGTAGACGTATTCGGGAATGACGACGCCGTTCGAGAAGGTCGCCACGGTGGTGGACGGGTCGACGCCCTTCAGGAAGACCTTGGAGAAGCCGCCGACGAAGTCGTTGAGACCGCCGCCGTTGGTGAAGGCCATGCTGTAGCCGAAGGCGACCCACAGAAGGCAGACGATGGAGGCGATGGCGAATACCTGCGTCAGCACCGACAGCATGTTCTTGGTGCGCACGAGGCCGCCGTAGAACAGCGCGAGGCCGGGCACGGTCATCAGCAGCACGAGGACGGCCGAGACCATCATCCAGGCGGTATCGCCCTTGTTGGGGACGGGCGCGGCGGCGGCCGGCGCTGCGACGACTTCTGGGGTCGGCGACTGTGCGAGGGATGGCTCGACGAACAGGAGGGCCAGCGCGGCGCCTCCCATCCCGAGCGCAAGGGCATTGCGAAGTTTCATGGAAACGGAACTCCCGGTCGCGGTGCGATGGTGACGTGAGGAAAAGGAGGGGAAGCGGGCCGGAGCGTCGTCCGGCCGGGGCGATGGCTCAGAGCGCGTCGACGTCGGTCTCGCCGGTGCGGATGCGGACGGCCTTCTCGAGGGGCACGACGAAGATCTTGCCGTCGCCGATCTGGCCGGTGCGGGCGGCGGCGGCGATGGCGTCGATGACGCTGCTGGTGAGGTCGGACGCGACGGCGACCTCGATCTTCAGCTTCGGCAGGAAGCTCACGGCATACTCGGCGCCGCGGTAAATTTCGGTGTGGCCCTTCTGGCGGCCATAGCCTTTGACTTCGGTCACCGTGAGGCCGTGGACGCCGATTCCGGTCAGCGCATCCCTGACCTCCTCGAGCTTGAACGGCTTGATGATAGCCATCACGATCTTCATGGGCGGCGCCCCCTTTTGTTCTGGATGCCCCCGGTCACCGGCCCGATCTGCGTCGCGGCCCGGCAATCCGGCATTTCGCACCAGCCGGAATGGCCAAGCGATCGGCGCCCATCATTCAAGGACTATGCCAAAGGGAACTTTTCGCGATTTCCCGTTCTGCACACAAAGTGATCGATCACTGACGCGTGATCGTGCGATTTTTTCGCGACCATTGCCTAAATAATGATCATTCAGACGATAACGTGAGCAGAATGGAAGCCCGTAAAGCAAAGCTCGCAGCGCATCACGAGCCGTTCGCGGTCGGCCGGATCAGACCCTCCTGAGCCACGGATGCCACGAGCTCTCCCTCCCTCGTGAAGATCGATCCCCTGGCGAAACCGCGCCCGCCCGAAGCGGCAGGACTCTCCTGCGCATAGAGCAGCCATTCGTCGGCGCGGAAGGGACGGTGGAACCAGAGGGCGTGATCGAGGCTCGCGGATTGGATCGCGGCATCGAACACCGTCTTGCCGTGGGGGATCAGCGTCGCGTCCAGCAACATCAGGTCGGAGGCATAGGCGAGGACGGCGCGGTGGATGGCCGGGTCGTCCGGCAGGCGCGCCCCGGCCCGGAGCCAGACGTGGAAGCGGGGCTCGCGCGGGTCGCGCGACATGTAGCGCTGCACCTCCACCGGCCTCAGCGCGATCGGGGTGGCTCGGCCGAGATAGGCGCGCATGGTGGCCGGGATCGACGGACCTGCCTGCGCGGCCAAAGCGGGGGCGTCGAGGAGCGCCTCGGGCCCCGGCACGTCCGGCATGGCGATCCGATGGACGAGCCCCTCCTCGTCGGTGTGGAAGGAGGCCGACAGGGTGAAGATCGCGCGCCCATGCTGATGGGCCACCACCCGCCGCGTGGCGAAGCTGCGCCCGTCGCGGATGCGTTCCACCGCGTAATCGATCGGCGCGGCCGGGTCGCCGGCGAGGATGAAATAGGCATGGAGGGAATGCGGCGGCCGGCTCGCCCCCACCGTGCGCGATGCGGCGACGAGGGCCTGCCCCAGCACCTGGCCGCCGAACACCCGGAACCATCCGGTTTCGATGCTCTGGCCCCGGAACAGGTCGTCGTCGAGGCGCGCGAGGTCGAGGCAGGCGAGGAGTTCGTCGACGGATCCGGTCATGCGGGCCTTTCACCGGGCTGAGGACATCGATGCGGCCGTGCATCACGGCGTCACGGCAGAGGGAATCGCCACAGCTCGCCCGGAATGCAAGACTCATCGGGAATGCAAAACTCGCGGGGAATGAACGGCTCACTCATCGAAAGCGACCACCCGGCCGATCCGGTGACGCATCGTGCTTCGCTGTCGCGCGTTGCCTCCGGCGCGGCGGGGTGCCACTCCACGTGTCTCTCATCGCAGGCCGTGGGAATGGGGACGAGGCAACGGGCATGGGCGGAACGGGGATGAGCGGATCGATGCAAGGTGGCGCGCTCCGCAAGGTGGTCATCGCCGGTGGCGGTATTCCCGGTCTCAGCCTGGCGCTGGCCCTGCGCCAGGCTCATGGCGATGCCCTGGAGGTCACCGTCTTCGATCCGGGGCTCGACCGCGCCGCGCTGCGGCATCGCGGGCGTGCCTTCGCCGTGGCGGCCGGCGGAAGGCGCATGCTGACGCGGTTGGGAATCTGGGATGGCGTCGCCCATGCGGCCGAACCGATCCTCGACATGGCGATCAGCGACAGCCGTCTGACGGATCCGGTGAGGCCGGTCTTCCTGACTTTCGGCCAGGACGGTGACGGCGAATCGCCGCTCGTCGGTGAGCCCTTCGCCCATATGGTGGAGGCAGAATACCTCGTCGACGCCCTGCTGACGGCATCGAAAGCCGTCGGGGTGGCCTTCGAGCCGGTCGGCATCCGCCACGCACAGGCGAACGGCCGGAGCATCGCCCTCGCGTTGTCCGATGGGCGCGAGACCGACGCGACGTTACTGGTCGCCGCGGACGGATCGCGGTCGAGGCTGCGCGAGGCGGCCGGGATCGGATGGGTCGGCCGGTCCTATCCGCAGACGGGCATCGTCGCCACGATCGGCCATGAACGCCCCCATGGCGGCCGGGCCTTCGAGCATTTCCTGCCGAGCGGTCCCTTCGCCATTCTGCCCCTGGTGGATGGCGGCGCGCTCGGCCACCGCTCTTCCATCGTCTGGACGGAGCGGGCAGCGGATGTGGAGGCGCTGATCGGTGGCAGCCGCGAGGAAACCCTCGGGGAAATCGAACGCCGCTTCGGGCTCAATCTCGGCCGTCTCGTCCTCGAGGACGGGCCGAGTGCCCATCCGCTCTCCCTCGGCATGGCGCGAAGCTTCCGGGGCGAGCGGCTCGCCCTGCTGGGCGATGCGGCCCATGTCATCCACCCGATCGCCGGCCAGGGGCTGAATCTCGGCCTCGCCGATGCCGCCTCCCTGGCGGAGGAGATCACGGAGGCCCTGCGCCTCGGGCTCGATCCGGGGGCGAAGGATGTGCTGCAGCGCTACGAGCGGAGCCGGCGCTTCGACACTTTCGCCATGGCGGCCGCCACGGACGGGCTCAACCGCCTGTTCTCCAACGACATCCTGCCGGTTCGGCTGATGCGTGATCTCGGGCTCGGCCTCGTCGACCGGATGCCGGGATTGAAGTCGCTCTTCATCGGCGAGGCCTCGGCCTCGCGGGGCGCCTCGCCCAGGCTGATGCGGGGCGAGGCGTTGTGAGACGGTCTCACCGCCTGTTCGGGTCGTCTTTCCAAGACATTACCTCATCCTGAGGCGCCGCGTAGCGGCCTCGAAGGAGGCTTCCAGGGATCGCGTGGCAACTGGAAGCTCCTTCGAGGCCCTTTGCTCAAGCAAAGGGCACCTCAGGATGAGGTGGTTGGTCTGGACGACCGACTTTCGCAGGCGGGCCGCCTTGGAATCACACGCTGCGGAAAGATCCGATCGAAGAAGGCTCTCAGGCCTTCTCGGACTTGGCGCGCTCGATACCCTCGTTGATGAGGCGCTGGGCCTCGGCCTTGTCGCCCCAGCGCTTGATCTTCACCCACTTGCCGGGCTCCAGATCCTTGTAATGCTCGAAGAAGTGCTGGATCTGCTGGATCGTGATGTCCGGCAGGTCGGTGTAGTTCTCGATCCGGTCGTAGCGCATGGTGAGGTGGCGGGACGGCACGGCAATGATCTTCTCGTCCTCGCCGGCATTGTCCTCCATCACCAGGACGCCCACCGGGCGGACGCTGATGACCGCGCCGGGAGCGATGGCGCGGGTATTCGCCACGAGAACGTCGCAGGGATCGCCATCGCCCGAGAGGGTGTGGGGGATGAAACCGTAATTCCCCGGGTAATGCATCGCGGTATAAAGAAACCGGTCGACCACGAGGGCACCGGATTCCTTGTCCATCTCGTACTTGATCGGATCGCCGCCGATCGGCACTTCGATGATGACGTTGACGTCGTCCGGCGGGTTCTTTCCGATCGAGATGGAGTCGATGATCATGGGGTCCTCGCTCGAGCCTGCAGCAATCCAAGGCGCTGTTTCGGCGTCTCTTAAATCCCTTCCGCGTTAAAGGAAATCGACCTTGGCCCGATGCGCGGGGCTTTTGCGGCTTATCGTAACCGCTGCGCGCCCTTTCCGCGCTGAAAGCCTCGGCCCATACGGTCGGGCCGGAGTCACGGATCAGGATTTCTGATCGCCCGATCCGAACCAGCGCCGCCAGACGCCCTCGATCCAGCGGGCCGAGCGTTCGAGCGGGACCTTGAGGGCCGGGATGTCCTGGCTGAGGAGGGCGAGCCCGACGGGCAGCATCCAGAGCCCGAGCACGGGCAGGATCGAGAAGACGCCGCCCAGGATGAACAGGATCGCCGCACCGATCCTCACCCAGCGGCGCGAGGGCTCGCGCAGCCACTCGATGGCTCGCCGCAACCGATCGGGCAGTTTCTCGGTGAGGCGGGTGACGCGGTCGTCCCAATCCTGCGCCGTGCACTCACGGCGGGGCAGATCCTGCTGGCTGGCGGTCATCGTGGTCCCTAGATCCGGCGCGAGGACGTCGCGACGCGTTCCCCCATACGGGAACGGCGACGTCCGGGCCGAGGATCAACGTATTGCCCCGCCTTCAGGGTTCCCGCTGACGGGATCGGGCCTCACTCGAAGCGGTAGGCCACCTTGGAGAGGACGGCGCCGGCCATGCGGTCGACGGCCTCGGCCACCTTGATACCGCCCAGACCGGCGTAGAAGTCGCAGGCGCGCTCGTTGCCCGCCAGGGTCCAGACCCCGATCCGCGTCAAGCCGTGATCGGCGAGGTCGTTGCGGACCGCGCGGAACAGGCGCCGGCCGAGGCCCAGGCCCTGATAGGCCGGCAGGATGTAGAGCTCGTCCACCTCCCCCGATGCCTTCAGGGCGCCGCCCCTCGCCTGCCCGTAGATCGCGTATCCGACGACCTCGTCGCCGATCTCGACCACGACCAGGGGGCGGTTGCGCTGGGCCGCGCCGACCCACCATTGCGACGAACGTTGCGAGATCATCCGTTCCAGGGAGATGCCGGGGATGATGCCGCGATAGGCCTCCCGCCAGGTTTCGTCGAAGACGTCGCTCAACCGATCGGCGTCTCCCGGACGGGCGCGGCGGATGCTGGTGGTGCTCGTCTTCATGACTGTCCCTACGCTTGGTGGAAACGGGAACGATCTCGCATCGAAATGCACGATACGGGCATGATGAAGGCAAGCCGGATGCCGAGTTCCGGAAAGTGTGCTTCCTGAAGCGTGAGTGGCGCAATTCTGCGACATCCGTTTGCCCGACGCTGTCCCGGCTGTTAGAGCCGCCGCACGCTCCTCTCGACAGGTTCCCGCCGCCACCCGTGTTCAACAGATTCATCAAGCCCGAGATCCGCTATGCCCGGCGCATGGCGCGGATCGCCCGCTTCGAGCAGCCGATCGCCGGCCGGGGTGCGCGCATGCGGGCCTGGGCCAACATGCTGCTCGTGGATCACGGCGTGTTCCGGCTGGCCTATCTCAACCGCCACAAGATCGGCACCGGCAAGGTCTGGCGCTCGGCCCAGCCGACGCCGCACCAACTCGCCTGGTTCCGGCGGCAGGGCGTGCGCACGGTGATCTCCCTGCGCGGCGGCCGCGAGCACGGCTCCTGGCCGCTCCAGCGCGAGGCCTGCGCGCAGCAGGGTCTGACCCTCGTCGAGTTCGTCCTGCGCTCGCGCGAAGCGCCGTCGAAGGAGACGATCCTCGGCGCGAAGGCCTTCTTCGACGGGGTCCAGTATCCCGCCGTGATGCATTGCAAGTCCGGGGCGGACCGGGCCGGACTCGGTGCCGCCCTCTTCCTCATCCTGCACGAAGGCGTGCCCGTCTCGGAGGCGATGGGTCAGCTCTCGGCGCGGTACGGCCATTTCCGCTTCGCCAAGACCGGGATCCTCGATGCGTTCTTCGATCTCTACCTGCGCGAGGGCGAAGCGAAGGGGCTGGATTTCCTGACCTGGGTCGAGACGGTCTACGACCCCGAGGCCCTGAAGCGCGAGTTCCGGCCGGGCTTCTGGTCGGATCTCATGGTCGACCGGGTGATCAAGCGGGAATAGTTTTCGCGATGCGCCTCCCTCCCCCTTGTGGGGAGGGATCGAGGGTGGGGGTGCCTCCGCCAGCCTCCGCAAGCTGAGGGCGCCAAACCACCTCCACCTCCAACTCCTCCCCACAAGGGGGGGAGGAGGGATCTATTGCTATTCCGCCGCCAGCCGCGTGGTCTCGCGGAACGGATGGGCCGGGTAGGTGCCGATGATGCGCAGTTCCCGCGAGAAATAGGCGAGTTCGTCCAGCGCGCGGGCGAGGCCCGGATCCTCGGGGTGGCCGTCCACTTCCGCATAGAACTGCGTCGCCGAGAACTGGCCTTCGACCATGTAGCTCTCGAGCTTCGACATGTTGACGCCGTTGGTGGCGAATCCCCCGAGCGCCTTGTAGAGCGCGGCCGGGATGTTGCGCACACGGAAGATGAAGCTCGTCACCGTCGGCCCCGAGGCGGCCGGGATCTCCACCGCCTCGGGCGAGAACACCACGAAGCGCGTGGTGTTGTGGCTCTCGTCCTCCACGTCGCGGGCGAGGATGTCGAGCCCGTAGACGCCCGCGGCCATGGCCGGGGCCAGCGCGCCGCGGCTCGGATCGCCGGCTTCGGCGACTTCCCGCGCCGCGCCCGCCGTGTCGCCGGCCACGATGGCCTTGAGCCCGAGCCGCCGGATGATCTTGCGGCATTGGCCGAGCGCGTGGACGTGGCTGTGCACCGTCCGGATCGCCTCGATCGGCGTGCCGGGAAGCGCCATCAGCTGAAAATGGATCGGCAGGAAGTGCTCGGCCACGATGTGCAGGTTCGAGCTCGGGATCAGGTGATGGATGTCGGCGACTCGCCCGGCGATGGAATTCTCGATGGGGATCATCGCCAGGGCGGCCCGGCCGTCGTTCACCGCCGCGAAGGCCTCCTCGAACGAGGCGCAGGGCAGCGGCGTCCAGTCGGGATAGGCCTGGGCGCAGATGATGTGCGAATTCGCGCCCGGCTCGCCCTGGTAGGAGATCGTGGTGCGGGATTCGGTCGTGTCGGACATGGGAGAAACAACTCGGTTCGTCAGTTGAGGCGCCGGGCCAGGAGCACCGCCCGCGCCCGTTCGAGGTCGGCGGGGGTGTCGACGCCCAGCGGCAGGTCGTCGACGACGGTGGCGTCGATGCGCATGCCCGCCTCCAGCGCCCGCAGCTGTTCCAGTTTCTCGCGGGTCTCGAGTTCGCCGGGCGGCAGGGCCATGAAGCGGGTGAGCGCCCGGCGGCGATAGGCGTAGAGGCCGATATGGTGGAACAGCGGCCCCTCCCCCCAGGGCGCCTGCGCCCTGGTGAAATAGAGCGCACGCAGGCGGTTGGGCCCCACATGGTGGCCGACGAGCTTCACCACGTTGGGATCGTGCCGCTCCTCCTCGCGGGTGATGATCGCGCAGAGGGTGGCGATGTCCACGGCGCGATCGGCCAGCGGCATGATCGCCGCGCCGATGATCGCGGGGTCGATCGTCGGCAGGTCGCCCTGTACGTTGACCACCACGTCGTGGTTGCCCTGCGGATCGATGATGTCGAGCGCCTCGGCCAGCCGGTCCGAGCCGGAGGGATGATCGGCCCGGGTGAGGGTCGCGAGGCCGCCGACCCGCTCGATCGCCTCGACGATCTCGACGGCATCCGTGGCCACGACCACCGGTCCGATCCCGGCTTCCACGGCGCGGCGCCAGACATGGACGATCATCGGCTCACCGGCGATGTCGGCCATCGGCTTGTTCGGCAGCCGGGTGGCGGCCATGCGGGCGGGAATGAGAACGAGGGGATCCGACATCGACCGGCGTATCTCCGCAGCGAGCCGGGGGAGTAGCAGGGGCGGTGCGCGTTGTCATCGGCGCACGGTCGCAGGTGCGGGAGAATGACATCCGGCGCTATGCGACTACACGGCCGCCCGCTCCGCCATTGTCAAGGTCGGCCCTTAACCGCTATTCACCCTCGAACATTTCCAGAGTCCGGGGCATCCGCTCACCGGGCCACGCCTGCCGCCGCAACCGGCGGACGCCCCCGGAGTTGTCGAGAATGGACTCTTTCGAGCTGAACAAGGTCGCGGGCGCCGTACTCGGCACTCTCCTTCTCGCCATGGGCTCCGGTTTCGTCGCCGAATTGATCTACAGCGCCAAGCCGGCGGGAAGTGCCGGCTACGCCCTGCCCGAGCCTCAGCCCGAGGCGGCCGGCGGAGCCGCCGCCGCTGCGGCCAAGGTCGAGCCGCTTCCGGTCCGCCTCGCCAGCGCCAGCGTCGAGAAGGGTACCGGCGCCGCCAAGAAGTGCGCCGCCTGCCACAGTTTCGAGAAGGGCGGCCCCAACAAGGTGGGTCCGCACCTCTGGGGCGTGGTCGACCGCCAGCGCGCCCATGAGAGCGGGTTCGAGTATTCCGCCGCGCTGAAGGAGAAGGGCGGCACCTGGACCTACGACGAGCTCGATCACTTCCTCGCCAACCCGAAGACCTACGTGCCGGGCACCAAGATGGCCTTTGCCGGCATCCAGGCCCCGCAGGAGCGCGCCGACGTGATCGCCTATCTGCGCTCGCTCGCCGACACCCCGGCGCCGCTTCCCGCCGTCGAGAAGGCCGCCGCCGAGGACAAGCCGGCGCAGTAAATTTCGGCTTTGCCGACACGTTTTCATCGGCTCGACGGAAAGGCGCGGCATGTCCGCGCCTTTACTGTTCCGAACGACCCGTCGACCGGCCCTTTTCATATTGCGATGCGGTAGTGCCGGGCGAATCACGTCGCCTGCTCAGCTCTGAGATCCGGCGGATCGCGCCATCGTGAAAGCGCGGCGCAGGACGCAGATCGACATATATCGCCGCCGATCTGCGATTTTGAGCCCGGATCCCGTTGGAATACCGCATCGGCCGACCTCATCGCGTTGGCGGCGGAAGGCATGCACGCTACGATTTAGAATTATAACAGTTATTGCATCGCACAATAGAATTGGTGCAGGAAGGTCCGGCAAATCGAAGCAAGCGAGAGCGAGACGTATGTCGAACGGTGTCGAGGGAAAGTCTGCCATGGGTGAACACGCATCGATCCACCGCCGGAAACTGTTGGCCTACTTCTCGTCCAGTCCCCTGTTCGCGCCGAGCGCCGCACGCGCCCTGGCGGGAATCGCCGCCCTCGGTACCACGGAAGCGGTGGCCCAGAGCTACGACGTCCTGCGCGCCGCCCCCGTGATGAACGGCGACCTCATCGCCTCCCCGGCGCAGGCGCTCAACGTGTTCGATTTCGAGCCCGTGGCGAAGAAGGAATTGCCCCCGGCGCATTACGGCTACCTCGCCAGCGGCGTCGATGCCGACAAGACGCTGAAGGCCAACCGGGACGATTTCGACAAGATCCATATCCGCGTCCGCCGCCTGATCGACGTGCGCAAGATCGACACGACCGTGAAGATCTTCGGTGAGACCTGGGCGAGCCCGATCGCGCTCGCCCCCGTCAGCAGCGTGGGTGCGTTCCATCCCGAAGCCGAGGCGGCCGCCGCCCGCGCCTGCAAGGTGAAGGGTCACCAGATGATCCTGTCCACGGTGGGCAGCACCTCCATCGAGGACGTCATCAAGGAGCGCGGCGCCCCCGTCTGGTACATGCTCTACCCCACCGACGACTGGTCCGTGACCGAGAAGCTGGTGAAGCGGGCCGAGGCGGCCGGCGCCCCGGCCATCGTGCTCACCGTCGACCGCCAGGGCGGCCGCAACACCGAGACGCTGTTCCGCGAGCGCCGCGCCGACACCCGCACCTGTACCGATTGCCACACGCCAGGCTTCAAGAACGAAGTCAGCCGCAAGCCGATGTTCGACGAGATCGACGTGTCGAAGGTCACCAACCTCTACGGCACCGGCATGACCTGGGACTACGTGAAGCGCCTGCGCGGCATCGTGAAGGGCAAGCTCGTCCTCAAGGGCATCGTGACCCAGGAAGACGCCAAGATCGCCCTGACCCACGGCGTCGACGCGATCATCGTCTCCAACCACGGCGGCCGCGCCGAGGAGAGCCTGCAATCGACCATCGGCGCCCTGCCGGAAGTGGTCGCCGCCGTGAACGGCAAGGTCCCGGTCCTCATCGACGGCGGCTTCCGTCGCGGCACCGACGTGCTGAAGGCACTGGCGCTCGGCGCCACCGCCGTCTGCGTCGGCCGCCCCTATGTCTGGGGCCTCGCCGCCTTCGGCCAGCCCGGCGTCGAGATGGTGCTCACCCTGATGCAGCGCGAGTTCGAGACGATCATGCGCCAGGTCGGCGCCACCAAGCTCTCCGAAATCACGCCGAAGAGCGTCCAGATCGTCTGACATCCGGTTGATCGGATTTGTCCGGAGGATGTTCATGCGGAAGCAGATCATCCGCTGAAGTCCATCATCCAATCAGATCACCTCATCCTGAGGAGCCCTTCGCCTCGGCGAAGGGCCTCGAAGGAGCTCTCCAGTCTGCTCAGTGGGTGCTGGAGCCCTCCTTCGAGGCCGCTGCGCGGCACCTCGGGATGAGGTGGAGCCTCGGACTAACAATTCGAACCGGCTCTTCGTGTCTTTCCAGAAACTTCCGCTGCTGCGTCGTACACCGGGGGGTACCAACCGTGATCGGGAGTACCCCGAGGCCCTCCGCCGTTCCTCGCGAGGCGATCCTCCCACGCGTTCAACCGACGCGCCGGGGACTTGACCGCTTGGCGTGGCCCGTCCCGACGTCCTAGAAGGACATCGCGCCTGCGCCCTCGACGGCACGGGCAACGGAATTCGGGAGACAGCCGCCTCGTGATGCGAACAGCCCTGATCGGACGCCTTCTCGCCGCCTCCCTCGCGATCGCCGCCTTCGTCGGTGGTGCCAGGGCCGCCCCCGACGGCGCCCCATGGGCCCATGCCTTCACGCTCATGGGCGAGCCGAAATACCCGGCCGATTTCAAGCAGTTCGACTATGCCGACCCGAAGGCCCCGAAGGGCGGGCTCGTGCGCCTCGGCGCCCAGGGCGGCTTCGACAATTTCAATCTCGTCGTGGCGGGTCTGAAGGGCGATCTCGAAGGCGGGGTCGCGCAGATCTACGATACGCTGATGACGGAGTCGCTGGACGAGCCGTTCACCTCCTACGGGCTCCTCGCCGAAGGGGTGCGCATCGCCGACGACCTCTCCTCCGTCTCCTACCGCCTGCACGAGAATGCCCGATGGCACGACGGGAAGCCGATCACGCCCGAGGACGTGGTCTGGTCCTACGAGACGTTGAAGGCCAACAGCCCGTTCTACGCGGCCTATTACCAGACCGTGGCGAAGGGCGAGGTCACCGGCCCGCGCGAGGTCACCTTCACCTTCACCGAGAAGGGCAACCGCGAACTGCCGCAGGTGCTCGGCCAGCTCCGCGTGCTGCCCAAGCACTGGTGGACGGGCAAGGACGCGGAAGGGCGCCAGCGCGACGCCACCCAGACCACCCTCGAGATCCCCCTCGGCTCCGGCCCCTATCGCCTCGCCAAGTTCGAGGCCGGCCGCAGCGTCACCTACGAGCGCGTGCCCGATTACTGGGGCGCCGACCTGCCGGTGAATGTCGGCCGCAACAATTTCGGCACGATGCGCAACGAGTATTTTCGTGACGCCACCGTGCTGATCGAGGCGCTGAAGGGTGACCTGTTCGACTTCCGCGCCGAGAATATCGCCCGCAACTGGGCCACCGCCTATGACGACTTCCCCGCCGTGAAGGAGGGCCGCCTGATCAAGGAGGAATTCCCCGACCGCGGCAACGGCATCATGCAGGCGTTCGTCTTCAACACCCGCAAGGCCAAGTTCGCCGACGAGCGGGTGCGCCGCGCCTTCAACCTCGCCATGAACTTCGAGGAGATGAACCGGGCGCTGTTCTTCGGCCTCTACAAGCGCATCGATTCCTATTATTTCGGCTCGGAACTCGCCTCCTCCGGCCTGCCGCAGGGCGCGGAACTGGCGATCCTCGACGGCGTGAAGGACAAGGTCCCGCCGTCCGTCTTCACGACGCCCTACACCAATCCTGTGAACGGCACGCCCGATGCCGTGCGCGCCAACCTGCGCGAGGCGGTGCGCCTCCTCAAGGAGGCCGGATACGAGCTTCGCGACGGGCGCATGACCAACGTGAAGACCGGTGAGCCGCTCACCGTCGAATTTCTGGAGTTCCAGAGCGTGTTCGAGCGGGTGGTCCTGCCGTTCTCGGCCCAGCTGAAGCTCATTGGCATCCAGACCTCGCTCCGCGTCATCGACCAGGCGCAGTACCAGAACCGGCTGCGCGCCTTCGACTTCGACGTGACCACGAGTTCCTGGGGGCAGTCCCTCTCCCCCGGCAACGAGCAGCGCGAATATTGGGGCTCGACTGCGGCCGACAAGCAGGGCTCGCGCAACCTGATCGGGATCAAGGACCCGGCCATCGACACGCTGATCGAGGCGGTGATCTTCGCCAAGGACCGTCCGGGCGTGCTCGCCGCCACCCACGCCCTCGACCGGGTGCTCCTCGCCCACAATTTCGTCGTGCCGCAATGGGCCTCGAACGTGTCGCGGACCCTGCGCTGGAACCGGTTCGGGCACCCGGCCACCCTCCCGCTCTACGGCTCCTCCGGCTTCCCGACCACGTGGTGGTACGACGAGGCGCTGGCCGCCAAGACCGGGGCGCCCCGGTGAGGGTCGCGCCGAGCCGCCGGGACTTCGTCGCCGGGGCCGGCGCCCTCGGCATCGCCACCGCCCTGACGAAGCGGGCGCGGGCCGCCCCCACCGGGGCGAGCCACGGCATGTCGAGTTTCGGGGAACTGAAATACCCGGCCGACTTTCCGCATTTCGCCTATGTGGACCCGGCCGCGCCACGCGGCGGCCGGTTCTCGGCGCAGCTCTCCTCCACCCTCGGCAACCAGGCCGGCGACACGTTCAACACCCTCAACGTCTACGTCCTGCGCGGCGACGGCGCCGCCGGCATGAACCTCACCTTCGATTCGCTGATGGTGCGGGCGCTGGACGAGCCCGATTCGCTCTACGGCCTCGTCGCCCGCAGCGTGGAGGCGAGCGAGGACGGCCTGACCTACCGTTTCGCCCTGCGCCCGCAGGCGCGGTTCCATGACGGCTCGCGCCTCACCGCCGCCGATGTCGCCTTCTCCCTGAATTTGCTGAAGGAGAAGGGGCACCCCGAAATCTCGCAGGTGATCCGCGACATGGCCGACGCCGTGGCGGAGGGCGACGAAACGGTGGTGGTGCGCTTCGAGAAGGGCCGCAGCCGCGATCTGCCGCTCTTCGTCGCGACGCTACCGATCTTCTCGAAGGCCTATTACGCCGGCCGCGACTTCGAAGCCTCCACCCTGGAGCCGCCGATGGGGTCCGGCCCCTACAAGGTCGGGCGCCTGGAAGCCGGCCGCTTCATCGAGCTGGAGCGGGTGGCCGATTACTGGGCCGCCGACCTGCCGGTGATGGTCGGGCAGAACAATTTCGAGCAGATCCGCTTCGAGTATTTCCGTGATCGCCAGGTGGCGTTCGAGGCCTTCAAGAGCGGTATCTTCACCTTCCGCGAGGAATTCACCGCCCGCGTCTGGGCGACGGGCTACGATTTCCCCGCCTTCCGCGAGGGCCGCGTGCGCAAGGAGGTCGTGCCCGATGCGCGTCCCTCGGGCACGCAGGGCTGGTGGATCAACACCCGCCGCGAGGCCTTCAAGGATCGCCGGGTCCGCGAGGCGATCGGCCTGTGTTTCGACTTCCCCTGGGCGAACAAGAACCTGATGTTCGGCGCCTATATCCGCACCGCCTCGTTCTTCGAGAATTCCGATCTCAAGGCCACCGGAAAGCCCTCGCCCGAGGAGCTCGCGCTGCTCGACCCCATGCGCGCCGGCCTGCCCGACGAGGTCTTCGGCGAGGCGTGGCAGCCGGCCCAGTCCGATGGCTCCGGCCAGGACCGGGCGCTCCTCAGCCGTGCCGTGGCGCTCCTGCGCGAGGCGGGCTGCACGCGGGAGGGCGGCGCCATCGCGCTGCCGGGGGGCAAGCCCCTGGAGATCGAGTTCCTCGACGCCGATCCGGCCCTTGAGCCGCATACCCAATCCTTCATCCGCAATCTCGGCCTGATCGGGATCAAGGCCACCATCCGGCGGGTGGACACCTCCCAGTATCAGTCCCGCCTGAAGGATTTCGACTTCGACATCACCTCGCGCCGCTATGGCAGCGGGCCGACGCCGGGGCCGGAACTGAGGCAGGTCTACGGCTCGGCCAGCGCCGCCACGCCGGGCTCGGACAACCTCGCCGGAATCTCCGACGCCACGGTGGACGCCTTGATCGGCCGGGTGCTCGATGCGTCCACGCGGGCCGATCTCACCGTCGCCGCCCGCGCCCTCGATCGGGTACTGCGCTCGGGCCGCTACTGGATTCCGATGTGGTACAAGGCCGATCACCGCCTTGCCCTCTGGGACGTCTACGGCCACCCCTCCCCCGGCCCGGCCTACGATCTCGGCGCCCCGGCGATCTGGTGGCACGAGGCCGAGAAGGCCCGGCGAATCGGCAGGAATTGAGGACCAGACGTGCTCGCCTACATCCTGCGCCGCATCGCCCTCATGGTCCCGACGATCTTTGGGATCATGCTCATCACCTTCGTCATCGTGCAGTTCGCCCCCGGCGGGCCGGTGGAGCGCGTGCTGGCGCAGTTGCAGGGCCAGAACGAGGGCAGCCTGTCCCGCGTCACGGGAGGCGCCGGCGACCTCGGCGGCAGCGGGCGCTCGGCCGGCGGCGGCTCGGAGGCGAGTTCGCGCTATCGCGGCGCGCAGGGGCTCGACCCGGCCTTCATCAAGAAGCTCGAACAGCAATTCGGCTTCGACAAGCCGGCCCCCGAGCGCTTCGCAAAGATGCTGTGGGACTACGCCACCTTCGATTTCGGAAAGAGCTATTTTCGCGATGTGTCGGTGCTGCAGCTGATCCGCGAGCGCCTGCCGGTTTCGATCTCCCTCGGCCTGTGGATGACGCTGCTGTCCTACGCGATCTCGATTCCGCTGGGCATCCGGAAAGCGGTGAAGGACGGCTCGCGCTTCGACCTGTGGACCTCCAGCATCGTCATCGTCGGCTATGCCATCCCGAGCTTCCTGTTCGGCATCGCCCTCATCATCCTGTTCGCCGGCGGCTCGTTCCTGCAGGTCTTCCCGATTCGTGGCCTCACCAGCGAGGGCTGGGAGACCTTCACCCTCTGGGGCAAGATCGTCGATTACGCCTGGCACATGACGCTGCCGCTCACCGCCCTGGTGCTCGGCGCCTTCGCCACCTCGACCCTGCTCACCAAGAACTCGTTCCTCGACGAGATCCGCAAGCAATACGTGATGACGGCGCGGATGAAGGGCCTCACCGAGCGGCGGGTGCTCTATGGGCACGTCTTCCGCAACGCCATGCTGATCGTGGTGGCGGGCTTTCCCGGCGCCTTCATCTCGGCCTTCTTCGCCGGCTCCCTGCTCATCGAGACGATCTTCTCTCTCGACGGGCTCGGGCTCCTGTCCTTCACCGCCATCGTCGGGCGCGATTACCCCATCGTCTTCGCCACGCTCTACATCTTCTCGCTGATGGGGCTCGCGGTGAACCTGCTCTCCGACCTGATCTACACCTGGATCGATCCGCGCATCGACTTTTCCGCTCGCGCCACATGACGAGCCTGCCCCTCGTCATCCGGCCCGAGCGGCCGGGCGATGCCGATTCCATCGAGCGCCTCCATGCCCGCGCCTTCGGGCCGGGACGCTTCGCCCGCACCGCCTATCGCCTGCGCGAAGGCACCCAGCCCCTGGGCGATCTCTGCTTCACCGCGCTGGTCGGCACCTATCTCGTCGGCTCGGTCCGAGTCGCTCCGGCTGAGGCGGGCGGCCCCCTTTTGGTGCTGGGGCCGCTCACGGTGGATCCGAGCTTCGGACAACGCGGCATCGGCGGATCGCTGATGCGGGCGAGCCTCGACGCCGCGCGGGCCGGCGGCCACGGGGTCGTGGTTCTGGTGGGTGACGCGCCCTATTACCGCCGCTTCGGCTTCACGCCCGTGCCGCCGGGCCGCGTGCTGCCGCCGGGACCGGTGGATCCCGCGCGATTCCTCTGGCTCGAACTCCGTCCCGGCGCCTCGGAGACGGTTTCGGGGACCGTCAGACCCGTTCGTTCGCTCGCAATCTTGGGCGGCGAGACGCGAGGCTGACCCTCCTCCCCCTTGTGGGGAGGAGTTGGAGGTGGGGGTGGTTCCGCCAGCCTCAGCTGACTGAGGGTCGCTCAACCACCCCCACTCCTAACCTCTCCTCACAAGGGGGAGAGGGACGCGTCCTGCGGTGAGAAAAACCCGTTCGCCCGTCACGCCGCCCGCCCGCGCCTGCCTTCCACCAGCCACATCGCCAGCACCGCACCGGCCAGCGCCACCAGCGCCCATAGGCCGAGCGCCAGGGGGTAGACCTCGACGCCGCGGATGACGGCACTGTCGCTCGGGCGGAAGCCGATCCAGTCGGCGCCGGCCAGACGCCCACTGCGCACGGCCTGAAGGCGCGGCACGACGGTGCTCCCGCCCGCATCGGCGAGGCGGCGGATCGACCCGCCGGTCCCTTCGGCCAGGGCCTTCAGACGCTCGGTATCGCTGAACACGTCGGTGAGTTCGCGCGGGTTCGGCGGCCCGACGCTGACGAAGGCGATGAGCGAGCCGGAGCGCAGGGTGTGGAGCCCGAGCTCCGTCGCTTCGAACGTCGTGCTGAACAGGCCGGGCTCCCCGGCCGTGAGAGTCAGTGTCCGCTCCGGTCCGGTCGGCCCCTTCACGGTGACGGGGTCGGTGGTCTCGGCCATGGTCTGACGTTCGACGCGGACTTCGCGGCCATGCCCCGTCGTCTGCGCCCGCAGGGCCTCCTCTTCCAGGGCCGGCTCCTTCATCAGCCAATGGCCGAGGCGGCGCAGCAGGTCGAGATAGGGGCCGCCTTCCTGGTAGCCCCGCGCCCAGAGCCAGGCATGGTCGGAGAGGAGCAGGGCGACACGGCCCTTGTCCTCCCGCGAGAGAGCGAGGAGCGGCAGGGCGTTCGGCCCCTGCAGGATCGGCTGGACGCCGGGCTTGGTCTGGGCGGAGACGATGCGCAGCCAGTCGCCCCAGGCCGGGGGAGAGGCCTCCGATCCGGGCAGGGCGCGGGTGACGGGATGGCGGGTGCCGGTGCCCGTCAGCGCCGCCTTGTAGGGCTGCTCGACCACGCGGCCATTGGGTTCGCCCGGCAGGATCTGGGAGAGCCGGGTACGGGCGAGGCTGGCCGACGAGGCGAATTCCGGCCCCGCCGCGATGAGCAGCGCGCCGCCATCGCGGACATAGCGGACGATGTTGTCGAAATAGGCCGAAGGCAGCACGCTCTGGTTGGCGTAGCGGTCGAAGATGATGAGGTCGAAATCCTTGATCTTCTGGACGAACAGTTCGCGCGTCGGGAAGGCGATGAGCGACAGCTCGGAAATCGGCGTGCCGTCCTGCTTCTCCGGGGGGCGCAGGATGGTGAAGTGGACGAGATCGACGTTGGCGTCCGATTTCAGCAGGTTGCGCCAGGTCCGCTCACCCTGGTGGGGCTCGCCCGAGACGAGGAGCACGCGCAGCTTCTCGCGGATGCCCTCGATAGGCAGGACGGCGCGGTTGTTGATCGTGGTCAACTCGCCGGGCAGCGGCTCGACCTCGATCTCCACGACGTTGGGGCCGCCATGCTCGATCTTGGTGGTGAGCGAGAAGGGCTGGCCGGTGGGGAAGGTGCGGCGTCCGATCTCCTCGCCGTCGCGGCGCACGGTAACGGTGGCGCTGCCGGTGCCGCCGCGCTCCATCACCTCGGCGCGGATGGTGAGATCGCGCCCGACGATGCCGAAGCGCGGCGCCTCGATCAGCTTGATCTGCCGGTCGCGCTCGTCGGGATGTCCGGTGACGAGGACATGGAGCGGCGCCTTGATGCCGAGCGCCGCGACATTGGCCGGGATGTCGTGAACCACTCCGTCCGTCAGCATCACCACCCCGGCGAGCCGATCCGGCGGGACGTCGGCGAGGCCCTGGGACAGAGCCGTGAACAGCTTGGTGCCGTCGTCGCCGTCCTTGGCGTCGGGCACGTCGATGAAGCGTGGCTCGATGTTGGTGAGCGAGCCGAAGCGCCGCTGCAATTCGGCCCGGACCGTATCGGTCATGGCCGGGCGGTCACCGAGACTTTGCGACCCGGACCGGTCGACGACGATGGCCGCGATGTCCTTCACCGGCTCGCGATCCTCGCGCACCAGGGACGGGTTGGCGATGGCCAGCAGCACAAGCCCGAGGGCCAGCGCCCGCAGGACCGCCGTGCGCCCCCGCGCCACGAAGGCGAGAACGACGAAGATCGCCACCAGAACGCCCAAGCCCGCGATGACCGGCCACGGGATGAGGGGGGTGAAACTGAGGCTCAGCATGGGCTAGCGGCCTCCGTCGTTGTGATGGACGGGCGCGGCGTTACCACCGGCGCCCTCTGAGTCCTTTGCAGGAGACCGGATTCACGCATCTGCTCTTGCAGGCAGAACGCGTCCCTCTCCCCCTTGTGGGGAGAGGTTAGGAGTGGGGGTGGCGCCGCTGGCCTCTGCACTCCGAGGGTCACCCGACCACCCCCACCTCCAACTCCTCCCCACAAGGGGGAGGAGAGCCGCGCATCCCGAGACATTCGTGAATGCCGTAGCTCTGTGGGATCGGGTTGAGAGAGGGGGACGCGCTGTCCGGAGATTTCACACACCTCACCCTGTCCCTCTCCTTGCAGGAGAGGGAACCCGCGCTTCCTGCGACCTATGTGAGAACTTTCTCGCGCGAAGCGAGAAGGGAACGTCGTCCCGGTCCGATACGCAGTCCGAAAGACCATCACTGTCCCAACCGCTCCAGCAGGGCCGGGACGTGGACCTGATCCGCCTTGTAGTTGCCGGTCAGCGTGTAGATCACGAGGTTGATGCCGCCGCGGAACGACATCTCGCGCTGGCGCTGGTCGCCGCCGACGATGGGGTAGAGCGCCTCGCCGCGCTTGCCCACCGCCCAGGCGGCGGCGAGGTCGTTGCCCGTGATGACGATGGGGGAAACGCCGTCCCCGGCCCGCGCTGGGCGGCGTTCGGCCCCGTCTCCGGCAGGCGGCAGGGTCTCGACCCAGGTCTGGCCGGTGGCGTAGCGGCCGGGAAAATTGTCCACGAGGTAGAAGGCCTTGGTGAGCACGTGGTCCGCCGGAACCGGCTCCAGTTCGGGCACTTCCAGGGTGGAGAGCATCTTGCGCAGGTAGGCCCCCTCCGGTGTCGGCGGGCCGCCCGGCCGCGCCGTGAGCGCGTCGCGGGTGTCGAACAGGACCGTCCCGCCGTTGCGCATGAAGGCGTCGATCCGGCGGATCGCGGCTTCGCTCGGCTGGGGGCGGCTGGCGACGATGGGCCAGTAGATGATCGGATAGAAGGCGAGTTCGTCCTTGCCCGGATCGATGCCGATCGGGTCGCCCGGCTCCAGGGCGGTCCGGCTGGCCAGCATTTGGGTCAGACCGTTGAGCCCGGCGCGGCTGGCCGTATCCGTCGCCTCGTCGCCGGTGACGACGTAGGCCAGACGGGTGGCGAGGGCGGAGTCGAACGTGTTCGGCCGCGCGCCCTCCTGAGCATGCGCGCCTCGCGGCGCACCCATGATGCCGATGCCGGCCACGATGAGCACCGCCGCCGCCCGTCCGGCGAAGCGTCCGAGCAGCCCCCCGCGCGAGCGGTTGAAGAGACCGCCGAGCCAGAGGCCGGCGAGGGTGTCGAGGATCAGCAGCATCAGCGCCACGGTAAACAGCGTGGCGCGCAAGTCGAGGGTGTCTCCGCCGGTGAGCGAACCGGTGCGGGCGTCGGTGAAGGCCGACAGGTCGAGGGGTTTCAGGCGGTCGTCGGGCCGGAGCGCGTTCACCGCGACTCCGCCATCGGCCGGGCCATAGAAGCCGGCCGGGTGTTCGAGGCTGGAGCGCTCGCCGTAATCGTCCGGCACCGCCGTGGCACCGGCAGGCGGGCTGCCCAGCGCCCCGAACCCGTCGAGAGTGAGGCGGGGCGCCAGGACGGCGGCGGCGGGCCGGGTCGACCCCTCCCCTCCATTCGGAGACGCACTGCCCGACAGGGCGACCACGCGGCGCAGCATGTCGATGAACAGGCCGGAGAGCGGCAGGTTCGACCAGGTCGTGTCTGCGGTGACGTGGAACAGCACGATCTGCCCCTTGCCACGCTTCTCGGCGGTGACGATGGGCGTGCCGTCCTGCAGCGAGGCCCAGGTCCGCCCCGGCAGGTCGCCATCCGGCTCGGCTAGGATCTGGCGGCGCACGCCGATATCCGCCGGTGGCACCAGCCCGGCAAACGGACTCTCCGGGGCAAAGGTCGCGAGCGTCCTGGGGCTGTCCCAGGACAGGGTGCCGCCCAGGGTCCTGCCGCCCCGGCGCAGGCGCACGGGGACCAGGGTGTCGTTGCCGGCCGCCAAGCGCGGCCCGGCGAAGCGCAGCAGCAGGCCGCCCTCGTTCACGAAACTCGCCACCCGGCGCATGGTCGCCTCGTCGAGGGCGCCCACATCGGCAAGGACCAGCACCGAGACCTGATTGTCGAGGAGCTGCCCGACGGATTCGGCCACCCCCTTGGCCCCGCGTGCCTCCTGGACGTCGGCGAAGGGGGTGAGCGCGCGGGAGAGATAGTAGGTCGGGGCCAGGAGCGGCTGGGCCTGATCGTTGGTGCCGCCGAAGACCAGGCCGACGCGGCGGCGCTTGCCGCGCTCGTCCATCAGCGTCACCGCGCCGGCCGAGCGCTCGGCAGCGATCTCCAGCCGGCTGATGCCGTTGCGGAGCTCTACGGGGAGCTCGAACGTGACCTCGGTTTCGGTGGCCCCGTCGGCGAAGCGGAAATCGTGCTCGGCCAGGGGCAGGCCCTTCTGGTCGAGGGCGCGGACCAAGCCGGCATCGCGGCCATTGGCCGAAGCGCGCAGCACATGGGCGCTGAGCTTGCCGCCGCTCTCGGCCGCGGTGAGGGCCAGAGCCGGTGGCCGGTCGGCGCGCAGGATGGTGAGACGGGCGCCGGCTTTGTTCAACGCATCGGACAAACCCTTGCCGAACGCGTCGGATGCGACACCCGCAACGCCATCGGTGATCCAGACCACAGCGACGGCCGGATGGCGGTCGAGGAAGGCTCCGATGGCGGTCAAATGGACGTCGCGTTGCGGTAGATGGGAGCGCGGCGCGACGGCCCGGAGCCGGTCAAGGGCGGCGGCGGGCGTCTTCGCTTCCAACGCCGCCGGGGCGTCGGCTAGGGCGACCACGGCCACGGGGCGACCGTCCCGTGAGGCGGCCTCGACCTCGTCGGTGGCGGCGCGCATGCGCTCGCGCCAGTCATGCGCGGCGGAAAACCCGTTATCGATCATGACGATGAGCGGCGTCCGCCCGGAGGTCGCGCCGGTACCCGATGGGTTCCAGACCGGCCCCGACACGGCAAGGATCAGGCAAGCCGCGGCGATCATTCGGAGGATTAGCAGCCATGGCGGGGTCCGCGCCGGCGTCTCGCGCTTGGCCAGCAGGTCGGCCATGATCCGCAGGGGGGGAAACTCGATCCGCTGCGGCCGGGGCGGCGTCACCCGGAGCAAATACCACAATGCCGGCAATGCGATAAGCGCCGCGAGCGCCAGCGGCGCGGCGAAGGTCAGGGGCAATCCGAACATGTGCTGCTCCTCACCCCGTCCCGCGCGCGGCGGCGACCAGCGTGAGGAGACGCAGGGCCGCCTCGCTCGCCGGCCGGTCGGTGCGATGGATCGTCAGAGTCCAGCCCTGGGCGCGGGCGATCTCGGCGAGACCGTCCCGATGCGCGGCGATTCGGGTGCGATAGGCCGCCCCCCACGACGCCGCGTCGCCGATATCGAGGCTCATCTTGGTCTCAGGATCGTGCAGCACCGCCTGCCCGGCAAAGGGAAAGCTCTCCTCCACCGGGTCGACCACCATGACGAGATGACCTCTCGTACCGGAGCCCGCCAGCGAGCCCACCGCTTCTCTAAGCTGTTCCAGCGGCGAGAGAAAATCGCTGACGAGGATCGCCTCGTCGAAGCGGCCCGGCGTGGCGCGCGGCGGCATGTCCTGCTCAAGACCGGCTTTGTCGGCCACCAGAGCCTGCGCCATGGTCTCGACGATGCGGCGTGAGGCCGTGGCCCTGGTGAGACCCAGAAGCCCCGCCCGCTCGCCCCCCTCGACCAGGGCATCGGCGACTGCGAGGCCGAGCACGAGGGCGCGCTCGACCTTCGGCCCCTGCCCGAGGCTCGACGCGAATCCCATGGAGGCGGAACGGTCGATCCAGAACCAGATGTTGTGGGTCGCCTCCCATTCGCGCTCGCGCACGTACAACTTATCGTCGCGGGCGGAGCGGCGCCAATCCACCCGCGCCGCCGCTTCGCCCGCCACGAAGGGCCGGAACTGCCAGAAGCTCTCCCCCTGCCCCGCCCGCCGCCTGCCATGCAGACCATGCGCGAGCGTCGAGGAGACACGGCGCGATTCGAGGATCAGACGCGGCATCCGCTCGGCGAGAGAGAGCGCGCCTTCGGTCTCGTGTCGCCCAGGAGCGCGCTGGGCCGCGTCGAGAACCCGGGTGGCGATCATACCGTTAAAGCTTCGCGGCCAGCTGGGCGATGATCCCCGGCACGGTCTCACCGTCGGCGCGCGCCGCGAAGCTCAAGGCCATGCGGTGCTTGAGCACGGGCTCGGCCAGCGCCTTCACATCGGCCACCGAGGGGGCGACGCGGCCTTCGATCAAGGCCCGGGCCCGCACCGCCAGCGTCAGCGCCTGACTCGCGCGGGGGCCAGGCCCCCACAGGAGCTTGCCCTTCAGGGAAGGGTCCCCTCCTTCCGGCCGCGCGGAGCGGACGAGATCGAGGATCGCATCCACCACCGCATCGCCCACCGGCAGACGGCGCACGAGGCGCTGCGCCGTGAGAAGCGCCTCCGTGGACATCACCGCCTGTGGGGTGTGGTCGCCGACGCCCGTGGTCTCGATGAGGATCCGGCGCTCTGCGGCGCGGTCGGGATAGCCGACGTCGATTTCGAGGAGGAAACGGTCGAGCTGCGCTTCGGGGAGCGGGTAAGTGCCCTCCTGCTCGATGGGGTTCTGCGTCGCCAGCACGTGGAACGGGCGCGGCAGGTCGTGCCGCTCGCCCGCCACCGAGACGAAATTCTCCTGCATCGCCTGCAGCAGGGCGGATTGGGTGCGCGGGCTGGCCCGGTTGATCTCGTCCGCCATCAGCAATTGCGTGAAGACCGGGCCGCGCACGAAGCGGAACGAGCGGCGGCGGTCCTGGTCCTCGTCGAGGATCTCGGTGCCGAGGATGTCGGAGGGCATCAGGTCGGGGGTGAACTGCACCCGGCGGGCGTCGAGCCCAAGCACGGTGCCGAGCGTCTCCACCAGCTTGGTCTTGGCGAGGCCCGGAAGGCCGACGAGGAGACCGTGGCCACCGGCCAGGATGGTGATGAGGGCGAGGTCGACGACCTTTTCCTGGCCGAAGATGACCTTGTGAATGGCGTCCCGCGCCTGTCCCACCTGGCCGAGACACGCCTCCGCGGTGGCAACGATGCCATCGTCGAGGGAAGTGGCCGGGGCCGGTGTGGAGCCTGAAGTCATGCGTTCGATCCCGGTTTGCCACTTCGCCGGCGGACCGGATCGAAGCAGCGCGGACTTGTAGCCTGACGGCCACTTTGGGACGGAGTGTGGCGTTCTTTTCCGGACGCTGGCAAGGTCGACGCGACGACGCAGGCGTTTTGCCAGATATTGGCGCTCTTTCCGCCAGGCTCCGAGCGATCAGAAGTGGCTGAACGACCGCGTGGTGAAGGCGTGTTCGCTGCCGTCCGGCCGACGGAAAACGGGCGCCCGATCGCCGGCCACCACAGTTCCTATCCGTGCGAGCGGGATGCCGACGGCAAGGCTCTCGTCGATGAAGGCGTCGACTTGGTTCGGTGCCACGGCGCAGAGGATCTCGTAATCGTCGCCACCGGTGACGATGGTGTGGATGAGCCGAGGGTCGAGAGCGAGCGCTTCCCGTGCGGAATCGGACAGCGGTACGTCCGAGAGGATGATCTCGGCGCTGCGGCCACCACCCGCCAGCATCTTCGTCAGATCGCCGGCGAGTCCGTCCGATACGTCCATCGCAGCACGCACATGGCGGCGTAGGCTCCGCGCGAGGGAAATACGCGGCCTGGGATGGCGGTAGCGGTCGATGAGAACGCCGCGCGCTGCCGATCCGAGGTGCTCGCCCCAGTTCGGCATGGAGCCGTCGAGGAGCCGCAAGCCAAGGGCCGCATCACCGATCGTGCCACTGACGCAGAGGATGTCGCCGATCTCGGCCGTCATCCGCCGAACTATACCGCCGTGCGATACCTCGCCGATGGCGGTGACCCCGATGAGGGCGGGACCGGCCGAGCGGACGGTATCGCCTCCGAGGAGTGGGCAGCCGAACGCAATCGCCGCCTCGCTGATGCCAGTGGCGAATCCGGCGAGCCAGGCTTCGGTCCAATTATCGGGCAAGGCGAGGGTCAGGAGGAACCCGCGCGGCGTCGCGCCCTTCGCCGCGATGTCGGACAGGTTCACCCCGAGCACCTTGCGTGCGATCGAGGCAGGGGGATCATCGGGCAGATAGTGGACGCCCTCGACGATCGCGTCGGCGGTCAGGACGAGATCGCAGCCGGGACTCGGTGCGAGGGTGGCGGCGTCGTCGCGCAACCCATCGGCACCATGCCCCGCCAACGGCGCGAAGTAGCGCGCGATCAGCCCATCTTCCGTGGGGCGGGAGGCGGGGGGATTTGTCTTCAAGCGCGCCCGGAACCGGGAAGCCCGGCGAATTCCGATCCACGAACCTCGCGGGCGACCTTGTCGAGGACGGCGTTGACCATGCCGGGCTCGTCGCCGGCATAGAAGCTGTGAGCCACATCGACATATTCCGAGATCGCGGCACGTGCCGGCACGTCCTTGCGGAACATGATTTCGTAGGCTCCAGCACGGAGGATGGCGCGCAAGACCGCCTCGATGCGCTTCAGAGGCCAGCCGCTGGACAGGGCTTTGTCCAGCTGAGGATCGATGGCGCGCTGCTCCTCGACGACGCCACGCAGGAGGTCGCGGAAGAAAGCGATCTCCGCGGGCGGCTGCTCGATGCCATCGATGTCACGGCCGATCCAATAGGCTTCGAACTCGGCGAGCGCTTCGATGACGCCCTTATCGGAAATTTCCATCTCGTAGAGCGCCTGCACAACGGTGAGGCGTGCGCCGCTGCGCTCGATCGTCTTGGCCATGGGCTTCTCAATCCTCTCCCACGGGTGCGGCGGCTGCAGCGCGTTTCAGCGCCAGCACGGCCAAGGCCGCATCCGCCGCGCCCGCACCCTTGTTCAGGTCGGAAACGCGAGCGCGAGCGAGTGCCTGCTCCATCGTTTCCACCGTAAGAATGCCGTTGCCGAGGGGCAGTCGCCCGATCACCGACAAATCCATGAGTGCTCGCGCGCTCTCGGTTGCCACGATGTCGTAATGGCCGGTTTCACCACGAATGACGCAGCCAAGGGCGACGGCGGCGTCGTAGGGCTGCCCCGCGCGAGCTGCCTCCTCCACCAGGATCGCTATGGCTGCGGGAATCTCGAGAGCACCTGGCACTGTCACGACGACACCCTCCGCTTCCGCCGCGTCGAGCGCACCCTGCGCGCCAGCGAGGAGTTCATCGGATATGTCGTCGTAGTAGCGCGCTTCCACCACGAGGACACGCGCGCCCTTTACGTTCGTGGGGGGAGCCGGGCGAGCGGCTGGTGAAGGCGAAACCATCGTGGGCCTTGTCTGTAGTGGCGGAGGGCGACATCGGCACCGACGTGACGAGTGGGCCTCGAGCGCGGGTCGTTGGCGTCACCACCCAGTACGACCGGGTTGGCCCGGTTCGAAATCTTCCGACCGACTGCGTCAGGAACGTAGGTCGGCGACTTGGCGGTCGCTCGGCGAGCGATAGACCGAAGGGTGCGGTATCACAAGATAGCGCATCATGAGGCACGCTTCTCGAACAGCCGGGCCGCGTAGCGGGCGATGAGGTCGACCTCGAGATTCAGCCGGTCGCCGATTCGGCGCTCACCCCAGGTCGTCACCTCCAGGGTGTGGGGGATGAGAAGGACCGAGAAATGGTCGCCATCGATGGAATTGACGGTCAGCGACGTGCCGTCGAGGCAGACCGACCCCTTCTCCGCGATGAAGCGCGACACGGACGACGGTCCGCGCAGAAGAAAACGGTCGCTCGGCGACCATTGCGGATCGCCGGTGCCACCGGTCACGCTCTCGCGGGCGACGATCTCTGCCACTCCGTCCACATGCCCGGTGACAAGATGGCCGCCGAGCTCATCGCCAATCTTCAGCGAACGTTCGAGGTTGAGCCGCGTGCCCTCAGCCCAGCCAACGACGGTGGTCCGCGCGAGAGTTTCGGCAGCTGCATCGACGGAAAAGATACAACCCTGGGTGTCTGACTCGATCGCCACCACGGTGAGGCAGGGGCCGGAACATGCGATCGACGCACCGAGAGCGATGGTCGCCGGATCGTACGAGGATCGGATGCGAATGCGGCGCAGACGCTCATCCCCCTCGACGCTGAGGACCGTTCCTACATCGCTGACGAGGCCGGTGAACATCTAGACGCTCCGTTCGTAGGTGACAGACTGGTCCGGTCCGAACGCGCGAGTTTCGGTGACGCCGAAGCTCGGCTCGTGCAGGCGGGCCTTCAACGCCTCGCCAACGGCCGGCAGGCCCCCTCCACCGATAGCGCGCGGGCCGGTGACGAGGGTGCAGACGTCGACCAGATCAGCAGCTGCCAGGGAATCGGCAAGGTGCGGACCGCCTTCGCAACAGATTCGAGTCAGCCCGTGCTCTGCCAGACGGGCGAGGGCGGCAGACAGGTCGATCCGGCCACTCGAGCACGCTGTCACCTGGATCGTCTCGACGCCGAAGGATGCAAGCATCCGCTTGGCATGAATCGGGGCCGACCGTGTCGTCATCACCAGAGTCGGGATGTCGCGCGCACTACGCACGAGGTGCGAGGCCGGCGACAGACGCAGCGTCGAATCGAGGACAATGCGCAGCGGCGATTGTTGCGACAGGCCAGGCAATCGCACCGTCAGTGACGGATCGTCCGCTCGTGCCGTCCCAATCCCGACCAGGATCGCGTCGGCATGGGCGCGCCACAGATGGACCATGCCATCGGCGATGGGACCGGTGATGCGCAGGCGCTCGTCCGGCGCACCGGACGCGAAGCCGTCCTGGGTGCGTGCGAGCTTGAGATGCAGGCTAGGGCGCCCTTTCGTGACGCGGGTGAAATGGCCGCGATGATCTCTCGCGGCCTCGTCCCGCAGCACATTCTGCGTCACGGCGATACCCGCCTGGGCGAGTCGCGCATGGCCCCTGCCCGCCACTCGGGAATCCGGATCCTCTATCGCCGTGACGACGCGGGTGATCCCCGACGCGATGATGGCGTCGACGCAAGGAGGGGTGGCTCCATGATGTGAGCAGGGTTCGAGCGTGACGTAAAGCGTTGCCCCGCGCGCGCCCTCGCCGGCCATGGCGAGAACGAGAGGCTCGGCATGGGGGCGCCCCCCTGGAGCCGTCACGCCCTGTGCGATCACGCGCTCTCTGCCCGTCTCTCCTGCGACCACAACCGCACCGACTGACGGATTGGGCCAGGTCCGCCCGAGATTTCGCCTGCCGATCGCCAGGGCGAGGCGCATGAAGCGACGATCTTGGTGAGTGTTCGCCTCAGGTACATTCATGACTGCACCCGCGTTCCGCGCTTCGACGGATGTTTGGCCGGCGGACTTGCGCTGGGCGGCAGAACCTCACCGAGAGGGGCTTCATCGCTCGCCTCTTCGTCTTGAAGCGGCGCAATGCCGGAGGTTTCCCCCAGGGTGCCGAGCAACGCCTTGAAGTCACTGGCCTCGCGGAAATTTTTGTAGACCGAGGCAAACCGGACATAGGCCACGTCGTCGAGACCCTTAAGCCCCTCCATCACCAGTTCGCCGATCGCCTCGCTGGCGATTTCGGCCTCGCCGCCGCTTTCCAACTGCCGGGTGATGCCGCTGACCAGTCGCTCGATCCGCTCCGGATCTACAGGGCGCTTCCGCAGGGCCACACCGATGGAGCGCTGCAGCTTGTCACGATCGAACGGGACGCGCTTGCCCGAGCGCTTGAGCACGGTGAGTTCGCGCAACTGCACGCGCTCGAAGGTCGTGAAGCGGCCTCCGCAATCCGGGCAGACCCGACGGCGTCGGATCGCAGCAGAATCGTCGCTGGGTCGCGAATCCTTCACCTGGGTGTCGGGCCCGCCGCAATAGGGACACCGCATGGGGCGGATACCTGCATGGTTGGTGAGAAAACGAGAACGGCCGCGGATATGGGAATCCGCGGCCGTCTCTATCATGTCGGTGACGGCGGGTGCACCCGCCGTCGAACGTCTCAGCCGTAGATTGGGAAACGGTGGGTCAGGGCGTGGACCTTGTCCTTGACCGCGGCCTCGATGGCCGGATCGCCGGCATCGCCCTTGGCCACCAGACCGTCGAGTACTTCCACGATGAAGCCGCCGATCTGCTTGAATTCGGCGACGCCGAAGCCGCGCGAGGTGCCGGCCGGGGTGCCGAGGCGGATGCCCGAGGTGATGGTGGGCTTCTGCGGATCGAACGGAACGCCGTTCTTGTTGCAGGTGATGTCGGCGCGGCTGAGGGCCGCCTCCGCCGCCTTGCCCGTCAGACCCTTCTTCTGCAGGTCGACGAGCATCAGGTGGTTGTCGGTTCCGCCCGAGGTGATGTCGTAGCCACCCGTGATCAGGGTGTCGGCGAGGGCCTTGGCGTTCTCGATGACTTGCTTGGCGTAGATCTTGAACTCGGGCTTGAGCGCCTCGCCGAAGGCAACGGCCTTGCCGGCGATGACGTGCATGAGCGGACCGCCCTGGAGGCCGGGGAAGATCGCCGAGTTGAACTTCTTGGCGAGCGCCTCGTCGTTCGTCAGGATCATACCACCGCGCGGGCCACGCAGAGTCTTGTGAGTGGTGGTGGTGGCCACATGCGCGTGCGGGAACGGCGACGGGTGGACGCCGGCTGCCACGAGGCCTGCGAAATGGGCCATGTCGACGAAGAAGTATGCGCCGACGGCATCGGCGATCTCACGGAACTTGGCGAAGTCCCAATGGCGCGGATAGCCCGAGCCGCCGGCGATGATCACCTTGGGCTTGTGTTCGTGTGCGAGGGCCTCGACCTGCTCCATGTCGATGCGCTGGTCGTCGCGGCGCACGGTGTAGGAGACCGGCTTGAACCACTTGCCCGAGACGTTCGGGGGCGCGCCGTGGGTGAGGTGGCCGCCGGCGGCGAGATCTAGGCCGAGGAAGGTATCGCCCGGCTGCATGAGGGCCATGAACACGCCCTGGTTCGCCTGGCTGCCCGAATTCGGCTGCACATTGGCGAAGCCACAATCGAACAGGCGCTTGGCGCGCTCGATGGCGAGGTTCTCGGCGATGTCGACGAACTGACAGCCACCATAGTAGCGACGGCCGGGATAGCCTTCCGCGTACTTGTTGGTGAGGACCGACCCCTGGGCCTCCAGCACCGCCCTCGAGACGATATTCTCGGAGGCGATCAGCTCGATCTCATGCTGCTGCCGGCCGAGTTCCTGGCTGACGGCCTTGGCCACTTCCGGATCGGCGTCGGCCAGGGACGCATTGAAAAAGGAATTCGAGAAGTGCTTGTCGGCAGCGGTACCGGCGCTCATGGAAAGCCTCGATTGTTGAACGGGCGAAGGCGTCCGTTATCCGCTGGCGTTAAGCAGGCGGACGCTCGATGTGCAATTTACTACACGGGCCAGCGAGAGAGGCCAAGCACAGCTAATTTGTAGTCTCGGCCAAAAAAATTTCGGTGCATTCGGTATTCACGGTGGTGAATGCCAGGGGGCACAAGGCGTTGCAGGGTCTGCCACGTCGCGGCCTGCAGCTTTGGGTCGCAGATTAAGTGTCGAGTGTGGAAGCAACCGCGCCGGCTCCTAGCAAGGGGGGATTGGGCGCTGGCCGAGCCAGTGCCGGTCATTCAGGCCAGGAAGCGATCCGCGTCGGTAGGGGCAGGCCTATGACAGACGTCTTTCCGCCCGAATAGCACGAAGCGGCTGTTGGCTATGAGATCGTACAATGCCGTCTGCCCGCGCGTCGGAATGAGCCGCAGCGTCGCAGCCAAGGACCAGGGGAAGCCGAGACTGCTGGCAATCCGTATCGATCCCTCCAGCTTGAACCAAGCCCGCCCTTCGCCCAGCAGGATGTTCGTCTCCAATCGATCCGTATCGAGGCCGTAATGTGCGTAGAGCGCCCGTCCCAGTGCCGACTGCGCCGACAGGAACCGGAATCGTTTGGCGTGATCACGCTGCATGACGAACCGGATCCAGCCGACGCAGAGCGCACAATGCCCGTCGAAAATAATGATCGGACGGTCATCCGCGAATGATGGGACGGCCGGGTCGGTTCTGTAGCTGAAGGGATCTCGTTTCGACGGCATCCGCGCCATCCTTGTGGCGGCCGAAATCACGCTGTACGCGGCAGGAGCCGAAGAACGCCTCGCAAAGCTCGGATGATCGGTTTGCTCCATCCACAACGACTCGGGCGAGACCCGGTGCCGGATCTCGCCCATATTCAGGCTGCGATTGTCGCGCCGAGAAATCAGTTTTCCTCGTCGCCCGGCTCGAAGCTCGGCACCTGCTCGGCGCTGGCCACAGGGGTCGGGGCCGAGAGGGTCGAAGGAACGTTCACACCGTCGCGCTTATAGATATCGTCGCGGAACTGCACCGAGCCGTCCGGCGTCGCCCAAGCGGTGATGTAGGTCCAGTAAACCGGCACGGGGGTGCTGAGGGTTGCGTCGACGCGCTTGCCGCTCTCGATGGCCTGCTCGACCTGGTCGCGGCCCCAGCCGGGCGTGTCCTTGAGCAGCCAGGTGATGTACTCGCGCACGTTCTGAACGCGGACGCAGCCCGAGGAAATGAAGCGAAAGTCGTCGCCGTACACGCCCTTGGAGTTCGTATCGTGCATGAACACGCCGTGGGGGTTCGGGATGTTGATGCGCACGATCCCCATCGAGTTGAAGTCGGCGCCCGAATCCTGACGATAGCGGTAGCGCGTGCCCTCGTCCGAATTCCAGTTCACCGAGGCCGGCGAGATCTCGGTCTCACCGGTGAAGATGCGGATCTTGTTCTCGGTGAGGTAGTTCGGGTCCTTCTGCATCTTGGGGATGAGGTCCTTCTTCACGATGGAAGCCGGAACCGTCCAGAAGGGGTTGAAATTGATCTGCGTCGCCTTGGTGTTCATGATCGGCGATTGACGATCGATCTTGCCGACACCGGCGGCGTGCAGGGTCACGACCTGGCCGTTCTCCACCGTCTGGACCAGGGCGGCGGGAATGTTCGTGATGACGAAGCGGTTGCCGAGATTGCCCGAATACGAGCGCAGGCGGACGGCATTCACCTCGAGCTGCTTCAGGCGAATGTCGGCCGACACGTTCATGGCCTGCTGGGTGGCCGGGCTCATGGAGCCGGTCTGGCTCAAGCCATGTCGGGCCTGGAACCGCTTTACGCCGGCTGCCACATAGGAATCGTACACGTTCGATCCGCCGGAGGCGGAGTCGAGGTCTCCCGTCACCGTGAGACGCTGGCGCAGAGCCGCCACTGCCGGTCCCTTGCTGCCGATACGTAGCCGGTCGGCGCCGGAGACCGGTCTCCAGCCGCCGCGCGCCACGATGTCCTTGTAGCGCTCGACCATCTGTTCCGTGGCCGCAATCGTCTGCGGCGACAGGATCGGCGTCGAGGAACGCTGCACCTGCATAGCCGAGGGTGCAGCGTAATCCTGCGCCCACTCGGCCTGGGCGAAACCGGCCTGCTCCCGTGCCGAGGCGGTTTGGGCGAAGGCGGCGACACCGGCAAGGAGTACGAGACCCAATGAGCGGATGGGGTAAGCCTGTTTCAGCATCGGACGGAAACTCTGATCTGACCTGTGAAGCGGCACGAGGCCGTCGGGGCATGGCCGTGATTGAGAACGGCCACCGAAAGTCCTGTGCCGCGAACGTGTCGGGGCACGGTTAAGAAGTCATGCGGTCCGGGCTAGAATGTGGCGCCGTCAGATTAAATCTCGGCTTGTCCTGTACTGCAGCGCACATGCAACATCACGGCGCCACGCCTCGTCGACGGTATGGCGGGATTATGTCCGTAAGGGTAAGCGCTGGAGGTATGATGTCGGGAGATTCAGCGGCGGGCGGCGGGCGCGTGATCACGGCGGTGATCGCGCTCTATGCGTTCGTGCTGCAGGTCTTCCTTGCGACTCTGATGCCACTCCCCGCGGCTGGTCATGCCGATCCGATCTGTTCTGGCCTGATGGATGGCGATCTTGCCGCGCAGCAGCCAGACGGTTCGTCCCACGTCGGCCACAAGCTTTGCTGCACGTCGGCAGTCGCAACCGTTTCAGCTGATCAACCGGTGCTCGCGTCCAGCGCGATCGTCTGGCCGGCCACATCCGTCATCCATCTGATCTGGCGCGACGTAGCCGACCTCGGTGCACGCGGGCCACCGGGTTCTATCCCCCATCCGCGAGGTCCACCCGCCGCCTGAAGCGATTCGATACCTCGATTCCTTCAGACACGGACATTCATCATGAAACGGATCTTGTGGTCGGAGCTTGCCGCGGCGCTCCTCGTCACCCTCCCTACCGGCGCTGCCTTCTCTCACGCCACGATGGAGCGGAAGGAGGCAAGCGCGAACGCGAGCTATCGCGGCGTGCTCCAAGTCACCCATGGGTGCAACGGCGAACCGACCAATCGGGTGAGCGTCACGATTCCTGAGGGTGTCATCGGCGCTAAGCCGATGACGAAGCCGGGCTGGAGTGTGACAACGGAAATAGGACCCTACGCCAAGCCCTATCCCTATTATCACGGCGACATTTCCAATGGGGTGAAGACCATCACCTGGAGTGGTGGCCAATTGCCGGACGATCAGGTCGACGAGTTCACCTTCCTTGCCCGCATCTCCGATGCGTTCGCACCCGGCGAGACCGTGTACTTCCCGGTCGAGCAGGATTGCACGAATGGCAATCATCGCTGGAGAGACATCCCCGCGCCGGGGCAGGACGCCCATGCGCTGAAATCCCCCGCACCGGGCGTCACCATCGTCGCGACTCAGGCCCTGGCACCGTCGCGCGCGGCGTCATCCTCCTCGGGCCAGATCAAGGCCGGCGACCTCAACATCGATACGCCGTGGATGCGCGCCACGCCCGGCGGCGCCACCGTCGCTGGTGGATATGTCCGAATCAGTAATACCGGCAAACTGGCGGATAAGTTGATCTCCGCTTCCATCCCCATCGCTGCATCCGGGTCGATCCATTCCATGACGATGGATGGCGGGGTGATGAAGATGGCCGTGGTGGAAGGCGGACTTCTCCTGAAACCCGGCGAGACCGTGGAGTTAAAGCCCGGCAGCTATCACCTGATGTTCGAGGGGCTGAAGGCATCGCCAAAAGTCGGCGAACCGATCTTGGGGAACTTGGTGTTCGAGCGCGCGGGGACCGTACCGGTCACCTTCGCCGTCGCGCCCATTGGTGCCAGGGCACCGAACGCGCCTGCAGCAAGCGAACCGGCGGCCGGACAACACCAGCACTGAGCGTCCGATTCCGGACCGGCTTCGCGCTTTGGCGGTTTCGCCAATCGCGCGCACTCCCTTTCTCTTTCAGGACCCGCCGCTCCTCTGCCTCGATAGGGCGGAGTGTTTCATGGCGCGGGATCCGGAGCTCCCTCCCATGCCGTCGTCACGTCTTCCGGGGGCGTTCGCGCTCATCCTCCTCTCCTCCACATCCGCCTTCGCTCAGGGCGTGGCGAATGCAGAACTGCCCGAGCTTAGCGTTCAAGGGACAACACCCGGTTCACTCACCGTGCCGAGCGTTGCCGCACAGCGGGCTGCGGTGAACGCTACTGTCGGTTCCGTGGCTTTCGTCGATGCCAAGGACTTCCAGAATCGCTACGCCAATACCCTACGCGACGTCCTGAAGGACACGCCCGGCGTGTTCGTGCAGCAGCGCTACGGTCAGGAAATGCGCCTGTCGGTGCGCGGCTCGGGCATTTCGCGCGGCTTCCATCTGCGTGGATTGGAACTGCTGCAGGATGGCATCCCGGTGAACTCGGCGGACGGCAGCGGTGACTTTTACCAGATTGATCCGCTCGCTCTGCGCTCGGTCGAAGTCTATAAGGGTGGCAACGCGCTCACCTTCGGTGCGACGACTTTGGGCGGCGCAATCAACTTTGTCACGCCCACTGCCCAGACGGCCTTCGCGCCAAACATCCTGCGCGTCGATGGCGGCAGCTTCGGCACTATCCGAGAGCACTTCCAGTTCTCGCTGATCTCCGGCCCAGCCGATTTCCTCATCAGTGGCACGCTGACCAATTCCGATGGTTTTCGCGACCATGAAACCCAGCGGACCCAGAATTTCAACGCCAATGTCGGCTACCGGCTCGCACCCGGTGTCGAGACGCGGTTCTACGTCGGCATCTACCTCACCGATCAGAAGCTGCCCGGAACGCTCAGACTCTGGGACGCGCTCAACAACCCGACCATGGCCAATCCGAGCGCCATTTCGGGCAACCAGTCGCGCAAAGTCGAGACGGAGCGGGTGGCCAATCGCACTTCGTTCGCCCTTGATGTGGGCAAGCTCGATATCGACACCTGGGCGATCCACAAATCGCTCTATCACCCGATCTTTGAGGTCATCGACCAAGACGGCTGGACCTACGGCATCTCCCCGCATTGGACCGGCACCTTCGACATCGGCGGATACCGCAACGACACGATCCTCGGCCTTCGTGCCTTCGCCGGGCAGAACTCGGCGCTGCAGTTCCGAAACGTCGCCGGACAGCGCGGCGCGCAGACCCTGAACGCGCTTCAGAGCTCCTCGAACTACGAGGCCTATGGCGAGAACCGGTTCTGGTTCCTGCCGGATGTCGCCTTGATGACCGGGGCGAAGGCGTTCTCCTCGAACCGTACCTATAGCGACAAGGGCGGCTTCGGTCCAAACCCGGCGGTGAAATTCGACAACCGGACCTATCAGGGGATCAACCCGAAGCTCGGACTAATCTGGCAGCCGCTGCCCGACATCCAAGTTTTCGCGGACATCACCCGCTCCCGCGACGTGCCGGACTTCACCGACCTGACCCAGACGATTGGGACGACGACGCAATTCGTGCCGCTTCAGGCCCAGCGGGCCTGGACCTACGAGGCTGGCACACGTGGCCGCCTTGACCGCCTCGCATGGGACGTGACGCTCTATCGCTCGGAAGTCCGAGACGAGCTCATCAACTTTTCTGTCAATCCGGGGCGCAACATCCCTGCGGCGACTTTCAATTCGCCGCGCACGATCCACCAGGGCGTCGAGGCGGCCGTTTCCCTCGACATCATGCGTGACCTCACCGGGGTCGGCGACCGCATCTCGGCGTCGCAGGTCTGGACGCACAACGATTTCCGGTTCGTCGGCGATCCGGTCTTTGGCGACAATCAAATCGCCGGCATCCCTCGGGACGTGCTGCGCAGCGTCGTCACCTATACCCACCCGAGCGGCTTCCACCTCAGCCCTTCGGTGGATTGGGTGCCGCAAGGCGCCTTCTCGGATCATGCCAACACCCTGCAGGTGCCCGGCTACACCCTGATCAACGTCCAAACCGGCATCGACTTCTCGAATGGTGTGTCGCTGTTCCTCGACGCCCGCAATCTCGCCGATACACGTTACGTCTCTGACGTGGCGGTGGTGAACAACGCAGTGACGATGGGCGGCAATCCGACCGCCTTCTACCCTGGCGTCGGTCGCAGCTTCTTCGGGGGCGTGCGGGCTTCCTTTTGAGGGGGGCGTTCCCATCACCCGGCAAAACCGCCTGATCGGATGGGGCGCAAGGCCGGACCGAGACGGGTTCTCACTTCCTCGTTGCCGGCTCCATGAACGCTTCGGCTTCCTGCGGCTTTTGGGTCATCGAGCGCAGTCAGCGCCCGATGACCCGGAATGGGATCCCCGCGGAGCTCGCTCTCAGTACAATCCACCAGCCTGCGCCGCACGGTCGGCGTCCGCCGGTACGGCGGCGGGAGCGGCCGGCGCCGCGACGTAGGCGTCGGGCGGGGCGGTGCCCGGCTTGAACGCCTCGAGAATCGTACCGGAGCCTTCCCCGGAGCCGGCGCGCATGCCGGAGGCGACGTTGACGCGGATTAGCTTGATGCCGGGCGGCACACGGAACGGTGTCGGCGGCTTGTCCTTAAGGGCCTGTTTCAGGAAGTCGAGGGCCACAGGCGCCGCGAGACCGCCACCGGTTGCGCGGTCGCCGAGCGAGCGCGGCTTGTCGAAGCCGATATAGACCCCGACCGCGAGGTCCGGCGAGAAGCCGACGAACCACGCGTCCTTGGCATCGTTCGTCGTGCCGGTCTTGCCGGCGAGCGGCTTGCCGATCTGCTTCAGCAATGTCGCGGTGCCGCGCTGGACGACGCCCTCCATGATCGAGACCATCTGGTAGGCAGTGAGTGGATCGAGGACCTGCTCCGAATCATCCACCAGCTTCGGCTCGTCCTGGCCGGACCACTTTTCAGCGTCGCAGCCGAGACACTTTCGGTTGTCGTGCTTGTAGATGGTTTCGCCGACACGATCCTGGATGCGGTCGATGAGGGTCGGGCGAATACGGCGGCCGCCATTGGCCAGCATGGAATAGGCGGTGACCATGCGCATGACGGTCGTTTCGCCCGCCCCGAGCGACATCGGCAGGACGGGGAGCATATCGTCGTAGACACCGAAGCGGCGGGCGTATTCGGCGATGAGCGGCATGCCGACATCCTTGGCCAGCCGCACGGTCATCAGGTTCTTCGAATGCTCGATCCCGTAGCGGAGCGTATGCGGGCCGCCCGCCTTGCCGTCGTAGTTCGACGGAGACCACGCTTCCTGGCCGGGACCGGCCTCAATGGTGATCGGCGAGTCCTGTACGATCGAAGACGGCGTGTAACCGTTGTCGAGGGCGGCCGAGTAGACGATCGGCTTGAACGACGAGCCCGGCTGACGCTGGGCCTGCGTCGCACGGTTGAACTGGCTCTCGTCATAGGAGAATCCCCCGACCATGGCGTGGACGCGTCCGGTATAGGGGTCCATGGCGACGATGGCGCCGGAGACCTCCGGACGCTGGCGCAGCCGGTACTGTCCGCGCCCCCCGTCGATGGCCTCGACATAGATGACATCGCCGGCATTGAGCGCTGCCGATGGCGAGCGTCCGGTCCAGCGGGTGCCGTCGGCGGCGATAGTGCCGGTCTCACGCTCCTTCGAGACTTGACCGGATGCCTCGCGGCGGGGCTGCAAGCCGATCTGAGCAACGCCTCCCGTCGTGCTCAGGACGACGGCGAGACGCCAAGGTTGGACGTCACCGAGGCCCGGCACTTCGGCAACGGCGAGACCCCAATCGCGGCCGACGAGATCGACCTTCGCCTGAGCTCCCCGCCATCCGTGAGATTGATCGTAACGGATCAGGCCATCCACGAGCGCCTTGCGCGCCCAGGCCTGCATCTTCGGATCTAGGGTGGCGCGCACGGAGAGCCCGCCCTCATAGAGCTTCTTTTCGCCGTAGCGTTCCGTGATCTCGCGGCGAACCTCTTCCGTGAAGTAGTTGGCATTGGCGGCGTTGGCGAAGGCGACGCGCGGGTTGACGCCGAGCGGCATCTTACGCGCGGCTTCTCCTTCTTCCTTCGTGATGTAGCCGTTCACGGCCATAAGGCCGATGATCTCGTTGCGTCGGTCGAGGGCCTTCTGGGTCTGACGATAGGGGTGATAGTTGTTGGGGCCTTTCGGCAGCGCGGCCAGATAGGCAGCCTCGTTGATCGTCAGCTCGTGGACGGACTTACCGAAATAATCGAGTGCGGCGGCGGCGACCCCGTGCAGGTTGCGGCCGGGCACGATGGTGCCGAGGAAGATTTCGTTGAGGTAGAGCTCGAGGATCTTGTCCTTGGAGTAGGCCGACTCGATCCGCAGGGCGATCAATGCCTCCTTGATCTTGCGGTCGAAGGTCTGCTCGTTGGTGAGCAAGAAGTTTTTCGCCACCTGCTGGGTGATGGTCGAGGCGCCCTGCTTCTTGCCACTCTTGGCGTTGGTCAAGATCGCCCGCACGACCCCCTCAGGGTCGATGCCGCCATGCTTGTAGAAGTTCTTGTCCTCGGCCGAGAGGAAGGCGGCCACGACGATCTTCGGCATCGCCTGGATCGGCAGGTAGAGCCGGCGCTCGTTGGCATATTCTGCGAGCAGGCTGCCATCCGCTGCGTGGACGCGGCTCATCACCGGCGGCTCATAATTGGCGAGGGCGGCGTGATCGGGCAGATCCTGACTGTATGTGTAATAGAAATACGCGCCGGCTGCCGACAGCAGCACGAACAACATCGCCCCGATGCTGAACAGGAAGCCGAAGAAACGAAGGATGAAGCGCATCCGGGTCCCGTCCGTCGATGATCTGCCGCTGCCGGTCCGGCCGAGAGGCGAGGATGACCGAGACCTCGATCGTCCCGGAAAGGCAAGAGTGACGCGACGACCCGCGATCGTTCGGAAGGCGTGAGAGGCCTATTCCGAGCCGGGGCGCCGTGAGCCCCGGTTTCACACCGTATCTATGGTGAAACTGGGGCGATTGCCGCAGAGCGGCGCGGCGGCACCGGCCGTGTCAGGGAAGTACGGTTAGCAAAAAATGCGTCAATGGCCTTCGCCATCCCGCCTGTGACATCGGCGCGCCAGGCTTCGGACTGCAGCAGGTCGAGGTCGCGCTTGCTCGACAGGTAGCCGAGCTCCACCAGCACTGACGGCACGTCCGGCGAACGCAGGACCACGAAACCCGCTTCACGATGCGGTTTGTTGCTCAGCTCCATGACGGGGCTGAGATAGGACATAAGACCCTTGGCGAAGCCCGACGAGAAGGTGCGCGTCTCGCGCAAAGTGAGTTCCTGGAGGATGTCGGCGATGTGGCCGGGACCTTGGCCGGAATCTGTGCCGGCGGTCGAATCCGCCTTGTTCTCACGCTCTGCGAGCTTGGCCGATTCGGCGTCCGTGGCCTTTTCGGAGCCGGTATAGATCGTCGCGCCGCGCACTTGCGGGGCCGACGAGATGGAATCAGCATGGATCGAGACGAAGAGATCGGCGCTGGCCTCGCGGGCGATTCGCACGCGCTCGGCCAGAGGAACGAACACGTCGCGATCACGTGTCATCCGCACCCTGTAGCGGCCGGACGCTTCGAGCTTGCCGACGAGGGCCTGGGCGAACCCAAACACGATGTCCTTTTCGAAGATGCCTGAGGCAGCGATGGCGCCTGGATCGATGCCGCCATGCCCGGCATCGATCATGATCAACGGCCGGGAATCACTCGGTTCTGCCATGGCTTCCTTGCGGGCCGGAGGTGACGGGTCGTTTGCCACAGCGGCGCGACGGAAGGTGTCGCGGTCGGCCCGCTGGAACTCTATCGAGAGGAGGATGGCGCCGTCTCGCATGCGCGTCGTCGTTTCGATGCGCCCGACTGTGGCCGGCTGAGCAAGGTCGACGACGATGCGCGAGCGACCCGGAGCGAACAGGCCGTATCGGAAGGAAGAGACCAACCCTTCGCGGCGTCGTCCGGTGTCAGGTGCGAGTTGAAAGTTCACTTCCGTAAGATCGATGACGACCCGGTCGGGCCGCTCCATGACAAAGGTGCGCGCCTCGATCGATTTCGACAATGTGAGGGTCAGCTTGGTCGATCCGCCCGCACCGGTGGAGAGGTCCGCCGCGATGGCGACGGCCGATTGTTGCCCGGATACTGTCGGATTCGTCCGGATGTCGTCCTGGGCCACGACCGGAACAGCCATCGCGAGGGCGGATAGGACAATTGCGTGGCGCAGCAGGCGAGCGAGAGGCGGCATCGATCCGGCAGTCGTTGTCCTGAAACCAGGGGGCCGTTGGAACCAACAGACTTCCGGAACCGAGGGGCCTTGGGAAGCGCGAGTGTTCGATAAGGGATACGGCCGGGATGGTTAACCGTTCCTCTCCGGCCGGATGGCGAAGCAGCCTGGATGTTGCTGTGGGGCGACAGGACCGAACCGGATGCCCGCCTGGGCGCCAAGGCGTCAAAGTTGTGGCGGCATGCTCTTGCTGCTTGCCAAGCGCCCGCGACGATCTGTAATGGTACTGTCCCTCCCCGGGTGTCGTGCGGTCTCATTCGCGGCCCGCGAGAGCGTCCTGGCCAGTCGCCGTGTCGCCTCGCAGTCGGCTCTCCGCGTCAAGTCCGTCGGCGTTTTTGAATTCGGGTGGGTACCGGTGCATGCGGCGATCGTTTCGCCAAGTCGCCGTTCTGGAAATCAGCGGCCGGCATTTGCACGGTCTCAAAGTCTTCGTGAGGTCAGGGAGCGGATGGACGGACGCACAGCATCGGTTGCCGTTGCTCGTGTTCAAAGCGTACGCGTTTCGCGTGGCGCCGGTTCGCCGTCGGCCCTGGCCATGTTCAACCCCACGCGCGCCGATCACCGGCGCCTAGCGGCGGTTGACGGCAATCCCTTCCCCAAAGCCCCCCTGGCCCGCATCGTCGGGCCTGGGCGTGCGCTCCCCCCGACGCCCGATGGGCCGGAATCGGGCAGCGCTTCGCCGGGACAGTTCGGCTGCAGAAGGACGACGTCGATCGCCATGAAAGTCCGTCATGGCCAACAACAACAAGATGCTCATCGATGCGATGCACCCGGAGGAAACCCGGGTCGTCACGGTCCACGGGTCTAGGGTCGAGGAGTTCGACTTCGAGGCGGCCAATCGGCGTCAGCTTCGTGGCAACATCTACCTTGCCAAAGTGACGCGCGTGGAGCCTTCGCTCCAAGCAGCCTTCATCGAGTATGGCGGCAACCGCCACGGTTTCCTCGCCTTCAGCGAGATTCATCCCGACTATTATCAGATCCCCCTCGCCGATCGTCAGGTGTTGCTGGAAGACGAGGCGCGGGACGCCGAGGAGCACCGCGAACGCGAGGAGCGCAAGCCGCGCCGCCGTTCGCGTGGGCGCCGTGCAGAGGCTGCATCCGCCAAGACCAGCGAGACAGTGAGTGCCGAAGACGTTTCGGAGACCGTCGAGGTAGGTCTTGCAGAGGAGCAGTCGGGTCAGGCCTCGGCACCGCCCAGCAACGAATCCGGTGAGCATCCCATCGTATCAAAGACCGCCGGCGAGCTCGACGGCGACGTGAGCGTGAATGACGAGGCCGCCCCTGCGGATGTCGTCCCGTCCGAGGCCATCGGCATCGAGCCCGGCTCGGATGAATCGTCCGATCTGCCGCCCGCTTCCCTCGAAGGCGAAGTCTCCGCACCGGTAAAGGCGACCTCATCTGCGCTCGAAGAAGCGGCGCCGGCCCAAGTGGACGTGGCGGAACCAGTCGCCGAGGGGCATCCCGATGCCCCCGTTCTCGAAGACGAAACCGACGAGGACGAAGAGACCGACGAAGATGAATCGGACGAGGACGACGATTCGGACGACGAGGAGGACGAATCCGACGACGAGGATTCGGACGACGAGCATGATGGTGAGGATGGCGAGCACAAGATCGCCCAGGTCGGCGGTAACGGCGACGCTCTGGCCGAGATCCCCGAGCGCCCCCGTACCTATCGCCGCCACTACAAGATTCAGGAGGTGATCAAGCGCCGCCAGATCATCCTGGTACAGGTCGTCAAGGAGGAGCGTGGCACCAAGGGCGCGGCACTGACCACGTATCTGTCGCTGGCTGGCCGCTACTCGGTGCTGATGCCCAATACCGGCCGTGGCGGCGGCATCTCGCGTAAGATCACCTCGGCGGCCGACCGCAAGCGCCTCAAGGAAGTCGCCCAGGATCTTGAGGTTCCGGAAGGCATGGGCGTGATCTTGCGCACTGCCGGTGCGTCCCGGACCAAGCCGGAGATCAAGCGCGACTTCGAATATCTCATGCGCCTCTGGGAAAGCGTGCGTGAGTTGACGCTGTCCTCCTCTGCGCCGGCCCTGGTCTACGAGGAAGGTTCGCTCATCAAGCGCGCCATCCGCGACCTCTACAACAAGGATATCGACGACATCCTTGTGGCGGGCGACGAGGCGTACCGCGAGGCCCGCGACTTCATGCGCATGCTGATGCCGGGCCAGTCCAAAGTGGTGCAGCCCTATCGCGACCCGACGCCGATTTTCGCGCGCCACGGAGTCGAGCAACAGCTCGATGCGATGTTCTCGACGCATGTGACGCTGAAGTCAGGCGGCTACCTCGTCATCAACCCGACCGAAGCCCTGGTTTCCATCGACGTCAATTCGGGCCGCTCGACCCGCGAGCACGACATTGAGGACACGGCACTCCGCACCAATCTGGAGGCGGCCGAAGAGGTCGCCCGCCAGCTTCGCCTGCGCGATCTCGCTGGTCTCGTCGTGATCGACTTCATCGACATGGAAGAGAAGCGCAACAACCGCGCGGTCGAGAAGAAGCTCAACGATTGCCTGAAAAACGATCGCGCACGCATTCAGGTCGGCCGCATCTCGCCCTTCGGTCTGCTCGAAATGAGCCGCCAGCGCATCCGCACCGGCATGCTGGAGAGCTCGTCGCTCCCCTGCGTCCATTGCGGTGGCTCGGGATATGTCCGCGCCACCGCCTCGGTGGCCCTTCAGATCCTGCGCGCCATCGAGGAGTCGCTTCTCAAGAGCACGACACACAATCTCATCCTTCGCACCCGCACGGAGGCGGCGCTCTACATCCTGAACCAGAAGCGTGCGCATCTGCGCGAACTGGAAATCCGCTTTGGCGTCACCGTGACCATTGCCGCGGACGAGCGGCTGGCCGCGACATCGGCGTTCCAGCTCGATCGAGGTGAGTTGGCGATCAGGAGCGAGGGTCCCGTAACCGGGGTCCGCGCCGTGGCGATCTCGCCTCAGCTCGATGCCGACGAGGATATCGACGGCGACGATGAGGAAGAGGCCATCCTCGAGGCTGAGGCCGAACCGGTCGAGCCGGAGGCACCGCGCGAGAAGTCGAGTGAAGGCAATGGCGAAGGCCGATCGGGCGGTCGTCGTCGGCGTCGGCGGCGGCGTGGTGGTCGCCACGAGACCGGCGAATCGTCGGGGGATCACGCGACCGGCGAAGACGAGCAGTCCGGCGACGACGAGACCGACAGCGAGAGCCGGGACAACGACGATCAAACCGGCGAAGATTCGGATGGACGGGTTGGAGAGAATGACGGCGATGAGCTCGTCGTAGCAGATGTCCGGGACGGCGAGGCAACACCTCGGTCCGACTTGTCCGACGACGAGGGGGCCGGTCGCCGTCGTCGTCGTGGACGCCGAGGCGGACGCGGTCGTGACCGCACAGAAGGTCGCCCGCGCGAGAATGGCGAAGAGCAGCAGGCCGTGTCGGCCTCCTTCGAAGAGGTTGCTCAGGTTTCGACCGGCCTGCCTCAGGAGGCGTCGGAAACGGCACCCGCACCCGTTTCGGTAGACCTCCCGGTCGCTGAAGAGCCTTCGATACCTGCCGCTGAGGCGGCAGCTCCGGAGGCGTTGGTCAGCGATACGGTGGATTCGGATATTGCCGCGACGGAGCCGGTTCCGGCTGCAACTCCGGCCCCCGAGCCGGTAGCAGTCGTGCTAACGCCAATCGATCCGGATCGTCCGAAGCGCGCCGGATGGTGGTCGCGGACCAAGGCCGCGCTCACAGGCGATTAGTCCAACTCCCGATAACGCCTATCCCAACGTTCGAGCGGGCCGCATCCAGACAGGATGCGGCCCGTTTCGTTTGTCGCTTCGAGGTCAGTGGGCGAGGCAACGACCTTTGACGGATCGAGAGACCGCGTCCGCGGGCAGATTTCCATGGCCGAATGATAACTGTTGTGCATTGTCATTATAAATATTGTTCTGACTGCCTTCAGTGAGTAAAAAAACCAATTTCTAAAATAATAATATGTGATTGATTGGGAATTTTTCAGCAAAGCAATTTTTTCCGAAGCCATGATCGCTTACGGTCGAGCAGGATTTGAAGACAAAGTATACGACGTCGGAAAGGACGGTTGTTATCCTGCTGTCTTCGCCGTCGCGAGACGGCCGGAGTGTTTTCAAGTCGGCCTGGAAGACTGGGGAATCTCTTTGAAAGAGGGTTTATGTTGTCACAACCCTAGCGGCCATCAATAAAAGGATCGGGCCATGCGCCGTTTGTACACATCATTGCTGGCGTTCGGTACACTTGCGGGTGTCGCTCTATCACCGGCGATTGCTACCGATCTGTCCGTTCCCAAAGCCATGCCGGTCGAGGCGAAGGCCGCCGACCCAGTCATCGGCTTCTCTTTCGGCTCGCGCTATCAGACGGACTATAACTTCCGCGGCGTGTCGCAATCGAACCTGCAGGGAAGCTATCAGACGTTTTTCGAAGCCCAGTTCCTGAACAACTTCGCCTATGCGGGCTTCGCCACCTATCAGACCCGCCTTCCCACCCGGCCGGACATGGAGTTTGATCTGATCGCCGGTATTCGCCCGACCTTCGGAAAGTTCGCCTTCGATCTCGGCGTCCTGTAGTATTTTTATCCCAACTAGCAGCAGGTCATCCTGCCGGGCGGCACGGCGTTTTCGACGAAGAACTCGGACTTTTACGAAGCCGCCGGTAAGATGCTCTACACCGCGACAGATTCGCTGACGCTGGGCACGAACGTGTTCTTTTCACCGAATTTCTTCGGTACGCACGCGATCAGTACCTATGCGTCCGGAACGGCCGCTTACACATTGCCGGCATCGCTGTTCCCGTTCCTGCCGGAGTCTTATGCGGGCGGGTTCTCGCTGTTGTCCGAGCTCGGCTACTTCTTTCTTGGCGCCGCAAAGAACTCGGCTACCGGATTCAATGCGGATATCGGGCGGTTCACTTCATTCAACCTGCCGAGCTACCTCTATGGGAACGTCGGCCTGTCCTACACCTACAAGAACATCGTTCTCGACGTACGCTACCATGATACCGATCTGACCAAGGCCGAGTGCGCCGCCTTCAGTGGTGACTTCCGCCAGGTGACCAATGGCGGAATTTCGAAATGGTGCGGCGATGCGGTGATCGGTTCGATCACCTTCCAGACATCCACGGCGGCACCGGGCATCTATGCCGAGCCGGGCGGGTTCCTGAACCTGTTCCGCTAAGCGCGGAGCCGAGCGACTAGAACGGAGGACCCCGGAGCGATCCGGGGCCATTTTTCTGTCGATGGGCGAGACATCACCCAAGCCACGACTTCAGGCGCCGCACGGCTTCCACGCAATCCCCTTCGGATCCCGCGAAGGAGAACCGCACATGGTGGCCTCCCTCGGCAGCGTCGAAATCGAGCCCAGGGGTCGCGGCTACCCCCGCCTGTTCCAGCATCCGGCGGCAGAAGGATGATGCGTCGTCGGTGAGGCCTGCGACATCAGCGTAGAGATAGAAGGCACCATCGGCCGGATGTGTCCGCCCCAGGCCGAGGGAGGGAAACGCGTCGAGCAGCAACACCCGGTTCGCGGCGTAGCCGAGGCGGATCGTCTCTGCCTCTTCCGTCGCGTCGAAAGCCGCCAGTGCGGCGACCTGCGAGAGGTAGGGGGCCGAGATGTAGAGGTTCTGCGCCAAACGCTCGACGGGCCTGACCAGCCAGGGCGGGACAACCATCCAGCCGATGCGCCAGCCGGTCATGCAAAAGGTCTTCGAGAACGAATTGATGACGATGGCGTTGGGATCGAATTTCAGCGCGGTCTCGGCGGGAATTCCGTAGCTGAGTCCGTGATAGATTTCGTCGGAGATGAAGGGCAGCCCAAGATCTCGAGCCGTGGCACAGAGCTCCGCGAGACGGGCAGGCTCGATGACCGTGCCCGACGGATTGGCCGGGCTCATCACCAGTATCCCGGAGAGGGCCTCGCGGCGATGGAGGGCGCGCAAAGCCTCGCTGGTCGGAGCGAAGCGGTCGTCCTCCCGCAGGATCATGGGTGCGGGAACGAGGTCCAATGCGTGGAGTATGCTGCGATAGGCGGGATAGCCTGGCTGTGGCACCGCTATGCGCGCTCCGGCATCGAACAGGCTGAGAAAAGCCAGCACGAAGCCGGCCGAGGAGCCGGTGGTGACGACGATCCGGTCGGGGGCCACAGCGACGCCGTAGGTGTCGCGATAAGACCGGGCGATGCGCTCGCGGAGGGCCGGGATTCCGCAGGCATCGGTATATGGTAGCCTGCCGGTTTCCAGAGCGCGTTGCGCGGCTTCGATCACGCGGCGCGGCGCAGGAGCAGAGGGTTGCCCAATTTCCATATGGATCACGCCGTCGCCCTGCCTGTCGCGGATCGCGGCGGCCGCCATGATGTCCATGGCAAGGAAGGGCGCCACGCGACTCGCGCGGAGAGAGGTTTTGGCGGAAATGCTGATGTCAGAGCGATCGTCGGCTGGTGTCATGGCGCTGGTTTACTCTCCTGCGCCCTCCCCTTCCAGGCCACCGATCCGTTCCGCGCCTACCGCGCGGGAGCTGGCGGGGCGGGCGAACAATTGACCCGCCGCCGCGAAAACGCCTAACCCGGTGGCTAACGACCGGTTGTCCCGCGCCTGACCACGGCCGACGGGACGCGACCCCGCGAGGATCAATGCGCCTGCTTCGCCACCTTCTTTCGTCCGTTGCCCTCGTCGGCGCGCTCGCTTCCGGCGTTTCGAGCGCTGTCGCGCAGGCCCCGGCTCCCGCGCAAACGGCCCCGACCGCGGCTGCGGCCTTCACCGATGTGCAGCGCCAGGCGATTGAGGCGATCATCAAGGATTACCTCGTCAAGAATCCCGATGTCCTGCAGGAGGCCATCGCCGAGGGTGAGCGGCGCCAGCAGGAAACACAGAAGCTGGCACAATCCGCCGCGCTGAAGGAATCCCGTGAGGCTCTGGTCAACTCACCTCACGGCGTCGTGGTCGGCAACCCGACCGGCGATGTCACTCTTGTGGAGTTCTTCGACTATAATTGTGGTTATTGCCGCAAGGCACTCGCCGACATCCAGACGCTGGTGAAAGGCGATCCCAAGCTGCGCGTGGTTCTGAAGGATTTCCCCGTCCTCGGCGCGGAATCTCTCGAAGCCAGCAAGATTTCGCTGGCGGCGAAGCAGCAGCTCAAGGGTGACAAGCTGTTCGAGTTCCACGTCAAGCTGCTGGAGAGCAAAGGCCGGGTCAACGGCGAGCGTGCGATCGCCTTGGCCAAGGATATGGGTCTCGATATCGCCAAGCTGCAGAAGGATGCACAGGGAGCGGAGGTGAAGGCAGCGCTGGCGGAGAATGTCGGCCTCGGTGACAAGCTCGGCCTTTCCGGTACGCCCGCTTTTATCATCGGCGATGAGATCATCCCCGGCGCTGTCGGTGTCGACCCGATCCGCAAGACCATCGGTGACATCCGCCAGTGCGGCCACGCGAGTTGCTGAAGGCTTATGCTCCTCGGCGATTGTTCCGGCCTGCGCCTGTCGCTATCCGGAACGATCGTCTACGACCACTGCCCCGACCGCTTGGCTCAGCCGGCGCTTCGAACGCGATATCATGATCCCGATCCACGTCCTTCATGGACCAAACCTGAACCTTCTCGGTCGCCGTGAGCCCGGCATCTACGGGACCGCGACGCTCGATGACATCGAGCGTGACCTTCGTGCGCGCGCGGACACTCTCGGCGTAGCGCTGACCGTGCGTCAGACCAATCACGAGGGCGAACTGGTCGGTTTCGTGCAGGATGCGGGCCTTGCCGGCGCCGGCGTGCTCATCAACGCCGCTGCCTATACCCATACATCCGTCGCCTTGCGCGATGCTATTGCCGGTAGCGGCGCGATTGCGGTCGAAGTGCATCTCTCGAACGTGCATGCGCGGGAAGCCTTCCGGCATGTCTCGCTCATTGCCCCGGTCTGTGCCGGAGTTATCTGCGGTTTCGGTCCGCACAGTTACGGTCTGGGCCTGGAAGCCCTGGTGCGGCTGCTCCAGTCCCGTCTGCCCTCTCTCCCCTCGCTCTTGTCCGACGCTTCGTCGGACGCCAACTCTCAAGACTGACCGGAATGGCCAAGGTGCCGATGCCTAAGAACGAACCTTTCGATCCCGAGCTCGTTCGCGAACTCGCCAAACTCGTGACCGAGACGGATCTGACCGAAATCGAAGTGGAAAAGGGTGACCTGCGTATCCGCGTGGTCCGCCGGATTGAGCCCGTGCATGTCCAAGTTGCGGCACCCGCACCTGCCGTGGCGGCGGCCGCCCCCGCTGCGGCGGCACTGCCCGTGCCGGGCTCCGGCGCCGCTGGCGAGCGCGCCAAGGCCGGGGCCGGTCATCCGGGCGCCGTGCCCTCCCCCATGGTCGGCACTGCCTATCGCCGGCCCTCGCCGGATGCAAAGGCCTTCGTCGATATCGGGTCCCAAGTGGCGGCCGGCGAGAAACTGCTTCTGATCGAGGCGATGAAGACCTTCAACGAGATCGTCGCGCCCCGCGCCGGAACGGTGACCGCGATCTTCTTCGAGGATGGTCAGCCGGTCGAGTTCGGCGAACCTCTCCTCGTCATCGAGTGATAGCGCCCCCCATGTTCGAAAAGATCCTGATCGCCAATCGTGGCGAGATCGCCCTGCGCGTCCTGCGCGCGGCCAAGGAACTCGGGATCGCCACCGTGGCGGTGCATTCGACTGCGGATGCCGATGCCATGCATGTGCGGCTCGCCGACGAGAGTGTCTGTATCGGTCCGCCCTCGGCCAGGGACAGCTACCTCAACATTCCCTCGATCATCGCCGCCTGTGAGATCACCGGCGCGGATGCGGTGCATCCGGGCTACGGATTTCTGTCGGAGAATGCGCGCTTCGCCGAAGTGCTGGCCCATCACAATATCGGCTTCATCGGTCCCAAGGCCGAGCATATCCGCATCATGGGCGACAAGATCGAGGCCAAGCGGACAGCCAAGCGGCTCGGTATTCCTTGTGTGCCCGGCTCCGAGGGCGGTGTCGACGATCCGGTCGAGGCCAAGCGAATCGCGGCGGAGATCGGATATCCTGTTCTGGTGAAGGCCGCCTCCGGTGGCGGTGGCCGCGGCATGAAGGTGGCGCGTACGGAGGCCGATCTGGAACAGGCCCTCGACATGGCGCGCACCGAAGCGAAAGCGGCGTTCGGTGACGATGCCGTCTATCTCGAAAAATATCTCGAGAAGCCGCGGCACATCGAAGTTCAGGTTCTGGGCGATGGTCGCGGCAAGGCAGTCCACCTAGCCGAGCGCGATTGCTCGCTCCAGCGACGTCACCAGAAAGTGTGGGAGGAAGGCGGATCGCCGGTGATCGACGAGGCGACCCGTGCTGAAATCGGCGGTATCTGCGCTCGGGCGATGCAGGAGCTGCAATATATCGGCGCCGGAACGGTCGAATTTCTCTACGAGGACGGGCGGTTCTACTTCATCGAGATGAATACCCGCATCCAGGTGGAGCATCCGGTAACGGAGATGATCACCGGGGTGGATCTCGTGTCCGAGCAAATCCGTGTGGCCGCTGGCCTGCCCCTCTCGGTGACGCAGGAGGACATCAAGGTCACGGGTCATGCCATCGAGTGCCGGATCAATGCCGAGCATCCGGCTACCTTCCGTCCATCGCCTGGGCTCATTACCTACTTCCATCCGCCCGGCGGGCTCGGTGTACGCGTCGATTCTGCCGCCTATCAGGGGTATCGCATCCCGCCGAACTACGATTCGCTGATCGGGAAACTCATCGTTCACGGGCGTACCCGACATGAATGCCTCATGCGCCTGCGTCGCGCCCTCGACGAATTCGTGGTCGCCGGCGTCGACACGACGCTTCCGCTGTTCCGAACGCTGGTGCGAAATCCGGAGGTCCTCGCGGGAGCCTACGACATCCATTGGCTGGAGAGCTTCCTCGAAGGCGGTGGCCTCTCGGAGACGACGACCTGAATGACGCCGACAAACGGCTGAGAGGAACTGCTCCGCTTAAAGCTCGTTCTCTGGATAAGAAGTTTCTCATTGCGCGCAATCGAGGGTGACCGCCCGGCGCAGTGGGAGCACGAACCCAGAAGGACGAACGTCATGCGCATTGCAAAGCTTACCGTCGCTGCCCTGCTCCTCGCAGCCTCCCCGGCCTTGGCGCAGTCACCCTCAGGCAACGTCTCGCAGCCGGAGCGGACTGTGCCACAGGCCGGCACGACGACGGGTGGTCCGCTCGACAATCCGTCCACCCGGGATATGCCGCCGGCCACCGGCAGCACGAGCCGTCCCATTGGCGAGAATGGGATGTCCCCAGGAGCCGGCGCAGTCGATTCGGCAAAAGGCGGCAATGCCGATCAGACCAACAAGGGCATGGGAGCCAATACCGGTTCCACTTCCGGCGGTCCGGCGCGCTAATCGCAGCGCTTTCCCTTTGCTTGATTTAGAGCAGCCTGCCCCAAGAGGCAGGCTGCTTTGTTTTGACCAGCAGAAAAGACAGCTTTTTAACCGTGCGAATTGTTACAACGAATGGATGTTTCGTTTCTCTCCGTACTCGACACTTATTGGTATTCTCATCCAAAAGAATAATTCGAAGTGCCCTATGAGAGAAGAATCTGCTGCTTTTAATGCCCATTTAGAAGCACGGAGCTTTTGATGTTTGTTTTACCCCCATTGAGATGCGACACATTGCCGGCTCACTACAAGGGGAACGCCTGGCGACGACAGAGCTTATCCGACCAGCCCGGCCCGGCAAGCGCCTTTTCTGACATCAGCAGGAAGCTACCGAGAGGCCGATCACCCTTATGACAATCGAGATATTCATGCGCACCCTGACCATCGCCGTGTTGGCCGCCTCCCTGAGCGCCACCGCCGCCTTCGCCCAGTCACCATCCGCATATATCGGTGCGCCCGACCGCATCGTCCCGATGACCGGCACGCAAGCAGACGGCATCTATCGTGATGCCGAAGGTCGCGTCGATGTCGAGGATACCGGCAGCGTTCGTAGCCGCCCCTTCATTTCGAACCGCGAGGCGGTGTTCGAGGATTCCGCGAAGGGCGGCAATGCCGAGCAGAACCAGCGTTCCAACCCCAATCTCGGTACGACTTCGGGCGGTCCCGAATTCTGAAATCGATCCTTTTCACAAGACGAGACGGCGGAGCGAAAGCTCCGCCGTTTTTCGTCGGGAGCGACGCTGGGTGATGCGTCCGCCCTCTGGCTTTCGTACGTCCGAAGCGTCACATTGGTCATCATGCAGCACGACCACGACGGCGACCGCGTGGACATCACTCCGCAGATCTTGCTGAAGGCCTATGCCGCCGGAATCTTTCCCATGGCGGAAGATGCCGATGACCCGACCATCTATTGGGTCGAGCCGAAAGCACGCGGAGTTCTGCCGATCGACCGTTTCCACGTCTCCCGTCGGCTCGCCCGTACAATAAGGTCCAACCGTTTTGAGGTTCGGACAGATTTCGATTTCGATAGCGTGATCGCCGGCTGCGCTGCTCCTCGAGGCGACGGGGAGAAGACCTGGATCAACGCACGTATCCGAGAACTCTACCGTGCCCTCTATGATGCCGGCCATGCCCATACGATCGAAGTCTATGCGGAGGGACGGATCGTCGGCGGACTCTACGGCGTATCGCTCGGAGCGGCATTCTTCGGCGAGAGCATGTTCCACGTCTCCCGCGATGCATCGAAGGTTGCCCTTGTCCATCTGATGGCGAGGTTGCGGATGGGTGGCTATCGCCTCGCCGATACGCAGTTCGTCACGGACCATCTGATCCAGTTCGGAGCGGAGGAAGTGCCGCGCCATGTCTACAAACGACGGCTAGCGGAGGCGATCGCTGAGGAAGCGGTCTGGGATGTCTGGCCGAAGGAGCGGGCCGTGAGTGGCGAGGAGGTGCTCACCTCGATCGCTCGGCAGACATGAATCGCGGTGCGCGTCAGCGGGTTCTGTCGAGCGCCATGCGCAGGGCGAGACTTCCGAGAACGCCGCCCATGATCCAGCGCTGGGCTTTCAGCCATCCGGGATTGCGCGACAGAAAGACGGCGATCGATCCTGCCGCCAACGCGATCAGCGCATTCACCGCGACGCTGATCGCGATCTGGACGGAGCCCAGCATCAGTGTCTGTCCCAGCACCGAGCCGCCCGTGGGCGTCACGAATTGCGGCAGGAGCGCGAGATAGAGCATCGCGATCTTCGGATTGAGGAGGTTGGTGAGGAAGCCCATGGCGAAGAGCCGCTTCCGGCTATCGGGGGCGAGCCGTCTCACCTCGAACGGTGAGCGGCCACCAGGCTTCAGCGCCTGCCAGGCAAGGTAACCGAGATAGAGGGCGCCAGTCAGTCTTAGTGCATCGTATGCGTAGGGGATCGCCAGGATCAGAGCGGTGATGCCGAAGGCGGCACAAAGCATGTAGACGACGAAGCCCAGCACGACCCCGCCGAGGGAGACCAGCGCCGCCCCGCGGCCCTGGCAGATCGCGCGGGAGACCAAATAGGCCATGTTCGGCCCTGGCGTCAGCACCATCCCGAGGGAAACGCCCGCGAAAGCCAGAAGGGCGACGGCATCGGGCATGAAGCAAAACTCGGTTGCCCGGCCGATCCTACCGGAAGATGGCGTCGAAGATCGATTGCGGCTGCTGAGGCGGCGGCGCGGGCGCCGGGCCTTCGTTGGTCGGGAAGAATTTCCGCGATGGCTTCTGCTTCGGCTGCACCGGAACTCCGCGCGGCGCCTCCACATCGACCTGCCCGTTCGGGTTGACCTGTTGGGCCGTACGCGTCGGGTCCGAGTTCCGCTGGCGCTTGGTCTTCTCCGGCTTCGACGCCATGGCAGGCACGTCTTCCTGCTCGCGGGCCTCGGCGATGATGTCGTTGCCACCTTTGCAATCCACGAGCCACACATCGTAGATCGGATGCTCGATCGCATGCAGCCCGGGGCTCGCCGCGAACATCCAGCCGGTGAAGATGCGGCGGTACTTGTTGTCGAGGGTTACCTCGTCGACTTCGAGGAAGGCCGTGGTCTTTGGGCTCTCGGTGGGTGGCCGGCTGTAGCAGACGCGCGGGGTCATCTGCAGTGCGCCGAACTGAACGGTCTCGTCCACCGCGACTTCGAACGACACGATCCGCCCCGTGATCTTGTCGAGGCCGGAGAACACCGCGGTCGGGTTCTTGATCTTGTCGGCGAGGGCATGGCCCGTCATCGGCAGGCCGAGCGCCGCGGCGCCCGCGAACAGAAGGCCGGCTCTGATGGCGAGATGCAGATTGCGGTGAACGAGCATGCGGCTTACCCGGCGCGGGACGAAGAGGCGTCTGCCCTAAGCCAGGGCGGTCGCGATGTCATGCACCGATAGACAGGCCAAGCATGGTGTAAAAAGGGCGGCCCGATCATGGGTGCTGGATCCGGCGTCGGCAGCCGCTCTCATTTGGCGAAGCGCTATTCCGGGCTCCAGGCCGCGTAGTCACCACCCGTCACGACGTTGTTGCCCGGATTGAGTTGGGATCCCTTCGGACGGTACGCCGCGCTGGTTCCGGTGAGATTCTCCACATGCGGCTTCTGCCACTCGCGCGGGGTGTAGCTCTCCTCACTCGGGGGAACGTCACCGTTATGGCAGAGCCAGCCGCGCCAGCCGGGCGGGACCTTCGATGCATCGGCATAGCCGTTATAGACGACCCAGCGACGCTCCGTCCCGACCGAGCGGTCGATCAGCGGTCCGATGGCCTTGTAATAGGTGTTTCCGAAATCGTCTTTGCCGACCAGCTGGCCGTGACGGGCCGTCATGACGGCGAGCGACATGGTCTGCCCGTTCCACCATGTGAAGATCCGCAGAAGCGTGTCCTTGAGAGCCATCGCACTTGCCTGAACCGGACCGGCGCGACCGCCCGTCCTTCGATGGCCGGACTATGGTCAGGGGCCGGCACGAAGTCCAGCGCGAGTCGGACCGGGGACAGCCATCGGCGCGCGATCAGCGATCAGGCTCCTGGGGCGGTGCGGCGGGAATCACACAGCCAACGCGCCTTAACCAAAAGCTTACATGGCCAAGGCGGCGTCCGCCCTGTGAACTCAGAAATTTTCCAGCCGGATTCCCGCAACGGAAAACAGCACTTATCGCCGCCGCCGCGATATCCACAGGTTTTACGGTAGCACCACAACATATAGCGCGGAACGTAGCCGGCACACACAAGTTGTTGACGTGGAGGGCGTGTCCGAGATAGCTTTCGAAGGTCGCCGGGACGACGGGTTCGGTCCGGTAGCCCTAAGCATTTTCGGCCATCTGACAGCGCATCGCGAGCGTTCGCGAGCGCTTGCCTTCGTCAGACTTCAGTGAATCGGCGGCTGCGCAGGGCGCGGCGGCATCGTCGACTCTTCGACAAGGGATACAGGGTTCATGCGGTTCGAGCGGCGTTACACCACGGCCGGGCAATCCCCCTACGCGACCATCGCCTTCCGCAAGGCGTTGAGCGAGATCCGCAATCCGGACGGATCCATTGTCTTCCGCCTCGACGGCATCTCGGTGCCGGACAGTTGGAGCCAGGTCGCCAGCGATGTGCTGGCGCAGAAGTACTTCCGCAAGGCCGGCGTGCCGGCGCGCCTGAAGAAGGTCGAGGAGAACGACGTTCCCTCCTTCCTGTGGCGTTCTGTGGCCGACGAGGCCGCCCTGGCGGAACTGCCGGAGGCGGAGCGCGCCGGCTCCGAGATCTCATCCACCCAAGTGTTCGACCGGCTCGCCGGCTGCTGGACCTATTGGGGCTGGAAGGGCGGCTACTTCACCTCGGAGGAGGACGCATCCGCGTTCCTCGACGAGCTTCGCTTCATGCTGGCCAAGCAGATGGTCGCGCCGAACTCGCCGCAATGGTTCAACACCGGTCTCCACTGGGCCTACGGCATCGACGGTCCGGCGCAGGGCCATCACTATGTCGATTACCGCACCGGCGAACTGGTGAAGTCGGCCTCGTCCTACGAGCACCCGCAGCCGCATGCCTGCTTCATCCAGGGTGTGCAGGACGACCTCGTGAACGAGGGCGGCATCATGGACCTGTGGGTCCGTGAGGCGCGCCTGTTCAAGTATGGCTCGGGCACCGGCTCCAACTTCTCCATGCTGCGCGGCGAGAACGAAAAGCTCGGCGGGGGCGGCAAGTCGTCGGGCCTGATGTCGTTCCTGAAGATCGGCGACCGGGCGGCCGGCGCGATCAAGTCCGGTGGCACCACCCGGCGCGCAGCCAAGATGGTCATCGTCGACATCGACCACCCGGATATCGAGCAGTACATCGATTGGAAGGTGAAGGAGGAGCAGAAGGTCGCCGCCCTCGTCACAGGCTCCAAGATCGTTTCCAAGCACCTCCAGGCAGTGATGAAGGCCTGCACCCAGTGCGAGGCCGAGGGTGATGCCTGTTTCGACATCGAGCGCAATCCCGTCCTCAAGAAGGCCGTGAAGGCAGCCCGCAAGGAGATGGTGCCGGACGGCTACACCAAGCGCGTCATCCAGTTCGCCCGCCAGGGTTTCACCAAGATCGATTTCCCGGTCTACGACACCGATTGGGATTCCGAGGCCTATCTGACGGTTGCCGGCCAGAACTCGAACAACTCCGTCTCGCTTACCGACGACTTTTTGCGCGCGGTGGAGCGTGACGAGGAATGGCATCTGACGGCTCGGACCACCGGCAAGTCCGTGAAGACGGTCCAGGCCCGCGAGCTCTGGGATAAGATCGGCGAAGCCGCTTGGGCATCCGCCGATCCGGGCCTGCATTTCAATACGACCATGAACGATTGGCACACCTGCCCGTCCGCTGGCCGGATCCGCGCGTCGAACCCGTGCTCCGAGTACATGTTCCTCGACGACACGGCCTGCAATCTCGCGTCCGCCAACCTGCTGACGATGTACGATCAGGCCAGCGGCGAGTTCGACGTAGCTGCCTTCGAGCACCTCAACCGGCTCTGGACCGTGGTCCTCGAGATTTCGGTGATGATGGCGCAGTTCCCGTCGAAGGAGATCGCGGAGCTTTCCTACCGCTATCGTACCCTGGGTCTCGGCTACGCCAATATCGGCGGCCTGTTGATGAGCATGGGCCTGCCTTACGATTCGCATAAGGGTCGGGCTCTGGCCGGTGCCCTGACCGCCATCATGACTGGTGTCGCCTACGCAACCTCGGCGGAAATGGCTGCCGAACTCGGGCCGTTCCCGGGCTACGACGAGAACGCGGATGCCATGCTCAAGGTCATCCGTAACCATCGCCGCGCGGCGCATGGCGAGGCTGCGGGCTACGAGTTCCTCTCGATCGCCCCCGTCCCCCTCGACATCGCCAACATTCCTCAAACGAACCTGGCGGAACGCGCCAAGGTGGCGTGGGACCGCGCCCTCTCGCTGGGCGAGGAGCACGGCTACCGCAACGCCCAGGCCACCGTCATCGCGCCCACCGGCACGATTGGCCTCGTGATGGATTGCGACACCACCGGTATCGAACCGGACTTCGCCCTGGTGAAGTTCAAGAAGCTCGCGGGTGGCGGTTACTTCAAGATCATCAACCGTGCCGTACCGAACGCCTTGCGTTCCCTCGGCTACCGCGAATCGGAGATTGCCGAGATCGAGGCCTATGCCGTCGGCCATGGTTCGATGGGGCAGGCTCCCGCCATCAACCCGGGTTCCCTGCGCGCCAGAGGCTTCACCGACGACAAGATTGCGGCCATTGAGGCGGGACTGAAGTCGGCCTTCGACATCAAGTTCGTGTTCAACCGCTGGACCCTCGGCGACGACTTCCTCAAGGACGTGCTTCAGGTTCCGGCCGACAAGCTCGCCGACCCGACTTTCGAGATCCTGCCCTTCCTCGGCTATTCGAAGAAGGACATCGAGGCAGCCAACACGCATATCTGCGGCGCGATGACCCTCGAGGGAGCCCCCTTCCTCAAGCAGGAGCATTACGCGGTCTTCGATTGCGCCAACCCGTGCGGGCGCATCGGCAAGCGCTACCTCTCGGTGGAGAGCCACATCCGCATGATGGCGGCGGCGCAGCCCTTCATCTCTGGGGCGATCTCTAAGACCATCAACATGCCCAACGACGCCACGGTCGAGGATTGCAAGAACGCCTACAAGCTGTCTTGGACGCTGGCCCTCAAGGCCAACGCCCTCTACCGCGACGGCTCGAAACTCTCTCAGCCCCTGAACTCGGCGCTCATCGCCGATAAGGAGGAGGATACCGAGGAGGCCATCGAAGCTCTGGTGGCGCAACCGGCCACCGCCAAGGCAGCGCAGCTCGCGGAAAAAATCGTCGAACGGGTGATCGAGCGCGTCGAGCGTATCCGCTCGCGCGAGAAGCTACCCGATCGGCGCAAGGGCTATACTCAGAAGGCTGTTGTCGGCGGCCACAAGGTCTATCTGCGGACCGGCGAATATGAGGATGGCCGCATCGGCGAGATCTTCATCGACATGCACAAGGAAGGCGCCGCCTTCCGTTCGCTGATGAACAACTTCGCCATCGCGATCTCGATCGGCCTTCAATACGGCGTGCCGATGGAGGAGTATGTCGACGCCTTCACCTTCACCCGCTTCGAGCCGGCCGGATTTGTCCAAGGCAACGACGCGATCAAGAACGCTACCTCGATCCTCGACTACGTGTTCCGCGAGTTGGCGATCTCGTATCTCGGCAGGATGGACCTCGCCCATGTCGACCCCTCGGAAATCGGCAACACGGTGATGGGCAAGGGTGAGGGCGAAGGGAGCCGCAGCGGCGGCGACAGGCCGGATCCCGTGGCGTCCAGCGTCGTCTCGCGCGGCCTGCTGCGCGGATCGGCCGACCGGCTTACCCTCATCCAGGGCGGCCCCGGCGGCGGCACGATGGGCATCGGCTCCGGCAATGCCGGAACGAGCGCCCCGGCCGGCGGCGTCGTTCATGCCCTGCGGGGAGCGACGGCATTGAAGGCCGAACCGGAGCTGGCGGGCCAAGCCGAAAGCCTCGTCACCGCCCTCCCCTTCGCCAAGGCCGAGCGGACTGTCTCGGATCGGCGGGCGGAGGCCAAGATGAAGGGCTATGTCGGAGAATCCTGCCCCGAATGCGCGAACTTCACGCTCGTGCGTAACGGAACTTGTTTGAAATGCGACACGTGTGGCGGAACGACAGGCTGCTCGTGATGGTGTTAGAGAAAAGCTGCTATTACGACGGGCAATAGAACATTGCGGTTTTAGTGGTGTTTCTATCTGTACGAATGATACGAACCTGCGTTTTAAAGGACGGCGCGCGGAGAAATCCGCGCACCGTCCTCTATTTACAATGTATTATAAGTGCCGAACCTGATTGAGAACCAGGAGCAAGAACTTCGGGAAGCCTCCGGCCTGATTGATCTACACAAACACCGGCTCGACGATATGCTTCCTCAGGCGGTAGCGGGTCCGGCGGCCAGCCCGCTTCATCCACGCGGCCATCGCACGCATCGGGGGCGTCTTTCGTCAGCGTGAGAAGGCCGGCCGCTCCCTCAGAGCAGCCAAGTTTACCTCGGTTGGTAAAGCCTGCATCGCCGGAGACCTCGAACGACTGAAGCCCGAAATGACTGCGGACGTCGTCGATGATCGGCACCAGGGCGCGGGAGTCGGCGGAGGTCGTAACAGGGCGATGCGCTACGATGATCTCATTCGCGTCATCGACGGCAATCTGCCCGTTGTATCCCTGCACGAGGCCATCGCGCCTGGCAGGATCCGGCTGTCCGGGTCGGTAAACGTGCGCTGTGCTCGGTCCGGTTGCCCTGCGTCCATACCGGCCAAATACGGTGGCCGTATCTCATGCCCCGATCAAGAAAGCGATCGCCGCGTTATCTCGCCGACACGTATTGGTCGACAGCCATCGACATCACGTCAACGTACGGCCGTGACGAACGCCCCGATCTGCGCTTTGGCAAGTATCAAGGCATGGCCAAGTGGCTGATCGTTCAAATAAACCCGCCCCGCAGTCAAAGTCAGGGCGAGTGTCCAGAAGATCGCGATAGCGGCATTGCGCGCCCGACGATCGCCCTGCACCATGTGCGCGGTGCGGTCTTCTCCCAACGGCTCGCCATACGGATCGAAGCTGGTGGCGTTGGCATCGGGACACGTGGTCATGGGCATTAAGATCGGGCTTTGCGTGCCAGCGATCAATGGATAAGACTTTTGAAATTCCCGCGGTATGGAGCGCGACTTTCTCTTTTCGTCGAGCCATGTGGAAGTTTTTTTCGGGGAGCCTGGAGGCAACTCCGAGCGGGTGGAATGGGCGTGAAGGCATCCTCGAATCTGACAATCCCGACGGGAGCGGCCACGTCGCATAGGCGATCGTCGCTTCTGCCGGGCATCGTCCTCTGCCTCGGTGTCACCGGGATCGCCATAGCCATCCAAGCCTGGGAGGAGCGGGCCACCGGGCACCCCTATATCGAAGCGCTCGTGATCGCGATCCTGTTCGGCATTGCGATCCGCACCGTCTGGATGCCGGGCGAGCGCTTCCGGGCAGGGATTGCCTTCAGCGCGAAGCAACTGCTCGAACTGGCCGTGACGTTGATGGGAGCGTCGGTCACCCTCGGCGCCATCGTCGCCTCAGGACCCGCGCTTCTCACCGGCATCGTCGGCACGGTGTTGCTGGCGATCGTCTCGAGTTACGCGATCTGCCGCGGTCTCGGCCTGCCGGCCCGTATGGCGATCCTGGTTGCCTGCGGCAACGCCATCTGCGGAAATTCGGCCATCGCCGCCGTGGCGCCGGTGATCGGAGCCGATAGCAAGGACGTCGCCGGCTCCATCGCCTTTACCGCCGTGCTCGGCGTGCTGATGGTGCTCGGCCTGCCCCTCTTCATCCCCCTCGTTGGCCTATCGGATCACCAGTACGGGGTGCTGGCGGGCCTAACCGTCTACGCTGTGCCGCAGGTGCTCGCCGCCACGGTGCCGGTGGGGCTGCTCAGCACCCAAGTCGGCACGCTGGTCAAGCTGGTGCGTGTATTGATGCTCGGCCCCGTCGTCATCGCCTTCTCGCTCATCGCCCATCGGCTTCCTTTGGAAGACGGAGTTCGGAAAGCATCGACGGGGCGGCTCGGCTTCACCAAGCTCGTACCCTGGTTCATTCTGGGTTTTCTCGGGCTGGCAAGCCTGCGTTCCCTCGGCCTGATCCCTGAGGCGGCCTCCGGGCCGGTGAGGCAACTGGCTGGATTTTTGACGATCATGTCCATGGCCGCCCTGGGCCTGGGCGTCGATGTCCGGGTACTGGCCCGCATGGGCGGGCGGGTGACGCTTGCCGTCACCGGCTCTCTGGCCGTCCTCCTCGCCATCAGCCTTCTTCTCATCCGCGCCCTCGGCATCTCTTGATCGCCTGATCCGCGGTGCGCCGAAATCGAGATGTTCGACCTCTCGCACCTGTACGGCGCCCGGCGTCTTCTCGATGAGGGGTTGAAGAATGCCCGTCCCCGCGTCCCTTCGTCACCCGCCTGAAGAACGCTCTTCCTGCCAATGAGCGCCTCCTCGACCTGCTCCTCGGGGAGCTGAAACGGATCCTGCCCCCGGGCGACCTGGACCGCCGCCGGCACCGGCCGGCATCCGGCCGAGGTATTGGATTGGGCGCATGCGCGCGAGGACGATGCGGTGCGGACTGAAAAACAAGATCCGCGTACCGAAGCACCAATTGGCAGCCAGCAGCGCTGAACTCGCCGGGCTAGCCATCGAACGGGGTTTCGCCGCGGCCGGGACGTCGCCGAACCCTACGCGGCTCGGGAGCTTCTCGGTCTCGCGACCTGTGCCTTCTGTTCCAAGAGGGCTGCAGGCGAAGCTCTTCACCGCCTGCAGCCGCACCGGACGCGTCTTTCAGGGCTACCGGTACCTCAAGGTTAGGACCGGGGCCGCGCCGTTCTCCAGCCGGCCTTCAGTTCACGCCGAGCAGTTCGACGTCGAAGATGAGCGTGGCGTTCGGGGGAATCAGGCCACCGGCGCCGCGTGCGCCATAGCCGAGGTCGGATGGGATGATGAGCGTGCGCTTGCCGCCGACCTTCATCGTGGCGACCCCCTGGTCCCAGCCGCCGATGACCTGTCCGATACCGAGGGTGAAGCTGAAGGGCTGGCCCCGGTCGCGGGAGGAGTCGAACTTCTTGCCGGGCTTGCCACCATCGTCGAGCCAGCCGGTGTAATGGACGCTGACCTTCTTACCGGTCTGTGGCGAGGGGCCGGTGCCGACGACTTCGTCGCGATATTGAAGGCCCGAAGGCGTGGTCACGGTCTCGGCGGATGCGGAAGCGGTCATGGCGATCAACAAGGCTCCGGTGAGGGCAAGAAGCGGACGACGCATGCGGATGGTTCCTGTCTGGCGTGCCGAACGGGCCGAGTAGCACGGCTGCGCCCGCGCGTCAGCGCCTGCCCAAGACCCGCTTGATCAGCGCCTTGCAATCGCGTTCGATCATGACAAGGCGAATCCGTCGATCTACGGGAAGCAAGCGGGACGCCCGGCGCGGGGCGGCGACGACCTCGCAGATCGTCTCCCGGTCCGGAAAGAGATCCTCTAGGACGGAACCGGCCAATGTCGCCGAATCGAGCCGCTGGGCGAACCCCGTCTCGTGCAGCATCTCGATGATCCGTGCCTCGAGCAGGAGCCCCGGAGCGTTGGAGCGCTCGGTCTCGTCATAGGTCGTCTTCAGAAGCGTGGCCGTGCCGCCTGTCAGAAGGGCGAGGCTGATCGAGAGGGGGCGACCGTCGAGCCGAAGGATATCGGCGCGTAGGCCGATCGGGCCGCTCCCGTCGGCGAAGAGGGCTCGCGCAAAAGCCTCGTGCTGTGGCTGACAAGTCAGCGCCGTTCTGGCTCTGCCCTTCCATCCGGCCCGTTCGAGACTGAGGAAGCTGGTGACGGCATCGCGCAGGTGTGCGCCATCGGTGGCGACATCGAGGATGAGCGTACCACGCTTCGATAGACGCCGATCGCGACGGTTCAGATCCTTCAGGCGCGACCGGTTCGGATGACCTACGAGGAAGGCGTCATATGAGGTGCGGCGCTCTACGATCGGTCGTTCGAAACTGTGTGCGGTGCCATGCTGCCAGCCCGCCCGATCCATCGCCGCGAGCAGTTCGCCACCGAGCCTCGTCGAGGTGGGAAGCAGCGGCCAGCGCCAGAGATGGCCGCCGGAGGCGGATTGTAGACCCGCCACCAGAAGATCGAGAATTTCCTCCAGGTCCGGGTCGTCGGCAACGAGCGGACTCGTCTGCGTGATGAAGGGTGAGAGGAAGGGGCGTGCCACCTTCATTCCGAGCCCGCAGACATCGCGCTTGCATGCGAACGGTAGTAGCGCATCGAGGCCGCTCGGACCCCGCACGGCAACGAAAGCGAGATCCGTATCGCCTAGTCCCGCAGCGTGGTGGGCGGCGATGACGTGGCGGCTGTAATGCGGATGCGTGGTGAGCGCCCGGGCCATCAGCGCGTCCCAGGCACCGGGATCGGCAGCCAATTCCGAATATGTGACGATCGAGGCGGAGCGTCGGCCGTTCGTCCCTCGATGCTCGGTCTTCATGAACCCGCGCGGCTTGGGAACCGCAGAACCGGCGTCACGATGCCGTGTACGAGGAAAGCCGCCAGCGCCATTCCGGCTCCACGAAGGATGGTGGCCAACGCCATAGCGATGGCGGCCCCCATGACGCCTATCGATGGGACGAGGGCCAGACATAGGAGGGCTGCCACGGCCAGCATTGCCAGGGTGATGGCGGCGCCGAAGCGCTCGCCGTCGATCATGGTCAGCAGATCCTCGCCGGGCCCGAACAGGCTGGCGCCGACATTACCCGCCACCAGCACAGCGAGGAGCGGGAAGCTCGCTTCGAATTCCGACCCGAACATCGCGAGCAGGAACGGCCCCGCTGCGACGATGATGAGACCGACCGTCACCGTGGCGGCGAAGGTCAGCCGAGCCTGGATGCGGACGAAGCGTTTCAGACCCGGAATATCCTCGGTTGCATGGAGGAAGGCAAACCGCTGAGCGGTGGCCGCGGACGCCGCATAATGCACGAAGGGGACGAATTGCTGGATTCGCGTCGCGACGAAGTAGAGGCCCACCGCCGTCGGCGGCATCAGCATACTGAGGATGACCACGTCGATCATATTGAAGGCCGAATGCGCGAGATCGGCCGCCCCGATCGGGAGGCAGGCCCGGAGCCAAGCCCGCCAACGATAGCGTGGTATCTCGGAGAGCAGGACCGCGCGCAGGCGCAGGATGAGAAGCCATGCCTGGATCGCCAGGGCAATGCCGGTGGCGGCCAGGGTGCAGGCCACAGCGATCCACGCCTCCGCCGGCGCACCTGTAGCGACTACGCCCAGCATGGCCGCCATGATGAGGCCCTGGCGCAGGAGATAGGGTGGCGCGATGGCGAGCACCGCCCAGTTCTGGCTGCGGGCGACGCCCTCGAGAAAATCTTGCAGGGTGAAGAGTGGCAGCACGAGTGCTGCGAGGAGCAATGCCCCGGCATACGGCCCATCGAGAAGGGTACCTTGCACCCAGACCACAGCAAGACCGACGCATGCGACCGTGCAGGCGCTCGCACCGGTGACCCATGCTCCCCCAATAAGGAACCCTCGGACATGGGCGAGGTCGCCCCTCGCCTGATCGGCGGGCAGAAAGCGGCAGGCGCCCTGAGCGAATCCGAGTGTCGATGAATGCCCGAGGATGACGATCCAAACCCAGATCGAGGCGAAGATACCGTATTCCGTCCGCCCCATCAGGCGCGCCATCAGCACCTGCGCCCCGTAGGCGAAGATGGCGGCCACGATACGAATGGCGAAGACGTCGAGGGCTGCCCCCGCGGCACCTGCGCGGAACGTCTTGAGGCGGACAATGGCTGCGCCGAGGGTGCGCCCCTCCGTCCTGCGCGTTGCTAGTCCCACGTCGCCCCTCTGAGATCTGAAGTCCAATCCTCGTGCACCATTCCGGAAACTGGGGTCCCGTCTTGCGAGACGGTTTCCCAAGACCAGAACTTTTACGGCATCGCTCCGGTGTCGATACTCATGACGACGCCAGCTGGAGCCGGCTATTGGAAACGGAGCGCGAGCGAGACCGTGGGCGTCACGGTTTGTCTTGGACCGATGCGCCGTCTCTCGATGGCGGCGATGGCGGCTTGACCGACGCATCCTTCGGCGGTGCGACGATCAGGGCCGGCGCGCCGGCCGTCCCCGTCGCCGCAGGGTCGGGCTGTAGCAGGGAGAGAGTGATGGCCCGCGTCACGTGTTCGGCCATGCAGCGCAGGCCGAGGTCGTTGAGGCGGAACTGGCGCCCCAGCATGTGCGCTTCGCCCTTGTCGCTACTGCCGGACAGGTAGCGCATCGCCTCGTAGCGCTGTACCAGCGGAACGCCTTCGCGCAGGGCCACTTCCTGCACCTTGCGGACGATGCTGCTGTAATATTCGTCCTGGGCCAGCGACGCCGTGTAGACGGGATTGACCAGCACCACGTCGATATCGTGCGACTTAATCCACTGAACCGTTTCGTCGAGAGCGCTCGCGAAGGCATCGAGATCGACGCGGGCGAGTGCATCGTGGGTGCCGACTTGCCAGACCACGAGATCGGGCTCCACCTCTGCCACCATACTGCGCAGACGCTCCGCCGCGCCGGAGGCTATCTCACCCTGCATGCCCCGGCTCTCGACTTCCACATCCACATTGGGAAGCGAGCGTTCCAGTGCCGTCTCCAGCTTGACCGGATAGGTCGCCGAGGCCCCGGCACCGGCCGAGGACGAACCGATGGCCAGAACGCGGACCGGACGCTTCTCCTTGAGCGCCGCTTTGACCGAGTTCAACCGGGCGAGGGTGTAGAGCTTGGAGCCGGGAACCCGGCATTCGGGCGACAGGCTCACATCGACGGCCTCCGACGCCTCGCCGCCCGGAGCGGGCGCCGCTGCGGTCGGTGGTGAGACGATCGTCGCACCGCCCTCCGCCCTGGTCTGCGATGATCCGACGATCATTCCCAGTAAGGCGAGGCCGAGGGAAATCAGGAGTGCCGAGGTTTGCGCGAGCGCCATTCGACGAACCATGTAGTGAAGCCCAGAGCGAACAAGCCGAATCCCATGACGCCGACATCAACCAGGATGCCGCCCCCCGTCCAGAACCGCACGAGTTGTGCGGCTAGGCTCAGGAGCGAGCCGATGGAGAAGACTGCCAGTGAATTACGACCGAGTCCCGTCAAATATCGACCGACCGCGCCGACATGCGGGACGATGAGCGCGTAGACCCCCTGGAAGGCCAGCAGCACTCCGAGGAAGTGGATCAGCCGGGCGGGCGACAGGTAGGTCTTGTCGAAGGAGAAGACGAGCCGTGGATCGGGAACGAGCAACGGGTCGGGCCTGAGATCGAACACCGATAGCACGATGCCGAGCACGACGATGACGACGCCCACGGGCATCAGTCGCTTTGACCAGCGCCGGAGCGTGTCGGATTCGCGGTTCAGATCCTGCCCGACGAATCCGAGCACGAGCAGCAATTGCCAGCACAGCGGATCGAAGAACCAATCCCCCTCCCCCGGCCAGGATGGCAGGTTCCATTCGAAGACGAGGCTTGCGGCATAGAGGGAGAAGGACAGTCCGAGCGCCGCGACGCGGCTCACCCGGGCCACCAGGATGAAGACGGGGGCGATGCCGAGAAGCACCACGTAGAGCGGCAGGATGTTGAAGAAGCCGAGTTGATGTGTGAGCAGCACGAAACCGACGGTGGTCTGTATAGGATCGGCGAAGAAGCCGCCGGCGTTGTGCCACTCAAGAAGAAGCGGATTGTCGAGAAGCAACGCCGTCCCGGCAATCATGGCCAATGCGATGGCCATCGTCGTGATCTGGGCGCGATAGACTTCGATCGTGCGTGACAGCAGTCTCAGGACGCTTTTCAGGCGCGGTTCCGGTCGTCCGTCGCGCCCGCGCGTGGCGATCCCGATCGACCATCCGGCGAGGAAGACGAACAGCTCCGCCGCATCTGAAATGCCGTATTGCGAGTAGGTGTAGCGCTCGAACGTGTTGCCCGGGATGTGGTTGACGTAGATCGTCACGAGGGCGAGGCCGCGCCAGAAATCGATCGCGTTCGGTTCGCGCATAAGGGATCCGAACTCCGGAATGTCGGGCGGGTTGGAGGAGCGCGAAGCGGAATCGGAGGCCGCCTCGCAGCGCAACGGCACGGTCTGATAATGCGGTACGCGGCAATCTGCAAAGGCGGTATCCGATCCGTCCCGTACGGGATGAATCCGCACTGTGGCCGATTTATCGGGGACAGGGCCGGCGCGGAAACTTATGCTGCGATCATGCCGTACCCACCGGACACGACGATGTCAGCCAGTCCCGCCCCCGATGCCCAACCGATTCCCACGGGAGTTCCGGGGCTCGATGTGATCCTGGCGGGAGGATACGCGGCCCAGCGTGCCCATCTCATCGAGGGACGGCCCGGTGGCGGCAAGACGACCCTCGGCCTCCAGTTTCTTCTCGACGGCGCCGCGCGGGGCGAGACATGCCTCTATATCACCCTGTCGGAGAGCCGCCGCGAGCTGATGTCCGTCTCCGAGCGGCATGGCTGGTCGCTGGAGGGGATCGAGATCTACGAACTCGTTCCGCCGGAACTCAGCCTGGATTCGAAGCTGCAGCAGAGCCTCGTCCATTCGTCCGATCTCGAGCTCGGTGAAACCGTGCGCATGGCCCTGAGCGAGATGGAGCGGGTGAAGCCGAGACGTGTCGTGTTCGACAGCCTGTCGGAGATCAGGTTGCTGTCACAAGGGTCGCTGCGCTACCGGCGCCAGGTGCTCGCACTGAAGAGCTACTTCCTCCTCAACGACATCACCGCGCTGATGCTCGACGATCTCAGCGCCGAGCATGACGACCTCAACCTGCATTCCATCAGCCACGCGGTGATCCGGCTCGAACAGCTGACGCCGGCCTATGGTGCCCCGCGGCGGCGCGTCCACGTCATCAAGATGCGGGGCACGGAGTACCAGGGCGGCTACCACGACTTCGCAATCCGCAAGGGCGGCATCCTGGTGCATCCGCGCCTGATCGCGAGCGACCATCCCAGCAGCTTCGAGGCGGGCTCGGTGGAAAGCGGCGTCGCCGAGCTCGATCGGGTTCTGGGCGGCGGCCTCGACCGGGGGACGACGAGCCTCATCGTCGGTCCGTCGGGGGCCGGCAAATCCACGCTCGCCATGAGCTACCTGGTGGCCGCCCTCCGGCGCGGCGAACGCGGCCTGATCATCAGCTTCGACGAGACGCGCGGCATCCTGTTGCGACGTGCCCGGAGCGTGGGCATGCCCCTGGCGGATTTCATCGAGGCCGGATCGCTGCAGATCGAGCAGATCGACCCTGCCGACGTCTCGCCCGGCGATTTCGCGGGACGTATCCGCGATGCCGTGGAGCACGATGCGGCCAGGATCGTCATCATCGACAGCCTGACCGGCTACATGACCGCCATGGCGGGCCAGCCCTTCCTCGTCATGCAGATGCACGAGCTCGTCACCTACCTGAACCAGCAGGGCGTGGTGACGATCCTGATCCTCGCCCAGCACGGCATGGTGGGGAAGATGGAATCGCCGGTGGACCTGACCTATGTCAGCGACACCGTCGTGATGCTGCGGTTCTTCGAGGCCGCCGGCCGGGTTCGCCGGGCCTTGTCCGTTCTCAAGAAGCGGACCGGTCCGCACGAGGACACGATCCGCGAGTTCAAGATCGACGCCAACGGATTGCGCGTCGGCGAACCCCTGCGGAAATTCCGCGGCGTCCTGACGGGCGTGCCCACCTATGACGGCAACGGCGACAATCTCCTCGTCGAACGAGTCGGGGCGGATGGAGAGTCCCTGGACGAGCCCGGACGCGATGCCGCATCCTGAACCGGTCGTCCTGATCCTCGCGCCCCTGGGACGTGATGCGTCAGTGGCCACGGCGATCCTGGCGGAAGTCGGTATCGCCTCTGAGTCGATCTCGACCCTCGACGCCCTGGTGGCCGGCCTCGATGGCGCCGCCTGCGCGGTGATGACCGAGGAAGCGCTACTCCGCTGGGACCGCAACGCCATCGCCCACTGGGTCGAACGGCAGCCGCCCTGGTCGGATTTTCCCTTCGTGCTGCTCAGCTCTCGCGGCGGCTCGCCGGATGTGCGGCTCACCGATCTCCTGGGCAACGTGACGGTGCTGGAACGTCCCTTCCACCCGGCGGTGTTGGCCAATGCGGTGCGCTCCGCCCTCCGCGCCCGGCGGCGGCAGCGCGAAGTGCAAGCCTATCTTGAGGAACGCCAGCGGACGCACGAGCGGCAGGCCCTGCTGATCCGCGAGCTTCACCACCGCGTCAAGAACACGCTCGCCACCGTCCAGGGACTGCTCGGAGCGACGGCGCGCTCCACCAAGGATGTGAACACGTTCTATCATTCGTTCTCGGACCGGATCGTCTCGCTGGGCAAGACGCACAACCTGCTCACCGAGGATTACTGGCAGACGGCCCCGCTGCGCGAGCTGCTGCAGAACGAACTCGGTCATTACAACGATGCAACGACCAGCCGGATCATCCTCGACGGACCGGCGATCGAACTGGCCGCGGACCTCGCCGTCCCCACCGGCATGGCGATCCACGAGTTGACCACGAATGCCACCAAGCACGGTGCGCTGTCGCTGCCATCCGGGCGGATCGTGGTGCGTTGGAGCGTCGATCGGCGAGAGGCAGGGCGTGTGCTCGACCTGAGCTGGACGGAAACGGGTGGTCCCCCCGTGAAGCCGCCGGAGCGCAAGGGATTCGGCTCGACGCTGCTGCAGCGCGTGCTCGCGCAGCAATGCAATGCCGAAGTCGTCATCGCCTACGAGGCCGAGGGGCTGCGGTTCCACATGGTCGCCCCCCTGCCCGAGGATCGGCTGGTGCCCGCATACTGACTCGTTGGGGTCAGGATTTCACGATCCGGTCGAGGCGGCCATTGACGAAGAAGTACAGCTCCTTGGCTCCCGGCTCGCTGTAGAGCACCTGGACCTCGCGGCCGGAACGCCCCTCCCCGACCAGCACGTCCGTTGCGGGCTTCGCCTTCAGCCGGACGAGATCGCATTCGCCGATCCCAGGCTCGATCACGGTCGCGGTACCCGGCGCGGCCTGGCTGCAGGTGCCGTCGGCATTGAGCACCGGCCCCGTGACACCGGGCGACGGGGCCGGCGTCACGGCGACGGGGACCGGCACGCTAACCGGCGCTTCGCGCTCGCCGGTGGTGCAGGCGCCGAGGAGGACGAGGCTCGCGAGATATGCGGCGGCCGTGCCCCATCGTGGCGAGGCGTTCGTCACTTCACGTCCTTCGAAGTGCCGGCCCGCGCCTTCAGCGCAGCCGCGTAGAGATCGGAGGCGTCCTTGTGGAAGGCCGCGCGAGAATCGGGCCGCGAATAGAACATATGGCCGCCCGGATAAACCGCGAGGTCGATCCGCTTGTCGCCGCCGAAGGCCGGTAGCTGGTCGATCAGGAGCTTCGAGGTGAAGTACGGGGTCACGAGATCGGTGAAACCGTGGGCCACGAGGACGCGCAGGTTGCCGTCGAGGGCCATGACGCCGCGCAGCGCACCGAGGGATTCCGGCGCCATGCGCCCAGAGCCCCAGCCCCAGCTCCGGCTCACAGCGCCATTGAGGAGTTCGTAGCGCAGGTCGGGCACGCGGTAGTTCAGCTTCGCGCCGTAGAGTTCGATCATGGCGCTGGTCAGCGGCGCCTGCATGGCCGTGAGCAGCGGGTCCTCGAAGCCTGAGAAGGTCGCGGCCGGGTCGGGGTCCCATCCGGTGATGCCGGTATCGTAGGCGCTGGCGACACGGCCCTCATCCGCGCCGATCTCGCGCTGGACGCTGTTGGAGCTCAGGCGACCGGCCTGACGGCGGACGAAGGCCGGATCGAGACCCGTGACGGCCCCCACCCTGTCGCCGAGCCGGGCGATGGCGGCCTGGTCGGACGGCCCCTTGAGCAGGTCGGCGAGATAGTCGCCGGTGGCATAGGATTCAGTCTCTGCCAGAGCCTTCCGGCTCGGCGTGCCGCCGGCCCGCTCGATGGCGGCGGCGGCATAGGATGGCAGCTTCGTCACGTGGCCCCAGGGGGTCGAGCGCGGCGATTGCAGCCAGGCGAAATCGAGCACAGGCGACAGGAGGACCATGCCGGAGAGGCCGATGCCGATCTCCTCCTGCAGCTTTGCCGCGATGAGCGGCCCGCGAAAGCCGCCATAGCTCTCCCCGACGAAGAATTTGGGCGCCGCGATCCGGTCGTTCGTGCGCAGCCAGCGGGCAATGGCCGAGGACAGGACCGACGCATCCGCATCGACGCTCCAATAGCGTTTGGCATCGCCATCCGTCGCGCGGCTGTATCCCGTGCCCACGGGATCGAGGAAGACGAGGTCGGTGAAATCCAGCCATGTGCCGTCATTGGGGACGAGGCTCACGGGCGTGGACGGGCTGATGCTCGTGCCGTCGAGGGGCAGGCGCCAGGGTCCGATCGCGCCGATATTGAGATAGGCCGAGGCCGCGCCGGGGCCGCCGTTGATCGCGAAGGTCACGGGCCGGGCCGCCTCGCTCCTGTCGGCGAGACGATAAGCGATGAAGGCGATCTCCGCCTGGAGCTTTCCGCCCTCGTCCACGAGGGGCAGGCTGCCGGCCGTGGCGGTGAAGCGCAGGATACGGCCACCCGGCAGGGTGACGCTGTGCTCGGTGGTGACGTCGGATGGAAGTTTGCGTCCTTCCGGGCCTCGCTGCTCGGCGGCACGCCTTTCCTGCGGCCTGTCGCCTCCCTGGGGCGATTGCGCCATGCCGGGCTGGGTGGTGACGAGGAGGATTGCGGACAGAGCGAGGGCGAGCAGCCTGGCGCCGCCCTCGCCACGGCTCAGGGGCGAGACGATCGAACCTCGGATCATGCGGCTTCCTTTGAGGTGATGGGCCACAGCGCTCACGCCTTCTTCTGCCAGCGCCCGGATTCGTCCTGCTGCCAATAGACGATGGTATGGCCCGCCTCCTTGGCCCGCTTCCACTGCGCCCGCGCACCGAGCAGGGCGTCCTGATCGTTGCCGTCGAACAGGATACAGATCCGCTGGTACTCCGAGGCATCCGGCGGCAGCGGCGCACCGTCCACGAGAAAACGGATGGAGGCGGAGTTGGGATTGCCGTCTTGCAGGGTCAGCACGACGGGCTGGCTCGCCGCCTGCGGGTCACGGTCCGTCCCGTGCGGCAGGAAGCTGTCGTCGCTATAGGTCCAGAGGTGATCGTCCAGCGCCTGGAGCCGCTCTTCCCCCGAGACCTGGATCGCCGCGCGCCATTGGCGCGCAAACGATCGCTCGACGAGGGTCGGCAGAACCTTCTCGAGGGGTTGCTGCTGGAGATGATAGAACAGGATTTCGGTCACACCGGTCAGGATAGGCCAATGCCGCCGTTTTGAAAGCGGCGGGATGCCGCTCTTCAGGCCGGCCCGATGAAATGGGGGACGAACAGGGCGGCATTGCCGGTGATCGGCCCTGCGCTCTCTCGGATGCAGAGGCCCGCGGCTTCGTCCCCGACCATCCACGAGCCGATCACGGGGCGACGGCCATCGAAATCCGGCAGCTCGGCCAGCGCCTGTCGGATATGCCGGCCGCCGCCATAAGGGCCGTGATCCTGCGCCAGGACGGCACCGTCGCGTACCATGAGGATGTTGGCACCTTCCCGCGAGACCAGTGGTTTCTTGACGAAGGACGTTCCGAGCGAAGCCTTTCGCGGGTCGTCCTCGAAGAAAGCCGGCAGCAGGTTCGGGTGACCGGGTTCGCGGGCATGGAGATGCGCCAGCAAGCCCTTGTTCGACAGGACGGCCTTCCAGGGTGGCTCGAGAAAGAGGGTCGTCGTGGCATCGAGCCCTTCGCCGAAGGCATCCGTGAACGCCCATTCCCAGGGGTAGAGCTTGAACAACCTCGGGATCGGCGCATGGACCCGGTCGACGAAGCGTCCGTCCTCGTCCCGTCCGATGTCGGAAATGTCGAGGAAGCGTGTCGCGAGCCCCGCTTGGCGCGCGCAATCTTCGAGATAGGCCACCGTGCCCCTGTCCTCGGGCGCATCTGCATAGGCGGTGAAAGCCATTGAGCCGTCACCGCGAAGCGCGCGGAACCGGGCGACCAGCTTCTCGTGGAGGGAATTGAACTGGTCGGCCGTCTCGGGCAGCGAGCCGGTTCGCAGCCCTTCCTCCAGCCAGAGCCATTGAAACACGCCGGACTCGTAGAGGGCGGTGGGCGTATCGGCATTGTATTCGAGGAGCTTTGCCGGCCCGGCGGATGCCCCGCCATAGGAGAAATCCAGGCGGCCGTAGAGGGAGGGGTCTCCCCGCTTCCAGCTCGCGCGGATCGCGTCCCAGGCGTGGCGAGGAATGTCGAGCGAGGTCAGGATCCGCTCGTCCTCCACCGCATCGGCGACGAAGGCGAGGCACAGGGCGTGGATCTCGCTGCTCGGCGCTTCGAGATTGTCCTCGATCTCGGCCAGCGTGAAAGCATAGGCGTGGCTCTCGGACCAATACGCTGCGCCATCAAGGGTGTGGAAGGTGAAACCATGCCGGCGCGCGGTCACCCGCCAATCCGGTCGCTCGCCGATGGGCACGCGCCGCATCAGCCGCCGCTTCCATGGCTAGACCAGCCGTGCGACGAGAACGAACGGCCCGTGCTTCCAAAGCCACCGTATGCGACCTTGCGCACCGCCGAGGAGGCGACCCGTGCGCTGGAGGACGCACCGCCCGACGACGTGGTGATCCGTCCCCCCCAACCCGTGCAATAGCCAGTGCCCCCGGAGTGGCCGGCGCTTCCGCTATGGGACGCCTCCGACTTCGGAGCATGGTCGAAGATCGGCTGGGGCGTCAGGTTCTGATCGACCCGCCTGCCGATGACGTAGCCGGCCATCACCGGGACGAAGCGCCCGGCAGCACTCATGGCGACGCCGTCTCCGTGCAGGCAATGCGATGGGCCGTGGTGAGACTCGCAATCGATCATCGTCGCGTAACGCGGTGCGACCTCGGGATAGGCGGCACGCGCCGTGAGGTACTCGCTCCGGCAATCCGCTTCCGTTCGTATGTCACCGGCGATACAGGCGTCCGCATCGGCGTAGACGAGCACGGATTCCTCGTCCTGCGACGGATCGATATGGGCGAGCCCGAAGGCGGCTGCGCCCGCTCCCGCCAGCATGACGAGGGTGACCGTCTGCGAGCGCATGAGGCGCGGTGGCTTTACGGGGGTCGGTGATCTGGTCTCGGATGGCATCCCAATGTGGGCCGCCTTCCGACGACCTGCTCCCACACGGCACGATGCCGCACTGACCCGAATGTAGGATCGAGCTTGGCCGTTTGAAACCGGGAATGGAAAAATTCGCCGGTCGCCCGCTCAGTAGGTCATGGACGCCGCATTGACGATGCCGCCTGCGAGGGACGACGCGGCGAGCAGGATGGACGCGGCGATCTCACCAGCTTCGATGCGACGTGACAGGTCCGGTAAAATCAGCCGCACGACAAAGTAGACCAGGATCTGCACGATGAGGGCGACGAGGCCCCAGACGATGCAGTCGAGGATCGATTGCGCGTTGTAGATCGCCACCGAGAGCGGCAGCGTATAGCCGATGAGGCTTCCGCCCAGCGCGATGGCGGCCGAGGCGTTGTTGGCGCGGATCAGCGCGATCTCGCGATGGGACGTCGCCGACAGGTAGACCGCGAGATAGACCGCCACGAGGCCGAAGGCCGCCGCCACATAAGCGATGAAGGCGGGCAGACCCGAGATCGAGACCATGGCGCCCGCCCCTCCCTCAGACCAATCGGCTCTGCACGATGGCGGCCGAGATGAAGCTCTTGAACAGCGGATGTGGCTCGAACGGCCGCGACTTCAGCTCCGGGTGGAACTGGACGCCGATGAACCAGGGGTGGCCTGCATGTTCCACCGTCTCGGGAAGCAGACCGTCCGGTGACAGCCCCGAGAACCGCAGGCCCTTGGCTTCCAGCCGCTCGCGATAGGCCATGTTGACCTCGTAGCGGTGGCGGTGGCGCTCGGAAATCTCGGTGCCGCCGTAGATCTCGGCGATCTTGGTATCCGCGCCGAGGGTCGCCTTGTAGGCGCCGAGCCGCATGGTGCCGCCGAGATCGCCCTGGGAAGCGCGCCGCTCCAGTTCGTTGCCCTTGAGCCATTCGGTGAGCAGGCCGACCACCGGTTCTTCGGTTTCCCCGAACTCCGTGGAATTGGCATCCTCGACGCCGGCCAGCGAGCGTGCCGCCTCGATCACGGCCATCTGCATGCCGAAGCAGATACCGAAATACGGGATCTTGCGCTCGCGGGCGAAGCGGGCCGCGCGGATCTTGCCCTCGGCACCGCGCTGGCCGAATCCGCCCGGCACGAGGATGCCGTTGATTCCCTCGAGGAACGGCGCCGGATCCTCGCCCTCGAACACCTCGGCCTCGATCCACTCGAGGTTCACCTTCACCCGGTTGGCGATACCGCCATGGATGAGGGCCTCGGACAGGGATTTGTAGGCGTCCTTGAGGCCCGTATACTTGCCCACGATGGCGATGGAGACCTCGCCTTCCGGATTGCGCACACGCTCGGAAATCGTTGTCCAACGCACGAGATCGGGCTCGCCCTTGGGCTCGATGCCGAAATGCGCCAGGACTTCCCGGTCCAGCCCGGCTTCGCGGTAGGAGAGCGGCACGTCGTAGATCGAGGCGACGTCGCGCGCTTCGATGACGGCGGTCTCGCGCACGTTGCAGAACAGGCCGAGCTTGCGGCGCTCCTCCACCGGAATCGGTCGGTCGCAGCGGCAGAGCAGGATGTCGGGCTGGATGCCGATGGAGCGCAGTTCCTTGACGGAATGCTGCGTCGGCTTGGTCTTCAACTCGCCGGCCGAGGGGATGTAGGGCAGCAGCGTCAGGTGGACGAAGGCGACGGTGCCGCGCGGCAGTTCCTGGCCGAGCTGGCGGATCGCCTCGAAGAACGGCAGGCCCTCGATGTCGCCCACCGTGCCGCCGATCTCCACGAGGACGAAATCGAACGCTTCGTTCCCCTCGAGCACGAACGCCTTGATGGCGTTCGTGACGTGCGGGATCACCTGGATCGTCGCGCCGAGATAGTCGCCGCGCCGCTCCTTGGTGATGATGTCGAGATAGATCCGGCCGGTGGTGATGTTGTCGGCCTTGGTGGCGGCGAGGCCCGTGAAGCGCTCGTAATGGCCGAGGTCGAGGTCCGTCTCCGCACCGTCGTCGGTGACGAACACCTCTCCGTGCTGGGTCGGGCTCATCGTGCCCGGATCGACGTTCAGGTAGGGGTCGAGCTTGCGAAGACGGACCGTATGGCCGCGCGCCTGCAGGAGGGCCGCGAGGGCCGCGGAAGCGAGGCCCTTGCCGAGCGAGGAGACCACGCCGCCGGTGATGAATACGTACCGCGTCATGGGCTTCGGCTCATAAACAAGGGTGGGTGATTCGCCAAACTTCAAACGACCCCGCCGCCAATGGCGGCAGGGCGAAATCGACGCGAACTGTGGAAAAGCCCGTCCGGCGACGGTTCGAAGCGAGGTAGGAGCGGTCCGCCACGCCTCACCGGTCTGTGATCAGCGCGACTGGGGCGCCTCGGGTGTGGCGGGCTGGGCCGCGCCCTGCCCCGGACGAAGGGTCTCGAGCAGGTTGCCGTTGGGCGCCACCGGCTGCGTCGTCGCGGCTCCGTCGAGGATGGACTTCGGCGCGGCGCTGCGATGGGAAATGACCGCCAGCGTCATGCTGGTGGTGAAGAACAGGGCCGCCAGGATCGCCGTGGCCCGCGTCAGCGCGTTGGCCTGTCCGCGTCCGGTCATGAAGCCCGACACGCCGCCGCCGCTGCTGCCACTGCCGAGCCCGAGTCCACCCTCAGAGCGCTGCAGCAGGACCACGGCGATGAGGGCGAGAACCACGATGAGGTGAATGGAGATCAGGACGGCATTCATGTCGTTTCAGTCCGATGTTCCTGGTCCGTGAACCACGTAAGGCCGCATACGGCGCCCGATGAGGCCCGTCGAGGAACGTCTGCGAAGGGCAGGCTCCTACACGAGATGGTGTCCCGCGCCAAATCCTGCATGGAGTTTAGAAGAGGAGAATCGCCTCAGGCATAAGCGGCGGCTATCCCCAGGAAGTCGGAGGCGACGAGACTCGCACCGCCCACCAGCGCGCCGTCCACATTCTCCACCGCCATCAATTCGCGGGCGTTGCCGGGCTTCACCGAGCCTCCGTAGAGGATGCGCACCTTTGCCGCTTCCGCCCCGATGAGCTGGCCGAGCATTTCGCGAAGCGAGGCATGGACCTCGGCGATGTCGGCGGGTGTCGGGGTCAGGCCGGTGCCGATCGCCCAGACCGGCTCGTAGGCGATGACCGTATCGGAGGCCTTGGCACCTTTCGGCACGCCGATGGCGAGCTGCGCCCGGACGATGTCGAGGGTGCGGCCCTCTTCGCGCTCTTCCTGCGTCTCGCCGACGCAGATGATGCCGCAGAGGCCGGCCCGGCGGGCGCCCAGAGCCTTGGCATGAACGCCGTCATCGGTCTCGTGGTGATAGGCGCGGCGCTCCGAATGGCCGACGATGACGTAGGTCGCCCCGAGATCGGCCAGCATCTCGGCGGAAATGCTGCCGGTGAAGGCGCCGCTGGCCTTGGCGTGCAGGTTCTGGCCACCGATAGCGATGGCAGACCCGTAGACAGCCGCCACACAGGAGGAAATCAGCGTCGAGGGGGGGCAGACAAGGACGTCGATCCGGGATGTGAGTTCGGGCGAGAGCCCGTCGCGGATGGCCTCGACCACCGGAACCGAACTGCGCAGGCCGTTCATCTTCCAGTTGCCGGCGATCAGCGGCCGCCGTCCCGACTTCGACATCGTATCCCTCGCGTTCAGATCATCCTGGGCCGGCTTCACCGGATCGTGAGCGGGGCCGTAACAGAGCCGACTTGCCGGCGCAAACATGCGCTCGCGGATCGCCCCGGCCTTTGCGGAGGCGAGCGGATGGTCTATCGCGGGCGGCTTGGAGCCGTGCCCCGGCGCGCCATCACGACGGATTTTCGAACCTTCCGATGCTGCAGAACATGCGTAGTGCGAGCCAGCATTGGCTCGGCAAGATCATTCTCACGGTGGTCTTCACCTTCCTCATCGCCGGCGTCGCGATCTTCGGCGTGGAAGATTTCTTCCGCTCGAACTCCGCCACGACCGTGGCCACGGTGGGCAAGACGCAGATCACCTCGGAGGCTGTACGGTCGGCCTACCAACTGCAGCTGCAGCGCTACCAGAGCCAGCTCCAGCGCAGCCTGACACCCGATCAGGCCAGAGGCCTCGGTCTCGATCGCCAGGTCCTCTCTCAGCTGATCAGCGAGGCCTCCCTCGACCAGCAGGCCAAGGATCTCGGGCTCGTGATCCCCGATTCGGCGGTGCTGCGCGCGATTCAGGAAGAGCCGACCTTCAAGGGGGCCAACGGCTCCTTCGACCAGACCCTCTTCTTCCAGACGCTGCAGCGCGCCGGGATCAACGAGGCGATGTTCGTGCGTGACCAGCGCGCCGCCGCCGGACGGCTCCAGATCGCCGAGGCCGTGGCCGCGGACATCCACGTCCCCGCCGCCCTGCGCGAGGCCGTGCATCGCTACACCACCGAGCGCCGCGCGGCGTCTTTCCTGATGCTGCCCCCGTCCGTGGCGGGTGACATTCCCGCACCGACCGACGAGGAGGTGAAGACCTTCTACGACGAGAACAAGAGCGCATTCCGCGCACCGGACTACCGGGCCGTGACCCTCCTCGCCCTCGATCCACAGGCGATGGCCAAGCCCGACGCGGTCACTGAGGAGGATGTGCAGAAGCGCTACGATCTCGCCAAGGCGCAATACGGCACGCCGGAGCGGCGCACGATCCAGCAGATCGTGTTCCCCGACGAGGCCTCCGCCGAGGCGGCGCGCAAGGAGATCGAATCCGGCGATAAGCCATTCGAGGCCGTCGCGGTCGCGCGCGGCGTCGATGCGAAGGAACTGTCCCTCGGCAACCTCACGAAGGCCGACCTGTTCGACCCGGCCGTCGCGGATGCCGCGTTCTCGCTTGCTCAGAACACCGTGAGCGCCCCGGTCAAGGGTCGCTTCGGCACCGTGCTTCTCCGCGTCACCGCCATCGAACCCGAGACACGCAAGCCCCTCGCCGACGTGGCGCCGGAGATCCGCAAGACGATCGCTCTCGAGCGCGCGAGGACCGCCGTCGAGAAGGACCACGACGCGATCGAGGACGAGCGCGCCAACAGCAAGCCGCTGGCCGAGATCGCCAAGGAGCGGGGCCTCACCCTCGTGACGGTGCCGGCGGTGAGCGCCCAGGGGCTCGACCCGTCGGGCAAGCTCGTCGATTCCATCCCGGATCGCGACACGACGCTGCCGATCGTGTTCCGCTCCGAGATCGGGAGCGACACCGAGGCGCTTCGCCTGAAGTCGGGCGGCTACGTCTGGGTCGACGTCACCGGCATCGACCACGCCCACGACAAGCCCCTCGACCAGGTGCGCGACCAGGCCGTTGCGCAATGGCGTGCCGCAGAGGTGGCCAAGCGCCTGTCGGAGAAGGCCCGCAGCCTCACCGAGCGCCTGGACAAGGGCGAGGCCATCGACACGCTGGCGACGGAAGTCGGCGTGCAGGTGCAGACCTCCACGGACATCGCCCGCAGCCAGGCCAAGGACGGCCTCTCGGCCGACGTGGTCAACCGCCTCTTCGCCGTCCCGGTGGACAAGGCCGTCTCGGTGGAATCCGGCGAGTCGCGCGTGGTCGCCAAGGTCACGGCGGCGACGATGCCCGCCTTCGTGCCCGGCAGCGCCTCCGACGCGGCGATCTCGAAGCGGTTCCAGGCGACCCTCATCGACGACATCCTCGGCGAGTACATCGCCGACGTTCAGAAGAGCGTGGGGATCACCGTCAACCAGACGGCGTTCCGGCGCGCGATCGGCGGCGAGTACTGAACCGACCATGTTTCAGGAGCCGGATTACGCCGCCTTCACGGAGGCCTACGAGGCAGGGCGGCCGACCCTCCTCAACCTGACCCTGGTGGCCGATCTGGAAACTCCGGTCGCGGCTTTCCTCAAGCTGCGCGCGGTTCATGCCGGGCCGGCCTTCCTGCTCGAATCCGTCGAAGGCGGTGCGGTGCGCGGCCGCTATTCGATGATCGGCCTCGACCCCGACCTCGCTTGGCGCTGCCGCGACGGCCGGCCGGAGACCGCGCGGGGCAGCGACCTGTCGGTGTTCGAGCCCGACGACGCCTCGCCGCTGGCGAGCCTCCGCTCCCTCATCGCCGAGAGCGCCATCGGAGCCGATGACGGCACCGAGCTTCCCCCCATGGCGGCAGGACTCTTCGGCTATCTCGGCTACGATATGGTCCGGGCCATGGAACGGCTCGGGGAGTCGAACCCGGATCCCCTCGGCGTTCCCGACGCGATCCTCGTCCGGCCGCGCGTCATGGTGGTGTTCGATGCCGTGCGCGACATCATCACCGTGGTCGGCCCGGTGCGCCCGAGCGCAGGGGTTTCGGCGCGCGCGGCCTATGAGGGCGCCCTCGCCCGTCTGGAGCGCGTGGCCGATGTCCTGGAAGGTCCGCTTCCGGTGGAATCGCGGATCGACCCCCGCTCCATCGCCCATCCCGAGCCGGTCTCGAACACGACGCCCGATGCCTATCTGGACATGGTCGCGCGGGCGAAAGAGTACATCGTCGCCGGTGATGTCTTCCAGGTCGTGCTGTCCCAGCGCTTCGAGGCGCCGTTCACGCTTCCGGCCTTCGCCCTCTACCGTTCCCTGCGGCGGACCAACCCGGCTCCCTTCCTGTGCTACCTCGACTTCGAGGATTTCCAGGTCGTGTGCTCCTCGCCCGAGATCCTGGTTCGGGTGCGCGAGGGCCGCGTCACGATCCGCCCCATCGCCGGCACGCGCCGGCGCGGCGCCACGCCGTCCGAGGACACGGCTCTGGCCGAGGAACTGCTTGCCGATCCGAAGGAACGCTCAGAGCACCTGATGCTGCTCGATCTCGGCCGCAACGATGTCGGCCGGGTCTCGCGCATCGGCAGCGTAACCGTGACGGGGTCGTTCTTCCTCGAATATTATAGCCAGGTCATGCACATCGTCTCGAATGTCGAGGGCGATCTCGATCCGAGCCACGACGCGCTCGATGCCCTCTCGGCCGGGTTTCCGGCGGGCACGGTCTCCGGTGCTCCCAAGGTCCGGGCGATGGAGATCATCGACGAACTCGAACGTGAGAAGCGCGGACCCTATGGCGGCTGCATCGGCTATTTCGGCGCGCGCGGCGAGATGGACACCTGCATCGTTCTGCGCACCGCCATCGTGAAGGACGGCCGGATGCATGTTCAGGCCGGCGCCGGCATCGTCTACGATTCCGATCCGGCCTCCGAACAACAGGAATGCGTGAACAAAGCCAAAGCCCTTTTCCGCGCCGCTGAGGATGCGGTGATGTTTGCGAGCCGGGCGCGGCGGGGGCAGTAGTCCTTCCGCGTACCAAGGCAGCCCTTCCGCTCGTGCCGTGATTGCCGATAGACATCGAAGCGGTCGTATATCGGCCGGTTGCGATGGCGGAGGGACGTGATGGCTGGGACCGAGATCGATGCCGTCAGGGATCTCCTCGCGGCCAGTCCACGATCTTCGAATCTCGCCGAGCGCCGTGAGCGGCTCGATGGATTCGGCGCGCATTATCCTGTCCCCCACGATGTGACGGTCGTGCCCGTCGATGCCGGCGGGGTGGCGGCCGAATGGACCGTGAGCCCGGAGGCCGACCCGGCCCGCGTCGTCCTGTTCCTGCATGGCGGCGGGTACGTGTCCGGCTCGCTCAACAGCCACCGGCACATGATGGCCGAGACGGGCCGCGCCGCCGGAGCGCGCACGCTGGCCCTGGATTACCGGCTCGCGCCGGAACATCCGTTTCCCGCGGCCCTCGATGACGCCCTGGCGGGCTACCGCTTCCTCTTGGATTCGGGCGTCAGCCCGGGAAACATCGTCCTGTCCGGGGAGAGCGCTGGCGGCGGGCTTGCCCTCGCGACGGCCCTCTCGCTGCGTGATGCCGGCCTGCCGCTTCCGCGCTGTCTTTGGCTCACGTCGCCCTGGGTCGATCTGGAGATGACCGGTGACAGCATGGACACCAAGGCGGCGGTCGATCCCCTGATCCAGCGGGAATACCTGACGGAACTCGCGGAGGCCTATTGCGCAGGAAAGAATGCTGCGACCCCGCTGATCTCGCCGCTTCACGCCGACCTCGGCGGCCTGCCGCCGATGCTGATCCAGGTCGGCAGCGCCGAGACCCTGCTGGACGATTCCCTTCGCCTCGCCGGGGTGGCCGCCTCGGCGGACGTCGCCGTGACGCTCCAAGTCTGGCCGCACATGATCCATGCCTGGCACATGTTCTATCCGCAACTCGCCGAGGGGCGGCAATCCCTTGCGAGCGCCGGTGCCTTCATCCGCGCGCATCTGGGGGACGGCGCCGCCGTCCGGCATCCGACGATCGGGGCCTGAGAGCGGGCGCGGCGCGAGAACGCTTGACCCTCTCGGCTCACCTCGTCACACGAGGGGAATCAAGAGAAGCGCGATCATGGCCAACGTCCTCGTCATCGACAATTACGATTCCTTCACTTGGAATCTCGTCCATCTCATCGGGCCGCTTTGCGGATCGATCGATGTCGTGCGCAACGACCGGATCACCATCGACGAGATCCGCAAGCGCGCTCCCGATGCGGTGGTGCTGTCGCCGGGGCCGTGCACGCCCAACGAGGCCGGCATTTGCCTCGACGTGGTGCGCGACCTCTCCGGCGAGGTGCCGATCTTCGGAGTCTGCCTCGGCCTCCAGGCGATCGGGCAGGCCTTCGGCGGCGACGTGGTGCGGGCGCCAAAGCCCATGCACGGCAAGGTCTCGAGCATCACCCACAGGGCGACGGGGGTCTTTCGCGGGCTGAACGGCCCCTTCGATGCCACGCGCTACCATTCCCTCGTGGTGGAGCGAGGCGGGTGCCCGCAGGACCTCATCGTCACGGCGGAAGCGGACGGGCTCATCATGGCGCTGGAACACGCCACACTGCCGGTCCACGGCGTGCAGTTCCACCCGGAGAGCGTCCTCTCACATCACGGCTCGCAGATTATGCGCAACTTCCTCGACATCGCCGCCGCTTGGAACGCGGGGCGTGACAAGCGAGGGTCCGGCGTGCATTGACGCGTCAGTCAGTACTGACTTACGCGTCGAACAGCCATGGACACCTTCAAGCCGCTCCTCGCGAAAGTCGCGGCCGGGTCGAGTCTCGACCGGGCGGAGGCGCGCGCCGCCTTCGACGACCTGCTCTCGGGCGAGGTGACACCGGTCCAGGCCAGCGCCTTCCTCATCGCCCTGAAGGTCCGCGGCGAAGCCGAGGACGAGATCGTCGGCGCGGTGGAGGCCATGCGGGCGCGGATGGTGCGCGTGGCCCCGGTGCCCGGCGCCATCGATATCGTCGGCACCGGTGGCGATCATTCGGGCAGCTACAACGTCTCGACTCTCGCCGCGATCCTCACGGCGGCCTGCGGCGTGCCCGTGGCCAAGCACGGCAACCGCGCGGCCACCTCGCGCTCGGGGGCGGCCGATGTCCTCGTCTCCCTTGGCGTGAAAATCGGTCTCGACCCGGACGGGCTGGCCCGCTGCCTCGCGCAGGCCGGCCTCTGCTTCATGTTCGCCCAGACCCATCACGGCGCCATGCGCCACGTGGCGCCGGTGCGCTCCGAACTGCCGACGCGGACGATCTTCAACCTATTGGGGCCGCTCTCGAATCCGGCCGGTGTCGAGCGCCAGCTTCTGGGCGTCTCCACCGAGGCATGGGCCGAACCCCTGACGCGTGTGCTGGGCGAACTGGGCAGCACGCGGGTCTGGACGGTGCACGGGTCGGACGGGCTCGACGAGATCACCGTCACCGGCCCGACGCCGGTAGTCACCCTGGAGGACGGGCGGATCGGCCGTTTCACCATCGATCCGCGCGACGTCGGCCTGCCGCTCTGGACCCTCGAGGATCTGCGCGGGGGCGATCCCGACCATAACGCGCATGCGCTGAACGCCGTCCTGGCGGGCGAGCGCAACGCCTATCGCGACATCGCCGTTCTCAATGCGGGGGCCGGCCTCGTCGTCGCCGGTTCCGCTCAGAATCTGGCGGAAGGCGTGGCGCGTGCGGCATCCGCCATCGACGATGGCGCGGCCAGGGCGACCCTCGCGCGCCTCGTCGCGGTCTCGAACACATGAAAGAGGCCCCGATGAGCGAGGCGAAACCCGTGGCAGACGTGGTTGCGGCACCGGCCACCACCGACCGGCGAGACGTGCTCTCGCGAATCGAGGCCTACAAGCGCCGAGAGATCGCCGAAGCCAAGCTGCGCGTACCCCTCGCCAAGCTCGAGAAGCGCATCGAGAAGGCCGCGCCCGTCCGCCCCTTCGCCGATGCCATCGCCGCCCATATCGCGCAAGGGCGTCCCGCCCTCATCGCCGAGGTGAAGAAGGCCTCTCCGTCCAAGGGCCTGATCCGCGAGGATTTCGACCCCGCCACCCTCGCCGCCGCCTACGAGGCGGGTGGCGCCACCTGCCTGTCCGTGCTCACCGACACGCCCTCTTTCCAGGGCAAGCCGGAATACCTCACCGAGGCACGGGACGCCTGCTCGCTGCCCGTATTGCGCAAGGACTTCCTGTTCGAACCGTACCAAGTGTTCGAGGCGCGCGCCTGGGGCGCCGATTGCGTGCTGGCGATCATGGCGTGCCTCGACGACGACGAGGCGCTGGCCATCGTCGAGACCGCGCACGATCTCGGCATGGATGTGCTGGTCGAGGTCCATGACGAGGAGGAACTCGCCCGCGCCATTCCGCTGGGCACCCGGCTTCTCGGCATCAACAACCGCGACCTGAAGACCTTCGAGGTCTCGTTCGATACGGCGATCCGCGTGGCCAAAGGCGTGCCGTCCAACCGTATCGCCGTCGCCGAGAGCGGCATCACCGGCCATGCCGACGTCCTTCGCCTGGAAAAGGGCGGCCTCCGCACCATCCTCGTCGGCGAGAGCCTGATGCGGGAGGCGGACGTGACCAAGGCGACGAAGCGCCTCCTGTTCGGCAAGGCCGGAAAATGAGCACCCTCACGCATCTCGATGCGGCCGGCGCCGCCAATATGGTCGATGTCTCCGACAAGGCCGCCACCACCCGCACGGCCCGCGCCCAGGGCGTCGTGGTGATGCTACCCGAGACCCTGCGCCTGATCCGCGAAGGCGATGCCAAGAAGGGCGACGTGATCGGCACGGCGCGGCTCGCCGGCATCATGGCGTCGAAGCGCACGCATGAGCTCATCCCGCTCTGCCACCCTCTGCTGATCTCCAAGGTCCGGGTGGAATGCGAGCCCGACGATTCCCTGCCCGGCCTGCGCGTCACCGCTGAGGTCAAGGTGATCGGCCCGACAGGGGTGGAGATGGAGGCCCTCACGGCCGTCTCGGTCGCCTGCCTGACGATCTACGACATGGTGAAGGCCGCCGATCGCGGCATGCGGATCGAAGGCATTCACTTGCTCGCCAAGGATGGCGGAAAGTCCGGCTCGTACCGGGCCGAGGACGCCTCGTGAGCACGCTCATTCCGGTGGAGGAGGCGCTCGCGCGCATCCTCGCGAGCGCCGCCGAGCCGGTGGCGGCCGAGACGGTCACGGTGGCCGAGGCTTTTGGCCGGACGCTGGCCGAGAATGTGGCCGCCCTGCGCACGCAGCCGCCCTTCCCGGCTTCCGCGATGGATGGCTACGCCGTGCGCGCCGAGGATGTCGCCACCGTTCCGGCGACGCTGAGGCTCATCGGCATGAGCGCGGCGGGCCATGGCTTTGCCGGAACGATCGGCCCCGGCGAAACGGTGCGGATCCTCACGGGAGCTCCGGTTCCGGCGGGGGCCGACACGATCCTGATCCAGGAGAACGCCGACGTTTCCGACAACGTGGTCACGGCCACGGAGACGGTGGCCGCCAAGCGCCACATCCGCGTTCCGGGGCTCGATTTCCGGGCCGGCGATCCCCTCCTGCGCGCGGGTGAGAGCCTGGATGCCCGTCGCCTCGCCCTCGCGGCGGCCGGCGGCCACGCGACCCTGTCGGTTCGCCGCAGGCCGCGGGTGGCGATCCTCGCCACCGGCGACGAACTCGTGGCACCGGGCGAACCGGCCCGCTGGGACCAGATCGTGGCCTCGAATGGGTTGGCGGTCGCGAGCCTCGCCCGCGAGGCGGGTGCCGAACCGATCGATCTCGGCATTGCCGGCGACAGCCTCGCATCCCTCGAAGCGGCCCTCGGACGGGCGCGGGACGCGAAAGCCGATCTCCTCGTGACTCTCGGCGGCGCCTCCGTGGGCGATCACGACCTCGTCCAGGCGGCCCTGCATCGCGAGGGCCTCGAACTCGGGTTCTGGCGCGTCGCCCTGCGCCCCGGCAAGCCGCTGATGCATGGGCGCCTCGGGCCGATGATGGTCATCGGATTGCCGGGCAATCCGGTCTCCGCCGTGGTCTGCGGCCTACTCTTCGTCGTGCCGGCGATCCGCGCCCTTCTCGGCGACCCCAAGGCCGGGGCCGACCGCAGCGAGCCGGCGATCCTCGGCGCCGACATGCCGGCCAACGATATCCGCCAGGATTACATGCGCGCGAGGGTGGAGGCCAATGCGGGCGGCTTTCCCACGGTCCATGCCGAAACGCGCCAGGATTCCTCCATGCTCTCGGTACTCGGCCAGTCCGAGGCGCTCCTCGTGCGCCCGCCCGGCGCTCCGGCGGCAAAGCGCGGCGACCCGTGCCGGATCATCCGGCTGGACCGGACGCTGCTCTGATCGACGCCTGCCGGGAACCGCCTGCTACGGACCGTCACCCTCGGGCCGGAACACAAAATCCATCGCCTGTGCCACGATGGCCGGCTGGTAGGCATGCGGGCCGTCATACTCCACCGACGTCACGTCGTAGCCGGCCTCCCTTAGGCGGGCGGTATGCACCCTCGCACTGCGATCGATGGGGATCTGCTCGTCTCGAGTTCCGTGTGAGAGAAAGATGCGCGGCGACCCGGATTGAAGGTGCACCGACAGGAACCCCGCCGACGACGCGACGAGATGGGTCACCACATGGCCATTGGCGAGGCCGGCGGAGAGGGCGTAACTGCCCCCGTCCGAATGGCCGGCGAAGACGATGTGCAACGGATCGAGCATGAAGCGGGACGCCACATCGGTCAAAGCGAGGTCGAGCCGTTCGCGGTCCGGCCCATGACCGCCGATGACGAGATCCCAGGTCGGGAACAGGGATTGCGGGACGAGAAGCAGGAAGCCGCGCACCGCCGCGTGCACTTCCAGCATGGGCAGGATTTTCTCGGCGCTCCCGCCTCCGCCATGGAAGAGCACGACCAGCGGCGTCGGACGGCGCGGATCGATCCCCGTCGGCACGATCAGCATGGCATCGCGCTCGTCGAAAAGGCCGAGCCGATGCCGACCGGGGGGAAGCGGTTCCACGGTCGGAAAGCGATGCGCGAAGGTGAGCCGCCCGGCGAGTTGCGGATCGATCATGGGGTGAATCTCCCGGCGGCCGGTTTCAAGAGCGCTATTCCGCCTTGGCCTCGGCCATCGGCTTGATCTTCAACTGGTCGATGATCCACAGCCAGCCACCATCGTCCTGCAGCCGCGCCGTCTCCACCGAGATCGTGCCGTTCGGCAGGCGCGCGAAGGTCATCGCGATCGCTCCGTTGCGGATGCTGGGCAGCGCTTCCGCGGCCGGGAATTCGGAGCGACGGGCGAGAAGGTCCGTATAGAAAGCGCGGATCTCCCGCTGCCCCGTCGCCACGACCTTGCCGGCGGCGAGCACGGCATCCTGTTCGTAGAGGGCGACCAATCCCTCCACGTCGCCAGCATTGGCCCGCTCATTGAAGAGACGGGCAAGGTCTTCGGGTGATTGCGCGCGCGCGTGTGCCATGGCTTTTCCTTCCTCGTGAGCGGTTATTTCAACAGCGTTCCGTCCGAGTCGCGCACCGCAACGGTGACGGGAATCCCCGCTTTGACGCTCTCGGACACGGTGCAGAAGCGCTCGAACTGTTCGAGAACCTGACCGAGGCGGGGCATCGAACCTGCAGGAGCGGCAAGCGAGATTCCGACTTCGATCCCGCTGATCCTCAGGCGGCCCTCTGCGTTGCGCTCCACCCGAAAGCTGGATCGTGCGGCGAGCCCTGGGGCATCCTGTTTGAACTTGCCCAGAGCGAAGACCAGGCTGGCGCAGAGGCAGTTGGTGACGCCCGCGACCAGGATCTGCTCGGGAAAAGGCCCCTCCCCGCTGCCATAGGGCGGAGCCTCGTCGACGGCGAGGTTCGGGAAGGCCTCCCCGAAATCGATCTCGAACCGATACCCCTCGATCTGCCTGATGGTGATGCTGCCGTCACTGTCCATCCGGGGCGTCTCCTCAAGGCTCGTTTGGCCACCGCATGCGAGGCATGGCGGGAAGGCAACGCCCCGAGAGCGAGGGCAAGTTCCATGTCATCCGCCGCTCCTGCATCCGTGTTGACAGCCAACGATCATTGGCATACCAAATACCAACAGTAGACGCACAGAAAAAGCAAGTGCGCGGAACATCTCTCGGACGGGGTTTGACCTTTCCGCGAAATGGAGGAAGCGATTACAATGATGCATTGCAGCATTCGCACCCGCAACATGTCTTTGCCTAAATCCGGTCTTGCGACGTCTTCGGTCTTCGCGCCGCGTCACCGCGGAGAAACGTTCCATCGCGCCTGACGGCCAGGCCGGCCGGCGAAGTCGATGAACACCGTTTCGATAGAAGACGCGAAGCAAGCCAAGTCGGACCAAGCTATGTCGGACCGAGCTAATCCCGCCGGCATCGATTTTTCGCAACTGGTGGAAGCCGCCGGAGATGCCATCGTCGTCTCCGATCCCGAGGGAGCCATCGTGGTCTGGAACGCGGCGGCGGAGCGGATCTTCGGGTTCTCGTCCTCCGAGGCGCTCGGCCAATCCCTCGACCTGATCACCCCCGAACGCCAGCGCCAGCGTCACTGGGATGGTTACGCCAAGACGATGCGGACCGGCATCACCCGCTACGGCACCGAGGTGCTGCGGGTGCCGGCGCTTCACAAAGACGGCCGATCACTCTCGATCGCCTTCACCGTCGGCCTTCTCCACGGCCCCGACGGCACGGTGACCGGTATCCTCGCCATCATCCGCGATGAGACCCGGCGCTGGAACGACGAACGCCAGATGCGCAAGCGTCTGAGCGAGCTCGAAAGCGCCGCCGCTTGAGTGGAGGCGCGCAGATCTCAAGGTTTCGCCGGACTACGGGCCAACATGAGTTCCGGATCAGAACCGGACAGTCGAACTATCAGATCCATTATCGTTGCAAGACGATAGAAAAGGGAGAACGTCCAGATGAGCAAGCCGCTTGAAGGCACCAAGATCATCGATTTCACGCACGTCCAGGCTGGCCCCGCCTGCACGCAGCTCCTCGCCTGGTTCGGCGCCGACGTGATCAAGGTCGAGCGTCCCGGTTCCGGCGACGTGACGCGCAACCAGCTTCGCCACGTGGAGGATGCCGACGCGCTCTACTTCACCATGCTCAACTCCAACAAGCGTTCGCTGACGCTGGACACCAAGACCCCCGAGGGCAAGGAAGTCCTCGAGAACCTCATCAAGCAATCCGACGTCATGGTCGAAAACTTCGGACCCGGCGCCCTCGACCGGATGGGCTTCTCCTGGGCGCGCATCCAGGAACTCAACCCGGGCATGATCCTGGCCTCGGTGAAGGGCTTCTCGGACGGCCACCATTACGAGGACCTGAAGGTCTACGAGAACGTGGCTCAGTGCGCCGGCGGTGCGGCGTCCACCACCGGCTTCTGGGACGGCCCCCCGACCGTGAGCGCCGCGGCCCTCGGCGATTCCAACACCGGCATGCATCTCGCCATCGGCATCCTCACGGCGCTTCACCAGAAGAACAAGACCGGCAAGGGCCAGAAGGTCGCCGTGTCAATGCAGGATTCGGTGCTGAACCTCTGCCGCGTGAAGCTGCGCGACCAGCAGCGCCTCGACGCCCTCGGCTATCTCGAAGAGTACCCCCAGTACCCGCATGGCGAGTTCACCGACGTGGTGCCGCGCGGCGGCAATGCGGGCGGCGGCGGCCAGCCGGGCTGGGTGCTGAAGTGCAAGGGCTGGGAGACCGACCCCAACGCCTACATCTACTTCACCATCCAGGGCCATGCCTGGGCCCCGATCTGCAAGGCGATCGGCAAGGAAGAGTGGATCGACGATCCGGCCTACAACACGGCGCGCGCCCGCCAGGACAAAATCATGGACATCTTCGGCACGATCGAGGAATGGCTCGCCGACAAGACCAAGTTCGAGGCCGTCGACATCCTGCGCAAGTTCGACATCCCGTGCTCGCCGGTGCTGTCGATGAAGGAACTCTCGGTCGATCCCTCGCTCCGCGCCAGCGGCACCATCGTCGAGGTCCAGCACCCGAAGCTCGGCACCTACCTGACCGTCGGCAGCCCGATCAAGTTCTCGGACATGCCGGTGGAGATCAAGTCCTCGCCACTGCTTGGCGAGCATACCGACGAGGTCCTGCTCGACCTCGGCTACACCCAGCAGCAGATCGAGCGGCTGCATCAGGCGAACGCTGTCTGAGCCGGATACGCGGCGGCCCATCCCAGGACGGGCCGCAAAATCGAGGAGAACGGCGCACCGCAAGGCGCGCCGTTTTCGTTTGGGAGGGGACCGGCCCGGCCCATCCTCATGGCCGCCCGTAAGGGCGCTCGGCGATCGACTGGCCTCGTCCCTGTGAAGGATCTACGGGCCGGAACGCGAGGCTTCCTGCCACGACGACGTCCTCAAGCGCCGCAGGTCGGCGGCGAGGATCAGGCGATGGATCGACGCGACCGGCACCATGTAGGCCCGACCGAAGGCATTGTGGACGACGACCGACGACGTGATCGTGAGACGATGACCGGACGTCGCAAGACAAATCATGACGTCCAGGTGCCGGTCCCGCTCGGTGAGGACCAGCATATCCGGCGCGCTGTGTTCCACAAGGAAGAAATCCAGCGTGTCGCCCTCGCGGACATGCGGCCGTCGTTCTCCTGAAAAGCCGCCGATGGCCTTCACACCGAAGCGCGCCGCGATCGCATCCCTCACGCGAAAGGCGGACGCCATGAGCGGTCGCGGTTCTGAGGAGACGACGTTCCAGGCGTCGAGCGGTGTCACCGCCGACGAGAGGACGACCGATCGCGTGTCGTAAAAAAATCGAGCTGATCGCGTGGCCGCAGAATGCGAACCGGCGGGTCGGCAGCCAAGCTCTCTCTCCCAGCTCATCGGTGGGACAGCCTTAGCATGACCGGCGTTGGGAGCCGGCTCGTTCGATGGGCGGAACGAGGGTGACCTCCGTCATTCCGGGTCCGGCAGCCGTGCGGTCTATCCGCCAAAGGAGGCGGTGCGGCCCCGCTGCCCTGCGATGGCAAGGGAATCTAGGAGGCCGTGAGGCGTGGCATCCAGGGCGGCTGCGTCTTCCTCCTCAGCCGCGAGCGCCGCGTAGGGGAGCCAGCCGGCGAAGGGTTCAAGAGTGTCCGGTCCGGCCGGACGGTACCAACGCCAGACTTGCCGGGCCGCGCTCGGGGCGTACCAGCGGCCGGGGCGGCCCTCGGCCAGGATCGGGCCGAGTGTCAAATGGTTGAGCCAGATCCGCTCGACGATTTGCGGAGCCGTGTGCATCGGGTGCCAGGTCGGCGGCATCGGACATCTCCTGCGGAGGCGATCACGGGGGGCTGAAACGGGTGCGGGGGCCAGGACTTGGCGTCCGGCCCCCGCACTCTGTCATGGTCGGTGGCTCAGCCCGAGATCAGGCAGCGACCACGCGGGGGGCGGGCTTCGCCTCGTCGGAGACGGCAAGTGCCTGGGCCACCACGCGCTTGCGCCAGGGCTTGAGCACGCCGATGGCGAGGAGGGAWGCGAGGATGTTGGCGCCTGCGGCGACGAGGAAGACGCCGTCCCAGCTRTTTGTGGCCTGCTGGAGGTAGTTGGCCACGGGCACGAGAAGCGCGGCGGTGCCCTTGGCGGTGTAGAGCAGGCCGGCATTGGTGGCGGCGAACTTGGTGCCGAAGGTGTCGGTGCAGGTGGAGGGGAAGAGGGAGTAGATCTCGCCCCAGGCGCA